>JAMPXZ010000229.1 GCA_023700925.1 Oligoflexia bacterium | reverse complement strand
CCCGGCCCCTGATTTCCCGCTCGCGAGTTATCTGCAGACGGACGCGCCGATCAACCCGGGCAACTCGGGTGGACCGCTCGTCAATCTCAAGGGCGAGGTCATCGGCATCAACAACGCGATCGAGCAGCGCGCGCAAGGCATCGGCTTCGCCATCCCCATCAACGTCGTCAAGAAGGTGCTTCCGCAGCTCAGGACGCGCGGCACGGTCTCGCGCGGCTATATCGGCGTGATCGTGAACGAGCTGACGCCGGAGGTGGCCGCCAAGATCGGCGTCGCCTCGGACGTGCGCTCGCCTTTTGTCGCGCACGTGTATCCGGGGGAGCCCGCGGACAAGGCCGGACTGCGGCCTTATGACGTGATCCTCGAGTTTGGTGGCAAAGCCATTCATTCCTCCTCGGATCTGATCGCGGCCGTTACGGCGATCGCGGCAAATGATTCGGCGCCGGCCAAGATCCTCCGCGGCAAGCAGACGCTCACGCTGAACGTGAAGGTCGGCCAGCGGCCAGGAGCCCAGCAGCTCGCCACGAAGGAAACACCGTCGCGGAAGGGCAAGAAACCGGCCGTTCGTATCGAAGCCGGGATGACCCTGGAGAACATCACGCCCGAGGTGGCCAGAGAGCTTGAGCTGCCCGAGAAAACCTCGGGGGTCGTCGTTGCCTCCACCGCCTATGGCGGCCCCGCCGATCAGGCCGGCCTGCTTCGTGGAGACATCATTCTCGAAGTCGACCGCAAGCCGGTCAGGAACGTGGACGATTTTTACGCCCTGGTTCGTCAAAAGAAGAGTTATCTGCTCCGCGTCCGCCGGACGGACCCCCAGGGTCGTGAAGCCTTTACGGTAGTTATCCTCGACCTGAAGTAGCCCAAGGGCGGGACTTGACGGCGTGGGTTTTGCTCCCATCTTCTTTGTATGGCGACGAAATTCACGCAAAGCGCCCAAGAGGCGTTGCAACAGGCGCAGGCCGCGGCGATCAGGCGCGGACACCAGGAGCTTCATCCCGTTCATCTTCTGCACGCGCTCGTGAGCGCGGAGGGCGAGGCTTCGGGAATCGTTCCGAATATCCTGCAGGTGTCGGGAGTCAATCTTTCCGCCGTCAGAAAGCGCGTCGACGACGAGCTCGCGAAGTTCCCGGAGGTCACGGGCGGCTCGGGACAGATTTATGCCTCGACTCCGCTGAATCGCCTGATGGTCCTCGCCGAGGACGAGGCCAAGAAGCTCGCCGATGAGTACGTTTCAGGTGAGCACTTCGTGCTCGCCTTGCTCTCGTCGCAGCTCCGCGATAATCCGGCCGCCAAGGCGCTCATGGAGGCCGGCCTCAAGCGGGAGCCGCTCCTGACGGCGATCCGCAAGATCCGTGGCGGCGCTCGCATTCAGGACCCCGAGCCCGAGGGCAAGTACCGCGCGCTCGAGAAGTATTGCCGTGATCTCACCGCCCTGGCGCTCAAGCAGAAACTCGATCCGGTGATCGGGCGCGACGAGGAGATCCGCCGCTCGATCCAGGTGCTGTCGCGACGAACCAAGAACAACCCCGTACTGATCGGTGAGCCCGGCGTCGGCAAGACCGCCATCGCCGAAGGGCTCGCGCAGCGGATCGCCCGCGGCGACGTTCCGGAGAGTCTCAAGGACAAGCGTCTATTGGTGCTCGACCTGGGCGCCCTGATCGCGGGGGCGAAGTTCCGAGGAGAGTTCGAGGAGCGCCTGAAATCCGTGCTCAAGGAGGTGAGCGCCGCCGAGGGGCACTTCATTCTCTTCATCGACGAGCTTCATACCCTTGTGGGCGCCGGCGCCGCCGAGGGCGCGATGGACGCTTCGAACATGCTCAAACCCGCTCTCGCGCGCGGCGAGCTTCGTTGCATCGGGGCCACGACGCTCGACGAGTATCGCAAGCACATCGAGAAAGATGCCGCTCTCGAGCGCCGGTTCCAACCCGTGCTGATCAAGGAGCCCTCGGTCGAGGACACCATCTCGATCCTGCGTGGACTTCGTGAGCGTTACGAGGTCCATCACGGCGTGTCCATCCGCGATGCCGCCTTGGTCGCTGCGGCGACCCTTTCGAATCGTTACATCACCGACCGGTTCCTTCCCGACAAGGCGATCGATCTCGTCGATGAGGCCTCGGCGCGGCTCAAGATGGAGATCGACTCCCGCCCCGAGGAGGTCGACCAGCTCGAGCGCCGGATCCTGCAGCTCGAGGTCGAACGCCAGGCGCTCAAGAAGGAAAGCGATCCGGCCTCCCGACAGCGCCTCGAACAGCTCGAAATCGAGCTGGCCTCGCTAAAAAGCCGGAGCTCCGAGCTCAAGGCGCAGTGGGAGCGGGAGAAAAAAGAGCTCAACGCCGTGAAGGAGCTCCGCGAGCGGATCGAACGCGTGCGTCTCGACTCCGAGGCCGCCGAACGGCGCGGGGATCTCGAGAAGGCCGCGGAGCTGCGCTATGGGCAGCTCCTGGCGCTTCAGAAGCAGCTCGAGGAAGCCCAGCGGAGCCAGGACGGTCGGCTGGTGGCGGTGAAGAAAGGCGCACAGCTCCTGCGTCAGGAGGTCACCGAGAACGACATCGCCGAGGTCGTGGCGCGTTGGACCGGCATCCCGGTCGCCCGCATGATGGAAAGCGAGCAGCAAAAGCTCATCAAGATGGAGGAGGCCCTCTCCAGCCGCGTGATCGGACAGACGAAAGCCATCGGTGCGGTGGCCAATGCCGTTAGGCGTTCCCGCATCGGGCTTCAGGAAAAGAGCCGCCCCATGGGCTCGTTCCTCTTTCTCGGACCCACGGGCGTCGGCAAGACGGAGACGGCGAAGGCCCTAGCCGAGTTTCTCTTCGACGACGAGCGGGCGATGGTCCGTATCGACATGAGCGAGTACATGGAAAAGCATTCCGTCGCTCGCCTCATCGGTTCGCCGCCGGGCTACGTCGGATACGAGGAGGGCGGAGCGCTCACCGAGGCTGTGCGGCGCAGGCCTTATTCGGTCATCCTTCTGGACGAGATCGAGAAGGCCCATCCCGATGTCTTCAACGTCTTCCTCCAGATCCTCGACGATGGCCGCGCCACGGACGGTCAGGGCCGGACTGTCGACTTCACGAACACGATCATCATCATGACCTCCAACATCGGGAGCAGCCTGATCCTGGAGGAGCCGGACGCCGAACGGCGGGATCGTGGGGTCATGGAGCTGGTTCGCCGGCATTTCCGCCCCGAGTTCCTCAACCGGATCGACGAAATCGTGATCTTCTCCCACCTCGACAAGCTCCAGCTTCGCGAGATCGTGAAGCTCTACGCCGCCAAGCTCAATGTCCAGCTCCGGGAGCGTAACCTTGAGCTGGAGCTTTCGGAATCGGCGGTGAACCTCCTGGCTGAGCGCGGCTACGACAAGGACTTTGGCGCCAGGCCCATGAAGCGGGTCTTCCAAAGGGATATTCAGAATCCGCTGGCGATGGAAATCCTGACCGGAAAATATCCGCCGGGGACAAAAGTGCTCATCGAGGCGGATGAGAGCGGTTTCCGCTTTTCAGGGCAGGAAAGATCCCCCATTTATGCCCCGGATTGGGATAAACGGGCGTAAACTGGGCGAATTTAGCTCGTTTCCGATCTATTCTGATTTATTCGATTATTTATAGAATTTGAAATCCCGACTACCGTCCTCTACACTGAGTGAACGGGGATGGGATTAAAATACCCAAGGCAGTTGATTTCCTGAGGGATGGCCTAAGTACGACATAATGCTGCGTGGCAGCGGGCACGCCGAGCCAAGACGGGCTCGGTTAGCGAGGGGGAGACGAGCCGTGGAAATCACCGAGGTGAAGGTTTTTCCGGTCGATGAGGAGAAGCTCAAGGCTTACATCACGATCGTTTTGGACAACTGTTTCGTCGTTCGGGATCTGAAGATCATCAGCGGCAACGGGGGGCTCTTCGTCGCCATGCCCAGCAAGCGGCGCAAGGACGGCACCTTCAAGGACATCGCACATCCTCTGAATCAAAGCACCCGCGCCATCATGGAAAAAAAGATCCTCGACGCCTACTTGGAGGAGATCCGTGACGGCGGCGGAGCTGAAGCCGCCGAGCGGGCCGAGGAAGAAGCCGACGCTTGATCCTCTGCCGAGGTTCATGTTACCAATAAGTTTCGATCCACTAGCTTGTTCCTCATGTGTTGGGGTGTCGGCAAGCGGTAAGCTAGCGGATTTTGATTCCGCCATTCCTAGGTTCGAATCCTAGCACCCCAGCCATTTCAAACAAAAAAGCCTCGGCCTTCTGGCCGGGGCTTTTTTGTTTGGGCGGGTGGTGCATGGGAAGAGAACCTCGCCGAGCGAAGCGAGGAGGTTCGACAAAAATGCCATGAGGGCATTTTTGCACGCGCCGTCAGGCGCGCCCCGAAGGGGCGAGGGCCAGGAGGGCCCGAGTGAATCCTAGCACCCCAGCCACGCGCTTTCACTCCTCCGGAACAAGTGGTGTCGGACTCGGCCATCCAGGCCCGCACGAGTCCTCACACTTGTTCCGGAGGAGTGCAGGCGCGTATTTACAAGGTTTCGTTCAGAAGGGGAAGAATGGCTGGGGTACTTCGGGATCAAGAACCGTG
>JAMPXZ010000228.1 GCA_023700925.1 Oligoflexia bacterium | reverse complement strand
TGCGCGCCTTGCGCACCGGTTTCGCCGGTTGCACCAGTCACTCCGGCTCCTGTAGCGCCAGTCACGCCTTGTGCGCCCTGTGCGCCGGTTTCGCCCGTGGCGCCAGTAAAGCCTTGCGCGCCTTGCGCCCCGGTTTCGCCCGTTGCACCAGTCACTCCGGCTCCTGTAGCGCCAGTCACGCCTTGTGCACCCTGTGCACCGGTTTCACCCGTGGCGCCAGTGAAGCCTTGCGCGCCTTGCGCCCCAGTTTCGCCCGTGGCTCCGGTAAAGCCTTGCGCGCCCTGTGCGCCGGTTTCACCGGTGGCACCAGTCACTCCGGCTCCTGTAGCGCCAGTCACGCCCTGCGCTCCGGTTTCACCGGTAGCACCTGTTACTCCGGCTCCTGTGGCACCCGTCACGCCCTGGGCGCCCTGCGCACCAGTCTCACCCGTGGCACCGGTCAGACCCTGAGCGCCGGTTTCACCAGTCGCGCCAGTAGCGCCCGTCGCTCCCGAAGCTCCGGTTTCTCCCGTGGCTCCCGTCTGACCGATACCGCCGATCGCGGGGCCGACCCATTGGCCGAGCGAGTTGATGACGGGAATCGTGCCGTTGGCTACGGAGAAGCTTCCGGCGTTCAGGTTGCCGTTGACGTTAGCTGTACCCGCGACATCCAATGTCGCCGAAGGGGCTAGTGTGCCGATGCCGACCTTGCCGTCGCCTGTGATCACCATCTTGGGTGAGGGATTGCGATCCGTCGTTCCGCTCGCGCCGCCCGAGGAAGTTTCAAAGACGATCGTCGAGCTGCCACTGCCGGTGGAGGTGCCGGAAGACAGCACCAGGGAGCCGCCGTTCTTGTCCGTACTGCTGGTCGCAGCACCACCGGCGCCTACCGTCAAGTCATTGCCCGCGGCTCCTGCCGTGGGGTTGCGTTCCGAATGAATTTCGCGCGGAGCGTCCCCGCCGAACGAAAGATCCGCCGTCGGAGTCGAAGTGCCGATTCCGATCGTGCCGCTGGTGTAGGTGACTCCGCTGCCGAGGTTCTGAGAGCTGCTGCCACCGGCCTGGATATAGAGCGAGTCATGCGTGTGGAGCGAAGAAGCGTCTGAGCCGTCAGTGAGGGTTCCCAGGCTGCCTTGCGAGATATTGCCCGAGACCTGGATCAGCTGCTCAGGCCCGAGGCCCTGCACGGTCTCCGCGACCGATGCCTGAGGCGCGGCGAGAATCGTCTGATCGGGCGAGAGCGTGATGGGGAGTCCGGCTTGCGGTGTCACCGTTACTCGGAGGCGACGGGAGTCGCCCGCGGCTGGAAGGTAGCCCGGAGCGCAGTTCGGAGTGCCCACGCCGCGAATCGCGCCCGAGCCGTTGGCGAAGATCTGCGCCATCGTGAGTCCGGGGTCGGTGCCGACGGAACGCTTGGGGGCGCCTACCGCCGAACCGACCTGAACCGCGAAGAGCCCGCTAGCCGTGGCCAGGTCGATCGAGGTCTGCTTTTCTTCGTAAAGGAGGCAGAGGCCGTCGGGGGAGTAGATCCCAAGGGTGAGATCAACTGTGTCGGTCAGCGGAAGCGATCCGGAGCCATCATAGAGACGGCCTTGAAACGTAAAGCCCTGAGGCGAAAGAAGGGGACCGGCCGCAAAAGCGGTCGAATTCATCGCGAAAATCCAGGAAAGAAGAAACAATCCTGGGAGGTGTGACAGACGTACCGGATACCCCATTATTTAAAGTATATCGAAAGAGTCGGGTATTGACAAACTCGATCGCTTGTTCTCGGCGGTAACGCCTTGACTCCTATGTCCCTGGCGACGCGGGAGGAGACCTTCCGATAGACACTCTCAGAGGATTTTTGTATCAAAGCCCAATGGCACAAAAATTCGCGTTCACGATGCAGGGCGTAGGGAAGATCTATCCCCCAAATAAACAGGTTCTTAGGGATATTTATCTCTCGTTTTATTACGGGGCCAAGATCGGCGTTCTGGGTCTGAACGGCGCGGGCAAGTCCACGCTGCTGAAGATCATGGCGGGCCAGGAGAAGAACTTCAACGGCGAGGCCCGGCCCGGCGACGGCATCTCCGTGGGTTATCTTCAGCAGGAGCCGCAGCTCGACGACGCCAAGACCGTGAAAGAAAACGTCCAGGACGGTCTCGGGGACCTGGTAAAATGGCTCAAGCGCTTCGAAGCGATCAGCAATGAGTTCGCCGATCCCGAGATGGATCCCGACAAGATGGAAAAGCTGCTCGGCGAGCAGGCCGATCTTCAGGAAAAGATCGAGCATGCGAACGGCTGGGAAATCGACCGGACCTTGGATATCGCGATGGACGCGCTGAGGTGCCCGCCGGGCGAGTCGCCGGTCAAAAATCTCTCGGGCGGTGAGCGCCGCCGCGTGGCTTTGTGCCGCTTGCTCCTGCAGAAGCCCGACATCCTCTTGCTCGACGAGCCTACCAACCACCTGGACGCCGAATCGGTGGGCTGGCTCGAGCAGTTCCTCAAACAGTACCAGGGCACGGTCGTCGCGGTGACCCATGATCGCTACTTCCTCGACAATATCGCGGGCTGGATCCTGGAGCTCGATCGTGGTCACGGGATTCCCTGGCAGGGCAACTACTCTTCGTGGCTTGAGCAGAAGCAGACGCGCCTCCAGCAGGAGGAGAAATCCGAGACCAAGCGCCAGAAGTCGCTCGAGCGTGAGCTCGAGTGGATCCGGATGAGCCCGCGCGCGCGGCAGGCCAAGAGCAAGGCCCGCGTCTCGGCTTACGAAAAGCTTCTCGCCGAGGATCGTCCGGAACGGGTCGAGGAGATGGAGATTTACATTCCGCCGGGGCCGCGCCTCGGGGGCCTCGTGATCGAGGCGAACAAGATTTCGAAATCCTACGGCGACAAGGTGCTCTTCGAGGATCTGTCGTTCAATATCCCGGCGGGCAGCATCGTCGGGATCATCGGCGGCAACGGCGTCGGCAAGACGACGCTCTTTCGGATGATCACCGGCCAGGAAAAGCCCGACTCCGGCACGATCCGGGTGGGTGAGACCGTCAAGCTCGCTTACGTCGATCAGTCGCGCGAGTCGCTCAACGCGAACAACACGGTGTGGGAAGAGATCTCCGACGGAAAGAACGAAACCATCATGCTGGGCAATCGCGAAGTTCAGTCACGAGCTTACTGTGCCCGGTACAACTTCATGGGCGCCGATCAGCAGAAGAAGGTCGGCATGCTCTCAGGTGGGGAGCGCAACCGGCTGCACCTCGCCAAGATGCTCAAGGCCGGCGGAAACGTGATCCTGCTCGACGAGCCGACGAACGATCTCGACGTGAACACGCTGCGCGCGCTCGAAGAGGCGCTGACGAGCTACGCCGGCTGCGCGATGATCATCAGCCACGACCGCTGGTTCCTCGATCGCATCTGCACTCACATCATGTCCTTCGAGGGCGACTCGAAAGTCGTGCTGTTCGAGGGCAACTTCCAGGACTACGAAGAGGACAAGAAGAAGCGCCTCGGCGCCGAAGCCGTGCAGCCGCACCGGGTGAAATTCAAGAAGCTCACCCACGGGTGAGCGGCCTTCGGGGCGCAGGACGACAATCGCTTTGATCCCGGCGAACGCTCAGGGCTTGCTGGCCAGGCGATCGATCATCGCCTTGAAGGCCTTGAGCTGCTTGCCTTCGCGCGTGGCGTACTCGGGACCGGTGTAGCCCCACCAGTCCCAGCACCCATACGGGTTGTCGCGATTGGTGCCGACCGCAGGGTAGAGGACGACCATCTTGTTGGCCTCGGCCCATTCGTTGTAACCGGCGAAACGCACGTACTTGTCGCCAACCATGGACGGCGACTGCATGCAGCCGTGGAGTGCGATATGGAGGCGGCAGTTCGCGCTCTTCTTCTTGCAGGCGGCGGGGATATAGACGCTCCCGCTATCAGCCATGACCGCCTGGGCGGAGCCGAACTCTTTCTGGTCAAACGCGCTGACGCTCCCGGCGGCTGAAGGCACGGCCGCGTCGGGGGTTCCCGCGGTATGACCGAGGATCGCACCCGAAGCGTCGTACTTGCAGTTGTTCAGCCACGGCAGGCGCTCGTCGGTGCAGCCGTTGCCATAGCTCAGGGTGGGGTGGCCGTGCGCGCTCTGCAGATCGAACTTGGTCTGGATCTGGCGTGTCGGCAGGAAGCTCGAGTAGAACGTCTTGAGCTGCTCTCCGGAAGCCGGGTTCACGATGCTGTCCCGAGCACCGTTCAAGATGAAGATGCGTCCGCGCGCGAGGTTCTCGAGCGGGTCGATCTTGCCTTCTTCGGCGGATCTCTTCGCGACTTCGATATATTTCGCCGGCTCGACCTGCGCCGGAATCTTCATGCAGATATCGAGGGCCCGATCCACGTTCCCCTCGGCGCAGCCGTACACGCCGCCCGCGATCGTGCCGACGCCGGAAACGACGGTGGAGTAAGCCACGTGCATCTGAACGGCGACATAGGCGCCGGCCGAGATTCCTGACATCGTGACATTCCTGGCATCGATCCCGAGAGCGGGAAGCTTGGCGGCGGGAACCTTCGGATCAGAGTCGCGTTGCAAGGCGTCCATGCCGAGAACTTCGCCACTGCGGCCGGC
>JAMPXZ010000227.1 GCA_023700925.1 Oligoflexia bacterium | reverse complement strand
CGGAAACCACCTGATAGGGCTCTCCGACAAACCGGACAAGCGTAGTGTCCAGTGCCTCGCGGCCGGCGATCGAGAGCGTGAGCCCCGAAATGAAAACCAGGAGCAAGCCGAGATAGAGAGCCACGCGCGGCCCGAACTTCCGACGCTTCCCTCCCGCCAGCTCGGAAGTGGAGGCGTAACGGATGAGGCCCTTGGGCCGCTTGAGACGGGTCATCACCTCGTCGCAGGCATCGATGCAGGCCGTGCAGGCGATGCACTCGAGCTGGACGCCTCGACGAATATCGACGCCAGTGGGGCACACCTGCACGCAACGCTGACAGCTCACGCAGTCGCCTTCTTCTTTTGCCGGGGCGGTTCCGCGCCTCGGCTCGCCCCGGCGCGCGTCGTAGCCGACGATCAGGGAATCACTGTCCATGAGCACCGATTGGAACCGGCCATACGGGCACGCGATCGTGCAGAACTGCTCGCGAAACCAGCCGAAGTCAAAGAGGACGATTCCCATCGTGACTGCCATGACGAGAAAAGCGGCGGGATACTGCCCCGGCGACCCTCTCAACATCCGCCCAAGCTCGTCGGTTCCGACAAAATAAGCCAGAAAAGTGTGGGCAATCACGAGCGACACCGCGACAAAGGCGGCCCATTTCACGATCCTTCTCGCGCCTTTGTCCAGCGTCCAGGGCCCCTCATCACGCCGCCGGCGTTCAAAGGCGTGGCCTTCGATCCAACGCTCGAGCCGGCGAAACACTCCGTCGATGAAGACCGTCTGCGGACAGGCCCATCCGCACCAGACGCGACCCCAGACAGCCGTGGCCAGGACGAGGGCGAGAACGAACCCGCCGAGAACGAAGAGCAGGATCGGCGCATCGTGCGCCCAGAAGGTCTCGCCAAAAAGACTGAAGCGCCGCCGTGGGATGTCCAGGAGCACGACCGGCTGACCGCCGATCCTGAGCCAGGGGAGAGCGAGGAAGATCACGAGCAGGACATCATAGACGACGCGTCTCAGGCGACGGAAGGGCCCCTTCACCTCGGCGGGGTAAAGATAGACTCGCCCCCCCTGTTCATCCGTCGTCGCGAGCCGATCGACCGGCAACTCCTGTGCTTTACTCATGAATGCATCACTCTTTGAAGAGCGCCCCCTGCGGTGCCTTGGGATTCGGCGGGTTCGTGCCTTTGAGTCCCTTGACGTAGGCCACGACCGAGAGAAGCTCCTGCGGGGAGATCACCGGACCCCAGGGCGGCATCCCCTTGTCGGGAACGCCGTTTCCGACCGTCTTGGCGATGTCCACGAGCGTGCCGCCGTGAAGCCAATGGTCATCGGCGAGATTCGGCCCGATCAGTCCCTGCCCCTGCGGCCCGTGGCAGGCGGCGCAGCGCGCCTGGTAGACGCCCCTTCCTTTTTCCCGTTCCGACGGGTTCTTGAAGGCCGCCAGCAGTAGATTGCCATCGGGTCCCGCGGAGGCCTTGCCCGCGGCAGCCGTTTCGCGGGCCGCGCGATCCTTTTCGTAGCTCTCCACAAGCGTGGAGCCCGGGCCAAGCTGGTAATACGCGAAGTACCCGCCAGCGAAGGCGATGGAAAGATAGAAAAGCGAAAGCCACCACCGGGGAAGCGAGTTGTCGAACTCCTCGATTCCGTCGTAGGAATGCCCCGACAACGGCGCATCATGCGTCCCAGGGTTTTCAGGCTTCTGACTCATGTCGGGCTCCTTTCCTGACCGGCTCGGGTTCCGAAAACGGGAGCTGCGCCAATGCGGCATAAAAGGCCCTTCCCCGGCGGCGACAGACCCAACTCACCGCTCCGAGGAAGACCGCCAGAAAAAGCAGCATCGCGACTCCGCTCCACGCGCCATAAGGATAACGCGAAAGCACTTCACGGATCATCGGGCGACTCCTTGTCGCAGATCACGCCCGAGCCGCTGCAGGTACGCGATCAGCGCGACGATTTCCTTGTCCTGAAGCCCCTGCGGAGCCCCCTCGACCTCAAGGCGTGCCGCCACCTCGCGCGCCTGCTGGCGCGCGCTCGGCTCGGCCGCGGCGACTTCTTCGGCCGAATAGGGCACGCCGAGGGTCCGCATGATCCGGAGTTTGCGCTCGCTCAGCGACAGATCCAGCTCGTCGCGCACCAGCCAGGGATAGGGCGGCATGATCGAGCCCGGCACCACGGCGCGCGGATCGAGCATATGGCGGAAATGCCAGAGGTCCGGGTACTTCCCGCCGACCCGCGCCAGATCCGGGCCCGTTCGCTTGGAACCCCATTGGAAGGGGCGATCATAGATCGACTCTTCCGCGCGCGAGTACGTGCCATAACGAAGCGTCTCGGCCTCGGTCGGGCGGACCATCTGCGAATGGCAGGTGTAGCAGCCCTCGCGGACGTAGATATCCCGCCCCTGAAGCTCGAGCGCCGTGTAGGGCTTGATGGCCCGATCGCCGCTCGCGCGGATCGGGTTGGCCTCGACGTAATCGTGCGCGAGGAACGAAGGCACGATCTCGATCAGGCTCCCGACCAGCACCGCGATCGCCGAAAGGACCGTGAAGACCATCGGCAAACCCTCGAGCATCCGATGGGGACGACGATCGGCGACGATGAGCGCTTCCGGTGTGAGGGGGCGCAAGGAAGGCGCCGCATAGACCTCCTCCTTCACCTCCTTCGGAGCTCGCGCAATCGTGAGCCAGAGGTTCACGATCATCATCGTCACGCCCGAGAGGAAGAGAACCCCCCCCGTGGCGCGGACCCAATAGAGCGGCACGATCCGGACCACGGTCTCGATGAAATCCGGATAGGCAAGACGACCCGTCGTCGGATCGATCGCGCGCCACATGAGCCCCTGAGTGATGCCCGAGACATACATCGAAGACATGTAGAGGACGATGCCGAGGAAGCCGGCCCAGAAATGCGCCGTTGCCAGACGCACGCTGTAAAGCTCCGTCTTCCACAGCCGGGGCGCGAGCCAGTAGATCATCCCGAAGGTGATGAAGCCGTTCCAGCCGAGCGCGCCGCCGTGCACATGAGAGATGATCCAGTCGGTGTAATGGCCGAGCAGGTTCACGGACTTGATGGAAAGCAGCGGCCCTTCGAAAGTCGCCATTCCGTAGAAGGTCACGCCCGCGACGAGGAATTTCAGGATCGGATCGGTTCTCACGCGATCCCATGCCCCGCGCAGGGTCAGCAGGCCGTTGATCATGCCGCCCCAGCTCGGCGCGAGCAGCATCACGCTGAAGATCATGCCGAGCGTCTGCGCCCACTCAGGCAGCGCCGTATAGAGCAGATGATGGGGCCCTGCCCAGATGTAGATGAACACGAGCGACCAGAAGTGGATGATCGAGAGCCGATAGCTGTAAACCGGACGATTCGCGGCTTTAGGCAGGAAGTAATACATCAGGCCGAGAAAGGGCGTCGTGAGCACGAAGGCGACCGCGTTGTGGCCGTACCACCACTGGATCAAGGCGTCCTGCACGCCGGCGTAAACCGGATAGCTCTTCCACAGGGAGACCGGAATGCTCACGCTGTTGACGACATGAAGGATCGCGACCGTGATGATCGTCGCGATGTAAAACCAGATCGCCACATAGAGGTGACGCTCCCGGCGCCGGATCAAGGTGCCGAAGAAGTTCACCGCGAAAGCCGTCCATACCACCGTGATCGCGATATCGAGCGGCCACTCGAGCTCCGCATATTCCTTGCCGACGGTGAATCCCATGCAGAGCGTGATCGCGCCGATGACGATGATCGCCTGCCAGCCCCAGAAGTGAAACGCGCTCAGCGCGTCCGAGAACATCCGCGCCTTGAGCAGACGCTGGGTCGAATAGTAGATCCCGGCGAAGATCGCGTTACCCGCGAAGGCGAAGATGGCCGCATTGGTATGCAGCGGCCGCAGCCGGCCGAAGGTCAGCCAGGGTATGCCGAAGTTCAGGCGCCAGTTGCCGAGCTGCGAGGCGATGGTCACCCCGACCAGCATGGCGATGAGGCCCCAGAAGACGGTCGCCAGGAGAAACTTCTTCGCGATGGCGTCGTCGTATCGATAGGTCTCGACCGGACCCGTCGCGGTTTCGCTAGTCATGCGTCCCTTCCTTTCCTTGCCGGGCCATCCACCGGCTCGTCATTCAAGAGCAGCCGATACGCCGGCGTCTCCAGATCATCGTATTGCCCGTGCGCCGTCATCCACACGAAGGCCACCGTGAAGCCCAGCCCGAGCAGCAGCGCGAACGGCAACATCAGGTAGATCACGCTCATCTCAGGCTCCTTCTCAGCGACCGCGTACCGTGGATCGACGAAAGGAACACCGTCAACGCGCTCGCCGGCATCAGCACCGCCGCGACGAGCGGATTCACGTAGCCGAGCAGGGCCGCGGCGCCGCCCGCGAGATTGTAGACGAGGGAAAATACGAGGTTGCGTCGCAGGACCTTCATCGTCTCGCGCGAGGCCATGACGAGAGCCAGAACAGGAGTCACCCCCGGGCGGGACAGATAGACGTCCGCCGCGCGCAGGCTGACCTCCATTCCGCCATGGGTCGCCACTCCGACAAACGCCGAAG
>JAMPXZ010000038.1 GCA_023700925.1 Oligoflexia bacterium | reverse complement strand
CGCGGGCTCGGCGCCCAGGAACGTCGCGACGATCGGCTTGGAAGCCGTCCTGGCGAGCGCGCGGATCTTCTCCAGCACGCTTTCATGCGGAGGCTTGGAAATCAGGAGCAGCACCTGGGTCTGAGGATCATCGAGCAGCGCGCGCATACCCTGCAGGAACATGATGCCGCCGACCTCCTTCTTGACGTCGCGGCCACCGGTGCCGATCGCCTGCGAAACACCGGAGCCGGCGTTGGAGATCAGCGTCGTGACCTCCTGCAGGCCCGTGCCCGAGGCCGCCACGATCCCGACCGGGCCGCGCGCCACCTGATTGGCGAACGCCAGCGGCACGCCGTTGATGATCGCGGTACCGGCGTCCGGGCCCATCACGAAAAGACCCCGCGCCGCGGCGAAGGTCTTGAGCTCGATCTCTTTCTCGAGCGGTATATTGTCGGAAAAAAGCATCACGTGCAGCCCACGCTCAAGGGCTTTCATCGCCTCATCGCCCGCGTACCGGCCGGCAATGGAAATCAGGGCGAGCCGCGCCTCGGGCAGCGCTTCGAGCGCCGACTCCAGGCTCTTGGGCCGATACCCGTCCCCTTTGGCTCCCGCCTTGGTTTTCTTGCGAAGGCCGCCGGAGGCGGATTCCAGAAGCGCCTGCGCGCGCGCCTCGGTCGGGGCCTTCACCACGATCAGAAGGTCGGTCTCGCCGGCACCGGCCATTTCGGGTGTTCTGAGGCCGCTGCTTTCGAGGAGCTTGAGGTTTTCCGGGGTGCCCATCACCACGGCCGAATCCGCGACCTCGGCCTGCTCGGCGAGCTCCTTGGCCACCCTCATCAGAGTGACGGAATCGTGGTACTCCCCTTTTTTCACCAGGCTTTTGACGATCATCGGCTTCTCCCTTTTTCCATCGTGAACAAAAATCCCGTTGCCATGTCCGCGCCCGAACTCGCCCCGACGTCGAGTACCGCGCGAATGGCCGCATCCAGCTCTTCACTCGGTCCGCGGGGCAGCTCCGCGAGCAACCGCAGCCACTTCGCATTCGCCCGGCCACTCGAGGCGTGCCCGATAAACGCGCGCGAAAGCGGCGTCATGCGGCCGAAGTCCAGCCCCGCCTCGGCGCCGCGCAGCGCCCGAAACCAGGGGCTTCGGCTCCCGCCAGCAACCCCGACCTCGAGAACGTGGCGAGCCAAAAGCAAGCCCGCGATGAAGTCGTCCCCGCTCGGAGTGAGCCCCCAGCCTAACCCCTGGAGGCGGCTCATGGCCAATCCGATTTCGCCCGCGGCCAAGGCGGCCGCGGCTTCCCGGAAGCGCTCCACCAAAACCGCCTCGAAGCCCGCGGACGCGGGAGGCGTGACTGAAGGCTCCAGCAGGAAAACCAGCGATCGCCGAGGCGCTTCGCTCAGCACCTGCTCGCGGAAGCGGGCGAGCCCTTGGTCCAGCGCCTCGGCCGAAGCCTGACGCCATCCCTCGAGGACATTGCCGAGATCGGAGCGAAAACGAGTGCCGCGCGCGGCGTCGAACCGCTCGTCACCCAAGATGAAGCTGCCGCCGTCCACCCGGAGCCGATCCGCGAGGGATCGTCCCGGAGGCCTCTCCAGCGAGGAGAGCACGATGGCGCCCGGCCCCGGGCCCACGCTCGGGTCGACGACCGAGACCACTTCCTCGCCGCCACTCGGAGTGGTCCTGCGGAAGTTCACGGCGCGGGTGAACCGGGAGTGCAAGGTATACTCCCCTTCGCTCACGCAATCGCCCATTTCAAAGGTGCCGGGATTCATAGGGCCTCTCTCACCTCAATACGAGCGAAGGCACACCCGGAGCAAGCCAGAAATGCCTTGAAGTTTGCCGCCTGCCTGCCAAAATAATGAATCCCCCGCAAATTCGAGGTCCCATGCCGAATGCCAAGAGATTCCGCCCCACTGCCTTCCCTTCCTTGTCGCAGATCGCGACCCGCTTCACCGAGTGGAGCGAGAGGTACATTCCCGACGCTTTCATCTTCGCGCTCCTCGCCACGATCCTGATCTTCGGGCTGAGCCTCGGGCTCACGCCCTCGGGCCCGGAGCGGGTGCTGGGCGCCTGGGGCCGCGGGTTCTGGGAGCTGCTTCCTTTCACGATGCAGATGTCGCTGATCATCATCACCGGCTATGTGCTCGCGACCGCGGCGCCGATTCACCGCCTGATCGTCCGGCTCGCGGCTCTCCCCGACTCACCGCGAGCCGCGGTGCTGCTCGTGGCGCTTTTTTCGATGATCACCTCCTGGTTCAACTGGGGTTTCAGCCTGATCATCAGCGCGATCCTCGCGCGCGAGGTGGCCAAGCGGAACAAGCTCGTGGACTACCGCGCGCTCGCGGCGGCGAGCTTCCTCGGGCAAGGCAGCATGTGGGCCCAGGGAATCTCCGGCTCGGCCAACCTCCAGATGTGCACGCCCGAGTCGCTCCAGCCCGCGATCCGCGCGGTCGTCTCGCGCGGCGGCCTCGTGCCGGGCGGGATCATCGGGCTGCAGGACACCGCGTTTCTCTGGCAGACGCTGCTCACCGTCCTGGTCGAGATCGCGCTCGTCGGAGTGGTGGTCTGGTTCTACACGCCGCTGGGCAACAAGGCCAAAACCGCGGCGAAGCTGAATATCGACCTCGAGGACCGTCCCGCCGCGCCAGTCGCGACCCGGGCCCGGACACCAGGCGAGTGGCTGGAGCATTCACCCATTCTCAACTGGGTGATCGGCGGGCTTGGCCTCGGCTACCTCGGAATGACGATGAGCAACGCTCCGGACTCGATCTCGGCGGTGACGCTCAACAACATCAACTTCTTCTTCCTCATGGTGGGTGTCCTGGCGCACGGAAAGCCGCACCACCTGATGAACGCTTTCAGGAACGCGACGCCTTCGGTCTGGGGCGCGATCCTGCAGTTTCCTTTCTACGCCGGCATCGCCGGAATGATCACCGGAACGGATCTGAACACCAAGATCGCCGGCTTCTTCGTCTCGATCTCCAATCAGGTGACCTTCGCGCCGATCATCTCGATCTACTCCACCATTCTCGGAGTCTTCGTGCCCTCGGGCGGCTCCAAATGGATCATCGAGGCGCCCTACGTGCTCGCGGCCGCGCACGATCTCAAGGTGCACCTGGGCTGGGTCGTCTCGGTTTATAACCTCGGCGAAGCGCTCGCGAATCTCATCCAGCCTTTCTGGATGGTGCCCGTGCTCACGATCCTCGGGCTGAAGGCCCGCGACGTCATGGGTTACACCACTATCGTTTTTCTCGCGCTCCTGCCCGTGGTGCTGATCATGGTAACCGTGCTCGGAATGACGTTGCGCTATCCGCTCTAGGCCGTTGAAGTCCGAACTCCGGTCAAATTACTCGTCCCGGGGCGAGTAATTCAACCGAAATCATTGCGCGTGACCTCCTTGCCTAAGGCCCCTCGCCCGTGTTTGGATGATTCCATGAAAACGACTTTCAGATCGCTCGCCTTCCTCGTCCTTGCCTTGGCTTCGCTGTCCCGGCTCAGCCCGGCCGCGCACGCGGGGGACCGGATGGAATGGGGAGACCTGCATTGGGGTGTGAAGTTCTTCCTGCTCCAGGAGCTGACGCTGGATGGCCCGGTTCATTTCAAAAAGGATCATCGCTTTGAGTTCATCACCGAATCCGGCATCCCCGGGATCGGCACTATCGTGATCGAGATGACGGCCGTGCCCTGCCCCTTCCCCGAACTCGGTTCAGAGCTCGTACTCGTGCTGCCGGAGGACCTCCCGCCGACCAGCCGCGACCGCCGAGTGGCCGTCCGAATGGACCCGGGCTGCCATATGGAGTTCTACGTGGAAGCGGCGGACTACTACAGCCCGAGCATTTTCGCGGATAACTTCATCTGACCGGCTTCGTCCACCAGCCGGTTCCGCTCTTGCAGTCCCGCTCCTCTAGGAGACGCCGGTCATGATTCTTTATCGATTTCTTACCCGCCGCTTCGGCCTGATGTGGGGCGGTATCGCCTACCTTGCTTGGCGCAACCGCAAGCAGCTCAAGACCCTGGTCTCGGACGTCCGTGCTCGCCGCCGGGGGCAGCCCCGCCCCACGGTTCAGAAGGACATCGGGGTCAGTGCCTAAGCCACACCGCAAGTTCCTGTAATCGCGCGATTTCCGTAAAGCCGCTCCCAGCGCCTGTCTTCGGGCGAGGGGCTGCTTGCTGAACTCCAGGGCGTCTGATATTTCCGACTTCGGGATTCGGGCGTCAAAAGCAATCGCTTTAAGCAAAGGGGTTCAAGAAATGTTCAATCAGAAATTATTGGCTACTCTCGTAGCAATCGTCGCAGTGTGCCTTGCCGGCGCGCCCGACTCTCATGCGTTCGGCAAGAGACGCTCGGTCGCGCCCCCGACCGAGAACGACGGCGGCAAAGGCTCCGAGCAGGGCGCTGACGAAGCGTCCGAGCTCCTCGACAAGTACCTCGCGCTCAACCCCTACATCGTCACGCTTCAGAAAGAGTTCAACGCCGCGGCCAAGCCCGTGCAGACCGACTCGGCCGGAGTCACCGCGATCGGCGAGGGAATCCAGTTCGGCAAACGCTACGAGTGCCGCGTGTATTACGCGCTCACCAAGACCGACGCGATCGTGCCGTCAATGGCCAACACGTGGTACCGTTTCCAGAAGTTCGGCAACCTCTTCATCGACAACCTGGCCTATCTCGAAGTCGGCCGCATCCGCACCTACGCGCCCAACGCGACGATGGATAACGAGCTCTGGGGTCAGTCCGAAGACAAAACCTACTATGAAGCGATCCGCGTCACGACCTCCGGCGACCTGATCATCGAGGCGTTCACGCCCAAGAAGGTCTGGGTCCGGACGATGCTTTCGTTTTTCGGGCTCGACAGCAAGCTGACCGAGCTCGGTCAGGAGCTCGAAGGCCTGGCGCTCGAGACCGTGGTCGCCGGCGCGAGCGGTTATGTCCTGAGCTACACCTACTGCCCCGCCGACCGGATCGAGTAGCAAAAGGGACCCGCTCACTTGGTGATGCCCGCCGCGTCAAAAGTGTCAATACGCGGGGACACCTGATTCACCTCGACTCGATCCGCAGCAGCGAGAGCTGACTCTCCGGCCGCGAAGCGAGGAGCACCTCCGCGAGGAACACACGAAGGTCGAACTTCGCGCCGGGCACCAGCTCGCAAAGGAACTCACCATCGGCGGCCTTCATGGAAAGGCTGCGAAGGATGCCCTTTTTCACCGCCTGCGGGATCAGCTCGTAGATCGAGCCACGCGCCGCATCTTTCCGGAGCGTGTGCTTGAGTCCGCGCGAACGGAGATAACCGTCGAGCCGGGGCGCCCAAGGCGACCGGATGCGAAGGGACGCCGGCTGCCAGCCGGAGGGCGGCAGGAGCGCCTCAAAAACGCCCCACGCGCCCAGCTCCGCGTTCACCCGCGAGAGCCACGCGGGATCGGCCGCGCCACGGGCGAGGATCGGCAGCGCTGACTCGTCCCAGCTCAGGGTGAGCGCGTCCCTGCCGGTGACCCAGACGGGCCGGTCCTCATCCGCCCAGTGCGCGCCCGCGAACCCTTTGTAATAAGGCGTGAGTTCGGGCACGGCGAGCATCAGCGCCCGCGCGAGCGCGACGCCCATCATCCTGCGCGGCAGCCCGCGCGCTGGGTCGCCAACGGTGAGAACAAAGCCCTGCGCTCTTTCGCGCTGACGAGCCGTGCGCCGGCGTTCCCTGAACTCCTCGATCGCGTGCTCGCGCTTCTGCTCGGCTAGCACGATGTCGCGGACGTGAAAGCGCGAGGGGCAAGCACCGCAGTGCGAGCAGCGGGCCTTCGTCCAGCTTCGGCCGAGGCAGTAGTCCACTTCTCCGAACGAGCGCGCGAGCTCGGCGCGTTCCCAGAGAAACTCGCGCTTCACGCCGGTCTCGACGAGCGCCCAGGGTTTGTGGCGGCTTTCTTCGAGCGAAGACCCCTTGAAAAGCGCGGCCGGGTCCCGCCCCTGCTCGCGGATCGCCGCTTCAAGCGCCCCCATGAAGCTTTCGGGGATCTCGCGGTAATAGACAAAGCCCGTGCGCTCGATCGCGCGCCCGAGCGCGCGGCTCACCACCGGCTCCGCGGCGCGCACGAGAAGCTGCGAGACCCAGTACTCCGGCAGCTCGGCCGCCTCGCGGAACTCGAAGCCCGCCGCGCGCACCCGTCCCGCGGCCTTGCGCAGAATGGGCTCGTAGCGGCTCACCGGGAGGGCGTCCTCGAACTCGAGCGGCGTCCAGGGAAACCGCACGAGCGGCGTCATGGAGAAGATCACCCGGGTGCGGGCGTCGACGCGCGACCGTACCTCATTCAGCCAGTTCAAAAGCGCCTCAAACGCAGCGAAGTCCTCTTCGGTCTCGTGACCGGTCGCGATGAGAAAAATTTTGAGCTCACGGGCCTTCATCCGGAAGATGCCTTCGAGCCCTTTTCGCAGGTCCTCTTCGCCGAGATTCTTGTGCAGGTAGCGCCGGAGCCGGGGCGAGATCCCCTCGAGCCCGCAGGTGAGACTCATCTTCTCGAGCGCCTGATGCAGCTTGAGCAGCTCGGCATCATGCGCGAGAAGGTCGAAGCGCTCGCTCTTGAGGCCGACCTGGCGGAAGAGCGGAAGCAGCTCCCACAGCAGCGGGTACAGCTCCGAGTGCATGTTGAAGTTGAAGCTGTACAGGTCGATCGTATCGAGCCCCATCGAGGCCTTGAGCCGAAGCGCCGCCTCGCGCAGCACGAGCGCGGAACGCTCGCGGTAAGGCCGCCGCTCCCAGCTCTCCGCGCAGAAGCTGCAGAAGCACGGGCAGCCTTCGCTGATCTGCAGATGCGAGCTTCCGGCATGATCGGCGAGATACGGGACGGGCGCCCGCGCGAGCGGCTCGGCGCGGTTCAGGTCGGAGACGAAGCTCTTGCGGGTCGCGCGCGGGCGGTCGGGCTCAAAGAATCCGGGAACCTCCGTGAGCGCGGCCAATAGCTCGCGTTTGGAGAGCCCCTGGACCTTGCCGTCACGGCAGAGCTCGAGGATCCGGCGGATCTCCGCGTCCCCCTCACCCACGAAGACGGCGTCGACGAGCGGATCCGCCAGCCACACGGAAGAGGAGTAGAGCGCGTTGGCGCCGCCAAGCAGGAGCAGCGGCACGTCGGGCCGGGACATGCGCTCCTGTTTGGACAACGGCAAGCCGCTTCGCGCGAGCATCGTCTGGAGATTGATCAGCTCCTGGGTGATGGAGTTGGAAAAACCGATCAGATCGAAAGCCCGGGGCCCCTTCTTGGTCTGGGTGCCGAGGAGCCAGGGAATCCGGTCGCGCTCGAAAATCGCGGCGTCACCGCGCGGCGGAAGATACGCAAGATCCGGAAAAACGCCGGGCGTCCCCGCGGCAAGCTGGTAGAGATACTGATGCGTGAACGAGTAGCCCGTGTCGGCATAGGTGGAGAGCCGGGCGAAAAGCGCGCGAAAAGGCCGCGCCTCGAACTCCGATCGCGCGAGCGTGTTGAGCTCGCCCCCCCTCAGCCAAACACCCGCGTGCTGGAGCTCGTGCGCGCTCGCGCGGTACCACTCCTGATGATCCACTGACGACGTCCGGGATTCCATGGCTCAGGCCATTATGGCACGAAAACGTCCGCTTCGAGAAAGCCCCTGAAGCGCGTGACCTCGACCGACCCCAGCGCCCGCTTGGGCACGGCGATCGGCAGCCCGCCGTGCGGCACCAGGAGGAAGAATTCGGCGTTCTCGAAGGTCCGTGAGATTCCGGACCACTCGTGGAGCACCTCGCTCGTGCCCTGGCGAAGCCGGATTCCCTCATCGCTCAGGACCCCCTCCTGGCGAGCCGAATGCCGTGGATCACGCCGGTACAGGCGCAGCGGCAGCAGCAAGAACGCATAGGCGGCGAACAGCAGCACCGCGAGCCAAAGCAGCGCGAAAACCCGGAGCGCCCACTGCTCGCTTCCGAAGAGCGCCACCTGGAGCGCCCCGAGAGTCAGGGCAAACGTCAGGGCGACGAGGTTGCGGAACGTGAGAAGCGAGCGCCTGAGATGGAGCCGGTGCGCTCGGAGAAATTCGTTTTCAGTCAGCTCAAAACCGATGTGCAGTGGCTCGGACATGGGCTCGACCTAGGCGCGCGCCGGCACGGCGTCGAGCAGCGGCTCCACGCGGAGGTCCGGACACCGCTTGCGGAGGAAGTCGGCGAGCTCGCGGTCCGTTGCGTATCGGAACGTGACCTCCTCCTCGTTGCTCTCGGGATATCGGAAGAGCTCCTTGTTGATCAGGGTGCAGCGGTTGCCCAGGGCGTCGCGAAACTCGGAACGTCCGGCGGAACGCTGACTCGGGGAGCTGCCCTGACGGTAGCCCACGTCCAACACCAGTCCGCGGTACTCGTCGATCTCAAGACCGCCGCGGTTGGCGCGATCCACCACCGATGCCTCGGTGAACTTCCCTCCCCCGAGCGAGAGAAGGCGGCCCGTAGCCGTATCCACCGTCAGCGGGTCCCCGGTCGAGAGCGTGATCTGCACCTCGCCACCAGGAAGAACGGAGTAGGACGGCAATCCTTTTCGCGGAAAGAGGTAATACTCGCGCGCGCCGGTGTCAGAGGACTCGGGGCCGTCCCCATAGGAGTTGAACGCGAGCCACAGGCCGCTGGCGGCGAAGAGGTATGAGCGGTAAACCAGATCGAGGTTGTCCCGCGGCGTGATATTGACGAAGCAGTCACCGGGGGCCGAACTGCCGATCACCTGGATCTGGATGTTGTCGATCCGCTGGACACCCTCCTGGCAAAGCTCGGCGGCGAATGCCAGGGGGCCGGCTCCGAAACCGGCCAAAACCGCGACCAACAAGATGAGGCGTTTCATAAGGACTCCTTGCATCCTGCGGCCAGCGCAGGCTCAAGCTCAGTGCCCGATCAAAGCCTTGATTCCCCCGGCCACCAGAAGAATACCGAGAAGGACACCGATCCCCAGCGCGATGAACCCGAAGACTCGGGCCCGATGCAGGAAGCGGGCACTCGGCGGCGCAACCAGGAGCTTTTGAAGCTCTCCACTCTTGGACAACCGCTCGTATTCGGCCGGACGCTCTTCCTTGAATCTTTCCAGCGGCAAGCTACCAGTGAACATCACGGGATCCAAGGGGAAATTCTCGGGCCTCAGGTGCGTATGGAAGAAGTGGAAGAAGAAGATGAACCCGGTGGCGAGTAACGCCTCGTCACTATGGACAATATAGGCCAGGTTCAGCGCCCACCCCGGCAGCACCTGAGTGACCGCCTCGGGGAACCAGAGCATGAGGCCGGATAGGCCAATGACCGGAACTCCCCAGAACACGGCGAAGAA
Organism: Oligoflexia bacterium; assembly: GCA_023700925.1. GTDB lineage: Bacteria > Bdellovibrionota > UBA1018 > UBA1018 > UBA1018 > JAMPXJ01. Next base: position 12,649 of record JAMPXZ010000038.1, on the reverse strand, counting down.
GTCGAACTTCTCCCAGTAGGTCCACCGGTCCAGGCGGGGCGGCGGTCCCAGGTAGAGGAACCAGCGGATGTTGTCCCGGAAATCGATCAGGTCCTTCTTGTTCGGGACCATCGACCTCCAGCCCCAGAGCAGGTGCCACTGCCGCTTCAGCACGATCTGGGTAAACAGGTACAGCACGAAGAAGATCGCGTAGCCGAAGGTCACCACGCCGGCGAGGCGATGCAGGATACGCGCGACATCGATGCCGCCGACCACGTTCGAGAGCGCGACCGCCCAGTTCACGTAATGGAACTTCAGCGGCAGGCCCGTGAAAGCCAGCAACAGGAAGGTGATGATGATCGTCAGGTGGACCCAGCGGTGCACCGGCCGGAAGCGGCGCACCCACTGCTGGTCGAGCGGGTAAGCGTGCCGGTGGAACTCATGACGCTTGAAAGCGACGACCGCGCGCTGCAGCCAAAGGACGGTATGAATGGCGAAGAACGCGAACGTGCCGACGAGCAGCACCGTCATGAAGAGCCAGGCGTAATGGATCGGCGGATTGTCCTTCGGGTCCGTCGGATCCAGGTGCGGATCGAACTGCGCGAAGGCGGCCGTCACGGTGCCGTGACAGCTGGCGCAGGTCTTCTGCACGCGCGAGGGATGGGTTGAAGAGCGCTTGTCATCCTTGCGCAGGATATCGTGCGGCGTGTGGCAGTCCGAGCAGCTCGCGGCCTTCAGGAAGCCCAGGCTCGTCGCCTTGCCGTGAAAGCTGTCCCGGTACGTCGTCACTTCCCGCTTGTGGCACTCCCCGCATTTTTCCGGAATCGTCATGCGCACGCCGTTGGCGACGGCGGTCTCCCCCGGCTTGAGCGGCGGATGGGGCGAATGGCAGTTGATGCAGGTCGGGGCGTCCTTGCCTTCCTTCCAGATCTGGCCGTGGACGCTGTCGGTCCACTTGTCCAGGACGAACTCGTGACACTGGCCGCAGGTCTTCGGAACCTGTTTGGTCGAAATTTTCGAACGGGAGTCATCCTTGACGTGGATGCCGTGACTGCCGTGGCAGGTGCTGCAGGTCGGCGCAACCGCGAGGCCCGAGCGGAATACGCCCTTGCCATGACCGCTCTCGCGATACGCGTGAATGAGCTCCTTGTCATGGCATTCTCCGCAAACCTCGGGCTGGCGGAACGCGGACACCGGCGACTTCACGTTGCGGGTGTCCGTGATCTTGTGCGCGCGGCCGTGGCAATCGCGGCAGCTCGTGTCGTTGGTCTGATGGACATCGCCGCGGAACGCGAGATTCTCCTCCTTGTGGCAGGAGATACAGGAAGACGAGCCTTCCTTCACGAAGCCGCGGTGGATCGAGCCATGGCACTTCTTGCAGGATAGCTCCTCATGGTTGCTCTTGCCGATGAGCTCCTCGACCTCCTCGTGGCACTGGCGGCACATCGCCTGGGAGGCCAGGGGCTCGAAGCCCGGGCTTGCCGGATGGGGGTTCTTCATGCCGGGAGTGCGCGGACCGGGAATGTCCTTGATATTCGTATGGCAATCGATGCAGCGCTGATCCTCGTGCTTGTCCTGGAGCGGCTTGACCTCGGCATGGCACTCGCCGCAACGCGGCTCCTCGTCCTCCTGCGCCTGGGCAGGCAGCATCGGCCCCGCCAGCAGCGCGAAGAACAGGAAAGAGCCGATGACCCCGCGTCTCGGTAGTGTTTTCATTCCGGATCAGCCTCTTATTTAAACAGCGTTACTTAATCAACCTTGAGTATTCAACACACTGTAACAAGGAGTTCCGGCGCGCGCCACCCTTTCGCGAGGCGGGAGGCTCCGATCCGGTGACAAGCAGATGCGATGCCAGCGCTAACCGCCGCGGACCGTGGTCTGCGCCGCGGCCAGGAGTCGGTACTCGTTCCGCTTCACCAGCGCATAGGTCACGACCGCGAAGAGCACCTCCCCACCGCAGAACAGCCCGAGGTTCCAGGCCACGTTCTTCGTGAACCCGTAGGAATGCAGTCCGACGTTCAGCAGATTGACGCCGAACCAGGCCAACGCGACGATCACATTGGTCAGCACCATCCCGACCGCGAAGCCGACCTTGGCGACCAGGCCCGCCAGGCGCGCGTGAAGCAGGAAGAGCAGCCACAGCACGATCCACAGCGCGCCGTTCTCCTTGGGATCCCAGCCCCAGAAGCGTCCCCAGGACTGGTCCGCCCAGATGCCGCCCAGGATGGTCCCGAACATGGTGAAGAAGAGCGACAGCAGGGCGACGCCCACCATGTTGCGGCTCACCTCCTCGGTGCGCGCGCTTTCGCCGGCGGCGGGCTTCAGGATGCGGCTCAGCAGGTAGATATGCCCCATCACGCCACCCACGAAGCAGGAGCCGTAACCGATCGTGATGGTCACCACGTGCGTGGCAAGCCAGAAGTTGGTGTTGAGCACCGCGACCAGCATCCCCATGGTGTCACCCGAGGTCTCATAGCGCGTGCCCATGAACTGTAGCGCGGCGCCGGAGACGGCCCCGATCAGGACCCCGAGGCCGTTGCCGCGCATCTTCTCGAGGAGCAGGCCCATGATGACCGCCACGAGACCGACGAAGATGATGGACTCATAGAGCGTCGCCACCGGAGGCCGCCCCATGATGATGATGCGGAGAGTGAGGCCGGCCAGATGGCTCAGCGCCCCGACTCCAAGCAGGCCGACGCTGGCCCGGGCCAGCGCCTTCGGCCAGGCCATCCAGCTCAAGGCGAGCGCGAGGAAGGAGAGCACGTAAAGCGCGAGACTCCAGGTGAAAAGATCCAGGCGGTTATAGAGCGTTTCGAGGCTGAGCTTCCAGGGCCGCACGACCTTGCTGGCGTGCTCCCGGGAATCGCCGAGGATCTGCGCGGTGAGCGCGTTCCAGCGGGTCCCCTCGCCACCGTGATAGGCCTGATGGAGGGATTTCCACAGGTTCAGGTAGCGCGTGGTTTCGGGCGAGCCGAGACCGGTTCCGAGGAGCGCCGCCGGCGCGAGCCACAGATCGTCGGCATGCTGCCACTGCGGCGGGATGATCCGGAGTATCTCCGAACCCGTGTCGCGCTGCGCGCGATCATAGCGGATCGACAGGTCGGCGAGCTCGCGACGCTCGTCCTCGCTCAAGCCCGCGCCCTTGCTCATTATGAGAGCCCGGAGGCCTTCGTCGAATTTCTTGCGCTTCATCAGGTCGCGGAAGCTCAGCTTCTCGCCGACCGGCAGGTCCAAGGTCGCGGCGAGCTTCGGGGAAGCGACGCTGAACTCCGGGAGAAACACCGACAGGGATCGGCTGATCTCCAGGAAACGGACGTATTTCTCATAAACCTCGACCATGTGATTCTGCGTACCGCTGCGCTCCTCTTCCTTCTTGTCCAGGAGCTGCTGAAAGGTGGCCGAGTTGGCCTGAAGCCCGCGCGTCACCTCGAGGAAGGAGTAGCGATGCCCCTCGACCCGTTCGAGGCCCAAGGCCTCGACGACGCCGGGGTCGGCGATGTTGAAGACCTTGCGCTCATAGGCGCGCGTGTCGTCGAGCAGAAGCTCGGTCAGCCACTGCATGGCGCTCTGCCCGGGAAGCTTGCTGCGTCCGGAGAACGCGAGCAGGTGGATCCGGGCGAAGGTGTCGAGCGGCTTCACCCTTCCCTCGTGAAGGATGGGCACGAGACCGAGGTCGGCGTACTTGAACTCGGGCGTCGGCGCCGCGAGAGCGGGAGCGCCGGCACCGATACCGAGGAGCGCCACCCCCGCGAGCAGGGGCGCGACCCGCCGGCCGCGGATGAGCTTCGGGGACTGGATCATCAGATGGACGAGCAGCCCGATGCACATGATGATGCTCGAGATGTAGGGAAAGAGGCGGCCCACGTTCTTGACGACCGCGAGCACCGTCGTGTCGCCCTGCGGATTCTCGATAAAGGAGGACTGATAGAAGGTGTAACCGCGGTGCCGGAGCGGCTCGTTCATCTGGATCACCGCGCGCTGGGAGACGCCGCCATCTTCCAGCAGCACCACCGACTTGTAGCTCTTGGCCATGCCGGTGCCGGGGTACATCTTCTTTTCGAACTGAACGAGATGGATCTTGAAGGGCAGAACCGTGCGGGCGCGGCGCAGCTCCAGCTCATACCGTTTGCCCTGGACCTCTATCGTCTGACGGACGGGCATCTCCTCGAAGACCGCGTAGCTGCCGTCCATGCCGGGCCCCGCGCCGCGAACGCGAAGGAGAGCCCCCGCCTGATTCTGCTCGGTCTCGCGCGCCTCGGGCGCGCTCCTCAGGTCGAAGTTCACCGCGAAGCCGCGGAGATCCCCCTCCTCCACCGAGGCCATGCGGCGATCAAAGCTCACGTTCTTGAAAAGCTTCACCACCTCGACCTCGAACGGAATCCCCGGGGCCTTGAGCACCGCGCCCGGCTTGAGCCAGCCCTGCGCGAACGCCGTGACCTGGTCGTGCTGCGCCGAACTCGTGTCGGTGACGGCGAACTCGAGCTTGTGGTAGTCGCTCACGTAGTCGACCGTCTGATCGGGCGGGATCGCCATCGCGCCTTCCTGGCTGAAAGCCGCGGTCAGAAAACCGCCCAGCAGCAGTAAAAGCGCGCCGAAGTGCGTGATCCAGATGCCGAGTTTGCCGTTGCGCATCGTACTGTCGAAGAGCAGCTTCACCAGCATGCCGACGAAAATCACGCCCATCGTCGTATAGCCACCGGGCAAGGGCACATAGCCCACCCAGTAAACGAAGGAAGAGAAGAAGAGCTCCTGTGCCCGATAAAGACCGATGGACCTTTGAGCCAGCGTTCCGGCGACGACCAGACACATCAGCCAGAAGATCGCGAAGCTGAAGATGTCGGTGCGAGCCAGGAAAAGGAGGGGCTTGCGGACTCGTTCAGGAAGCAGGGACATGGAAAGCTCCTTCAGGACGCCTGGCGCAGCGAACTGCACAGGGACAGGAATTTCTGCTCATTCTTCGCGAGCGCCGCTTTCGGGGCGACCAGTTTCACGAAAAGGGTTTTTTCGCCCGCGGGCACGACCGCCACGAGCATCGCCTGCTCGGGCGACTGATCGTTCACGATCCGGAACCAGCGGAACTCGCCCAAGGCGCTTCGCCCGGTCTTTGAGGACTTCAGGATCGCCGGCTCATCCTGGGCGGAAAGCCCGACCTGCTGCCGCCAGCGGTTCACGTTGGCGACGAGACCGCCCGCCTCGCCTTCGAGCGCGATGATGCTCGCGGAATAACCGGGCGCCGCTCCTTCGCCGGGAACCGCGAAGCTCGCGAGCCGCATGGAACCGCCCGCCTGGGCGCTCCATTCCTTTGGCGTTTCCCAGACGATTCCCGACGCGTCCGCCGGCGCGAACTCGCCTCCGGACATCGCGCGATCAGGCATGGGCTGCATCGGTGCGCTCATCGCGCCGCCATGCGGATTCTCCGGCGCGGCGACGGGCCGCTTGGCCGTCTGATACGTGGTGACGGACAAGTCGTTGCGCGAACAGCCGGCGCCCGTCGCCACCATCAGGCCTACCAAAATACCGATTCCAAGTGCCTTCATAGATCGCCTCCTGGGCAGGATAAACCCGGGGGACAACCTAGCCCAAGTCCTATTGCGAGCCAAAGCGAAAAGACGCGTCCGACAAATTCCGAACGACTTGCCGCTCCCTTGCCGGAATATCAGAACCGGTAAGATACGGTCAGGTACGCGGTCGTGGCGGAATAACGGTTGTCCTTGTAAGCCCCCGTCAGCAGGAACTGGTTTCGTCCGTTACTCGCGGCGAGTCCGTTGTTCACATAGTTGTTGTACTGAATATCATCCGATCTCAACCTCTCCCAGAGCGCGCCGAGCGAGGCACCGAGCGCCCGCGTCACCTGATAGGTGAGCTTCGCCTGGAGGATGTTCTTGCGGTAGTCCCCCATATTGAAGATATCCCGGGGCGGGGTGGTGGCGCTGGTCGAGCCGGGCGCGAGAAAGTCCACAACGCCATCGGCATATTCCTGGGCGTAACTGGTCGTCAGATCCAGTGTCTGCTCGATCACCGGGACCTGCACGATCACGCCGTAACGGTAGTTGCGGTCTTTCCAGGTGTCCTGCCAGTTATAGGTGTTGCCGCTCTCCGCGTCGGACGGCACGCCGCTGCCGGTCCGGTGGAAGCCACGCCGATCGGCCTTCTCCACGTCCGCGAACGCCGTGACCTGCACGGTCTCGGGCCAACGATAGGTCACGTCGAAGTTCCACTCGTCGGCCACCGCATCGAGGAGACCGATGACCGTCTTGTCATAAACGCTTCTGCGCCAGGTGTAACCCACGCCAAGATCCAGGTCCCGCAGCGGCGTGACATCCACGCTCGCCTTGACGGCGTTGCGGCGCTGATCGGTGACGTCAAAGCGGCGGGTGAGCGCGGTCAGGCCGCTGGCCGCGGCGTTGCCGAACTCGGAGGTGCGCCGCAGATAGCTGTACTTGACCTTCGCGCCGACAAGATCGAAATACGAATTTTTCAGCTCGGCGAAGAGGGTCTTGTCGAAGGTCGCGATCCCGTCGATGCGCTCGCGCCGCACCACGGCGGCGTAATCGTAACCACTCCTGAGCTTCGTGCGCGCCGGGAGCTTGTAACCGAGCTCCGCTCCGCCGTTATTCTTGCGATAGGCATGGCGCGGGTTCCTCGCGTCGCCGTCATAGAGGATCTCGGTGTTGTGATTCTCGCGGATCAGGTAGCGGTAATACAGCTCCATCGTCAGGGGCGACAGGGGCCTCGCGCTCCAGACCGCCGAGGCGTTCTTGTGCGAGAGATCGCCCTCGAAGACATCACGGTTCAGCGTCACCGTATTGATCGTGTTGGTGTCCTCATTATGCTCTTCATCCGACATCGAGAGCGTCTTCTCGAGCACGATCGAGTTGGTGATGTTCTCGGTGCTGCCCTTGAGCTGCAGGGTCGAGTCCAGCGGAAGCCGATAAACCGTCGTCTGGAGCGACAGTCTCTTGAGATCACTGTCCGGGCTCAGCGAGTACTTGTCCCGGAGATCAACGCCGCCGCCCGTGGCGAACGGGTTACGGAAGGTCAGAAAGCGCAGCTCCGTCGCGAACTTGCTGAGCTCACCCGTCGCCGAGGCGTAGATCGTGCCGCTCTTGTACCCGCCCTCGACCTCGACCGTCGTCGTGCCCTGGTCCACGGGCTCGGGGAACTCGAAGAAGATGCTCGTCGGCAAGCCGCCCGAGCGCGAGTAGATGCCTCCCGTCGTGAGTGACGGACGGATGCCTTCGAGCGTGGTCCGGTTCGCCGTCACGTTCAGGAAGAACGGCGAATCCAGCGAAACCTCCAGGCCCCCGAAAAGCTTCTTGCGCTGCAGGGAATACTCGACCGAGCGCCAGCCCTGAACATCGCGCACGTTGGAGTCGATGATATTCGGGCTCGGCGCGAAGCCGGTGCCCTCGGTGCCCGTGGGATAGCTGATCTCGCCCGTGCCGACGCCCGCCGTGTAAAACGTGCGCGAGCCGAAGGAAAGGTTGTGCGGCAGGAAGTCGTAACCCAGCCGGTAGCGGTACTGGTAATAACGGCCTCCGGAAAGCAGGTACGACTGATCGTCGCGTCCCACGTTTCGGACGCTTCCGGCGGCGTGGGTGCCGGCATTGAAATAATCGAAGTCAGCGCCGCTGATGACGCCGGTCGTGAGATCCCGATACTCCATGAAGCGGGCGCTCTCCTCCTCGCCGCGCGTGAGGCGCAGGCCGAGGTTCGCGTCCGCCGAGTACTCGGCCTCCGCCCAGGCGGGCCCGGACGTCAGCAGCAAGATTCCCAAGCTCCAGAAACTTTTCGTTCTCATCGTCGTCCCTCGTCAGCGCAGGAAGTACTTGCCGCTATTGCCCGTGGCGAGTCCGCTATGCGGCGCGAAGCTGCCGTGGATTTTCGAATGACAGTTCAAGCAGGAGCGCGCCACGAGCTTGTCCTTGAACTGATTCACCGGCGTGCCGGCGACGTTGTGGAATCCCCCCGCCGCGCCCACCGGGGACTTGGCGTGCGAAACCTCATGGCAGGTCTGGCAGAGGTTCGGAGTCTTCTCGACCAGCAGCTTCTGGTTTCGGCTGCCATGCGAGTCGTGGCAGCTCATGCAGTTCTCCTCGACCGGCGCGTGCTCCCAAAGGAAGGGGCCCCGCTTGTCGGTGTGGCACTTGGTGCAGAGCTGGTTCACGCTCTCCGCCTTGAGCATCCCGTGATTGAGCGTGCCGTGCGGATTGTGGCAATCGCTGCAGGAAACCTTGCCCTCGAGAATCGGGTGATGCGAGAGCTTCTGCGCGTCGTGCTTGACGTCCTTGTGGCAGGTGAAGCAGGCCTCGGCCTTCGGCTTCACCGCGGCCTTGCCGTGCAGCGTGTGACAGCTCATGCAGGAGACGTCGTTCTTGCCGTGCTTGCCGGCGCCCCAGAAAGAGAGGCTGCTTTCGGTACTGTGGCATTTGAGGCAGGACTCGCTGGCCTTGGCCACGTCGACGCCCTTGCCGGTGAGCTTCAGCGGCATCGGCACGTCGCCTTCGGACTTCAGGTGCTCCATCGGGTCGCCGTGGCAGCTCGCGCAGGAGTTCGCCGCCACCGCGTCCTTCATCGACCACGCCTTGCGGTGATGGCTTTTCTGGAAGCTCTCGACCTCATCCTCGTGACAGGTGGCGCAGCGCTGCGCCTCCACGGCGGCATGAGCCGTTCCGCCTTCCGAGCTCGCGCCGAGCGCGAGCAGTCCCAGCAGGGACAAAAACGCGTGCATTCCCACCCCGAACCTCCTCATACGTGACAGGCGACCGCCACAACGGGACAAAAAACGCCGACGCGCTTTTCTGCCTCCACCCATAAGCCGCACCCTATGCAATTTACTCGATCAGGAACGAGAGCAAAGCAAGCGGTTTTTTTAAACACCCACTAGATACACGGCGCGTCAATGAAAGTCGCGCGAGCCCACGTCGAGACGGGCCGAGTCGGGCAACGCGAGTCGCTCGAGTTTCTTGACGATGAGGTTCACCGAGTTGCCGTCCCGCTGGATCTCGCCAGCGACGAGAATAAACGGGGATTCAGCGAAAATTTCGCCATAACGCTCGTGAACCTCCTTATGAAGCAGAAGATCCAGAAATCCGGTTTCGTCCTCGAGCGTTGCGAAGACCGTCCCTTTCGCCGTCGGAGGCCGCTGCCTCACGATCACCAGGCCCGCCAAGCGTAGGTACCTTCCGGTAACTACCTGCTTGGCGGCCTGGGTGGTGGTGGGAGGAATCCGTTTGCCGAGGAGCGCGCGCAGCGCGCCCATGGGATGTCCGCGTACTGACAGCCCGTAAGAGCGGTAATCCGACTGAATGGCCTGATAATCGGTAAGCGGCGCGAAGAGCCGCGGTGCCTCGCGATCCGGGGTACCCGCGAAAAGCTCGAGCTGCGCGTCGGGGGCCGGTACCGCGCTGCCCGCAAGCGCGCGACCCGCCAGGATCTCCCAGAGCGCCTGGCGCTGATCGAACCCGAAGCACGCGAACGCCTCGCCCATCGCGAGCGCCTGCAGGACGCCAAAGCCCAGCTCGGTCCGCGAGAGGAAATCCGAAAGGTTCCGGAACGGCGCGCGGCCGCGCTCCTCGACGACTCTCCTCGCCGCCGCTTCACCGAGGCCGCGCACCACGCGCAGGCCCACGCGGAGCGCGCCCGCCTCGAGCGTGCAGTCCCAGTCCGAGCGATTCGGATGGAGCGGCAGGATCTTCACGCCATGCCGGGCCGCGTCCTCGATGATCGTGTGCGGGGAATAGAAACCCATGGGCTGCGAGTTCAGGAGCGCGCAGGCGAACTCGGCCGGATAATGGCACTTCAGGTAAGAAGAGGCGTAGGCCAGCAGCGCGAAGGAGGCGGCATGCGATTCAGGAAAGCCGTACTCCGAAAAGCCCTGGATCTGCAGGAAGATCCGATCCACCCACTCGCGCGGCAGGCCCGAGGCCAGAAGTCCGTCCATCAGGCGGCGCCCCACCTTCTCGATGCTCCCGGTGGAGCGCCACGCGCCGATCGCGCGGCGCAGCTCGTCCGCCTCACCCGGCGTGAAGTCGGCGAGCACGATCGCGATCTTCATCACCTGCTCCTGAAAGAGCGGGACGCCCAACGTCCTTCCCAGGATCGGCTCGAGCGCCGGGTGCGGGTAGACGACGGGCTCCTGCCCGCGCCGCCGACGCAGATACGGATGCACCATCTGGCCGACGATGGGCCCGGGCCGCACGATCGCGACCTGGACGACGAGATCGTAAAATGTTTTCGGCAGAAGGCGCGGCAGCATGCTCATCTGCGCGCGCGACTCGATCTGAAAGACCCCGACCGTATCCGCGTGGCGGATCATCTCGTAGGTCGGCGGATCCTCCGCCGGGATCGTCGCGAGCGTCAGCGGCGTCCCGCGCGAGTCCTGGACCAGAGCCAGGGTCTTGTGGAGCGCGGTCAGCATGCCGAGCGCCAGCAGATCCACCTTGAGCAGGCCGATCACGGCCAGGTCCTCCTTGTCCCACTGGACGATCGTGCGCCCCTCCATCCGCGCCGGCTCGATCGGAACAGTCTCGATCAGCGGGTCCGCCGAAAGCGTGAAGCCCCCCGAATGGATCGAAAGATGACGGGGAAAGCCCTTCAGCTCGGCCGCGAGCTTCTCGAACAGCGGCGAAGTGGCCGCCGTCTCCGGCTGCAGTCCCAGCGCCTTCGAAAGATCCCGCAGCGTGGAGCGCGTCCGGTACGTGATGATCGCCGACACCATCCCGGCGCGCTCGCGGCCATAGCGCGAGTAGACGTGCTGGATCACCTCCTCGCGGCGATCATGTTCGAAGTCGACATCGATGTCCGGCGGCTCACCGCGCTCGGCGGAGAGGAACCGTTCGAACAGCAGCTTCATCCGCACCGGGTCCACCGCGGTGATCCCCAGGCAGTAGCAGATCGCGGAGTTCGCCGCCGAGCCGCGTCCCTGGCAAAGAATGTCGCGCGAGCGGGCGAACTCGACGATCTCCCAGATCGTGAGGAAGTAGTCCGCGAACTGGAGCTCCTCGACCAGCCGGAGCTCATGCTCGAGCTGCCGGCGCACGTCTTCCGGCGGCGGGCCTCCGTAGCGGCGCTCCGCCCCCTGCCAGGTGAGCCGCGTGAGGTAGGACTGCGCCGTCTCGCCAGCGGGAATCCACTCGGAAGGATAGCGGTAGCGCAGCTCCGCCGGTGAAAACCGGCACGCCTCGGCGATCTTCACCGTGTTTTCCACCGCCTCCGGCAGGTCGCGGAAAAGCTCGGCCATCCGCGCGGGCGCCTTCAGGTACCGCTCGCCGTTGGGAAAAAGGCGCCGCCCCGCCTCGGCAAGCGGGCAAAGATGCCGCGTGGCCGTGAGCGCGTCCTGCAGCGCCCGCCGCTCCGGCACGTGAAAGTGCACATCGTTCGTCGCCACGAGCGGCGCACCGAGCTCGGCTCCGAGCTTCACCGACCTCGCGACGCGCTCGCGGTCGAGCCCGTCGAGAAAGCGGGAAACCGGAAGATAAAGGCGCTCGGCAAAACGGTCCTTGAGCTCGCGGTAAAAGCGCGTGGGCACCTCCTCCCCAAGCGGCACCCGCGGGATCGCGAAAAGCCCGCGCGACTCCGGCCGCTCCAGGAGCTGCGTGAGCGCTTCCCAGCTGATCCCCGCCTCACCCTTGGGCTTGTCCGCGCGGCTCGCCGTGATGAGCCGGCAGAGCAGGCCGTAACCCGCCCGATCCCGCGCGAGAAGCGTGAGCCCCCAGCCCGCCGCCGGCAGCCCCTCTCCCAGCACCGTCAGCTCCGAGCCCACGATCAGCTTCGCGCCCGGATGTTCGCGCGAGGCCGCGAAGGCCTTGGGAATCCCATAGACCCCATCGAGATCCGTGATCGCGATCGCCTCGAGGCCGAGCTCGTTCGCGCGCTCGACGAGTTCCGCCGGATGCGAGGCCCCCCGAAGGAAGGAGTAATGCGTGCGGCACTGAAGCTCGGCGTAGCGCAAGGTCATCCTCCCTCAGTCGAAATACCCGTGAAGGTAGAGCGCGCCTCCGGACGCACCCCGCCGATCGCGACGATCGCGAAACACCCAGAGCCGCTCCCCGCTTTCGGTCGCGACCCGGTAATAGTCGCGGTCAAACGGCTCGCGCCACCACTCACCCGAGAGTCGCTCCGGCCCTTCCCACGCCAGAACCCGCCAGGACTTTCCGACCGCCGGCTGCTGCAAAAGCTCGCCCCGCGCGACGATCCGCTCGGGAACGCCGAGAAGCCGCGTCGGCCGCGGCGGCGCCGGGCGAGCCGGACCCGGAGGCCCGCCCGCGGACCCGTGAGCCTCCGTCTCCAGCGCCCGCTCGTACGCGCGCTCAGGCAGATAACGATCGACGGGCCGTGCCGTGAACGCGCGGGAAGGGCCCAGCTTCTGGAGAAGCCGCGCCACCAGGCTTTCGACCGCCTCGTCCTCTTCCTCTTTTGCCGAAAAAAAATCCCGCTGCGCCCCGCGCCCCGGAGCGGTCTCGAGCACCTCGATCCAGAGCGAATCGACGGGCGCATCCAAGGGCTTCCTTGCTAGCTCATGCGTGAGACGGTCGCGGAGAATGGGAAGTATCCCGACCGTCGAGCCCTGCGGGAGCGGAAAGTCGAGGCGCCAGCTCCGCCGCGCCTCCTCCGAAGCCACCGACCACTTTTCGAGCCCGAGCCCAACCTCGAGCGCGAGCGCCCGCTG
>JAMPXZ010000037.1 GCA_023700925.1 Oligoflexia bacterium | reverse complement strand
TGGAAACGTCTTCGGCTTCGGGAAACTGCGGTACCTTGAATTCCGAAAGGCTTACGATCTCGACGGGCTCTCGCAAGCTCAGGAAGAAGCCCGGAGCGGCTCCACCCACCGCTTCGCGCTTTTCGATGCCGCTTCGGAAAAGATCACGCGTTCCTTCGATGAGTTCGCCCGAAATCATGACCCGCGCGTCGAGGGCGCCGCTGTGATCCGTCAAATGAATGAGCTGGTGCGGAGCCTGGAGTCTTTGACCGCGGAGTTGGGTCTTCCGGAGGCCATGAGAAGCCGTCTCCTGAGCACGATTTATCAGAACGCCCATGATTTTTACGCCCCCTTGATTCACGATTTCGGTCTTCATGAAGGCGAGCGGGCCAGCTTTATCGCCGAGAGCTCGGATTACTCTTCGAAGCTGTTCATAGCCGAAGTGACCTATATAACGGTCACCTCCGACTACACGATCTCGCCGCCGCCCTATATGATCTTGCCGGGCGGGCCGCTCGTGAAAAAGGCGGATTTCAAGCTCGCGGGGAGTCTCGGGGCCTATCTGGAATAAGCGTTACCTGAAAAAGCGAAAAATGAAAAAGGGGGCAAGACGCGGGTCTTGCCCCCTTTTGCTGCAGGTTAAAATCGGACCCAGTCGATATTCAGAAAATAGAGAGCCTCGCACGGCGACGGATCGCGGATCTTGTTCGCCTGATCGACCCATTCGACGACGAGCTGCCGGATCCTTGCCGCGTCCTCTTTTGAAAGCGACATGGGCGAGCTGTAGGCGATCTCGGTTTCCGAAAGCACGGGGTGCCTTTCGACGGCCTTCTGGCGCCAGCTCGCGTGGTGCCTGGCGATGAAAGGGGAGTCTGCTTCGAGGTGCACGTAAGTGGTGCCCGGCTCAAGCAGGCCGTTCTTCTCCACGCAAAGCCCGGTTGCAAGAAGGAAGGCGATCACCCGGTTCACGAGGAGCCTGGGTAGTGAAAAATATCTCGCGATCGCATCGGCGGTCTGGTGGCCGGGAATGGAAGTGAGGGCCCAGATCCCGGTGTAGTACCAGTTCGAGTAGAAGACCGCCTTTTCCTCTTCCGAAAGCGTTCGTTTGCCGGGAACCACGGCCGAGAGCTTTTTGCTCTCCTCTTTGAGCCGCGCGAGCTGTTTCTTGAGCGTTCCGCGGAGGCGCTCCGTTCCGGCGCGCTCCAGCTCGACGAGGTGAAAGAGGTAGCGCGTCTCCAGCTCGTTGAGCCCGAAGTAATCGGCGAGCGAGCAGGCCTGGTCGAGCGTGAACTGCTTGCTGCCCCCCAGAACCTGGCTGAGCGTGCTCGTGTGGATCCCCAGGTGCTTGGCGATCTTGAGGAACTCGCCGCGTCCGCCCTTGGGCAGGGCGCGCACGGTCTGGGAGACGAAGTCCCGGTAGTTCGAACAATCAAAAATCTTCATGATTCTAATATTAGCTAAATATCTAATTTCAGCCGATGTAATTAGCTAACTTTCATCTATTTAAATGACGCATGGAGTTATATAAACACTCCCGTCAGCAGGATCTTCCCGGGAGAACAGGACTGCACGCAGATAAGACCCGGAAAGTCCTAATAGAGTTTAAGTTGACTAAAATGATCCGGAATAGTAAAACCCTGACCGTAAAGGTGCAGTCCAGAATGAGATACGAGCTTATGAAGTTATCCACACTTGGCCTTTTAGGCGCTCTTAGCCTCCTCGCTCTCCCCTCGGCCTTCGCCCGTGGCGTGGGTGCCGGCGGCGGTGGCGACACCTGCGAAGATCGAATCAAGGTCATCCGCGACGATCTGCAGTCCTGGATTCAAAAGAGCGGTCCCGCGGACCTGACTCTTCCGACTGGCGTCTCAGTCGAGCAGTATTCGGGCTCGATGCTCTCGGCCATCGGCGCGACCAAGCTCCGCTGCGTAGGCCCGAACGATGAGGGCTTCCCCGTTCTGGTCAACGGCACGCCGAAGATCTGCCGCTTCGACCAAGGCGACGAGACAGGGCTGATCACCTGCGACCTGGCCAAGTTCAACTCCTTGGGCGAAGCCGATCAGTACGTCCTGGTTCATCATGAGTACGCGGGCATGGCGGGGATCGAGCCCCCGAACGGCGCTGACTCGAATTACGACGTGTCCAACCAGATCTCCCAGTACCTGGTCAACGTCACCGTGAAGAAGCTCGCCGTCAAGACCGCTCGCTCGGAGCGGCCGCTGCCTGATTTCGATCCCTTCCAAAAACTCGAGGAGGGAAGACGGCTCCACGCGCGCTCCAGCCAGAACATCGTCGCCAGTCTGGAGGATGTCGAAGGAATGAGAGCGGACACCCGGCAGGCCCAGGCCGAGCTGGTTTCGCGGGAGCCGAGAAACGACGCCATGCTGCAGGTTCTCCAGACTTGCAGCGAAGGACTGGGCGAGCAATCCTCCTACGTGCTCACGGTGGTGACGGGGTATATCGCCAATGCGCAACAGGAGATCGACGAGGCGCTTGTCGCCTTGAGGAGCGATGTGGAAAATTTCGCGAGTGCCCAGAACTGCTCGCAATGCGATGCCGAAGTTCGGACTGAGACCTTGGCCAAATACAAGGGCCGGATCGAAGCCGACCTCCGCACCCTGGACGTGGGAAGGTGGGACCGGGAAGCCATCTTCGGCGGCATCCTGAGCGACACCCGGTGCGACTTCAACCGCTTCTTCGCCTATGACGACAGCCGCAGCTTCAAGCCGCTCGAGCACCGGAATCTGGTCAGCTATAGCGCCACTTTGTCCGCGGGCGCGATCCTGAAGGGAGACTATGCCCGCACGCTGAGCTACCTCATCGAAGCCGGCTCCGTCCCCGTGAAGCGCACCGCTTCGCGGTTCGGGAGCCCGTCCTCGGAGTTCAAGGACGGGACCGTTAGGATCCGCGTGAAGTACGACTACAGCTTCGTCACGGGCTACGACGGGATCTGGGCGCCAAAGCTCACCAACCCGATCCACATCATTCAGCGGGATCTATGAAGCTTGCGTCGGCAGGATTCGATTCCTCCGACAGAACTTTGACGTTCAAGCGGTTCTTTCTGGTTCCGATAGGTGACTTATGAACACCTTTCAAACCACGGCCTTTGTGTGTCGTTCGATCCTCGCCTTCGCCCTGGTGGGCCTCACTGCCTGCGCCTCGGCGCCGCAGGGGGACCGCCAGCCGGCGAGCGAGCGGAACTTCAACAACCTCGTTCTGCTCGGACGCAATCAGGATGCGTACGCCGCCAAGCGGATGCTGATCCAGTCGGTGAAGCCCAAGGGCACGATCGATCTGGCTTACTTCATCATCGACGACGATCCGACGTCGGCGCGGTTGATGGAGGATCTGCTGGCCAAGGCGGATGAGGGCGTGCGCGTGCGCGTGCTCGTCGATTACTTCATGAGCGTGCGGCAGATCCCGACGCTGCTGCTTCTCGAAAAGCATCCGCTGATCGAGGTTCGCCGCTTCCGGCCACCGACGCCCAAGCTCATCGCCGAGCTCGAGGCGCAGAAGATCGACTCCGGCAAATTCCTCGCCGGGATCATGCTGACGGACAAGGACCGGGTCCTCGAATCCGTCGCGGCTAGCCCGCTTCTGCCTGAGATCAAGGAAGCCGTGACGAAGATGAAAGCGTTCCGCGGCGTGGAGCCGGGGGTTGCCATGCAGCAGCTCGAACTTCCCATGGTCATGGGGATCGCGCGCCGGATGGGAGAACTCGCGCCGCTCGTGACCGAGCTGCGGACGTTCCTCCGCCGGATCCATCACAAGCTGCTTCTGGTCGATGACGAGTGCTTCGTCATGGGCGGGCGCAACGTGAGCGACGAGTACCACGCGGATCTCGGGGATCCGCTCCTTCGGACGCGCAACTACCCGTTCCAGGACACCGATATCGCGGGTTGTGCCGCGGGAAATGAGCAGAAGAGATCCTTCGAAACCCTCTGGAACAGCCCGGTCGCCACGCCGATCACGGCCGCGAATCCTGGGACCGGTGCTTCGCGCGCGGCCTCGCGCGAGAGGCTGGAGCGTCAGGCCAAGGGAGCTGATCGCCTGGGCAAGCTCGTGCTGTCGCGTGCGGCGGTGCCGCTCCCGGACAGCCCGGGCAAGCTTCATGAGAATCTGATCGGCGATGTGCTCGGGCCCAATACCCGTGGCGAACATGACATCACGACCGCGTACCTCGAGCGTATCCGCAAGGCGCGGAACCGGATCGATATCGTGAGCGCGTATTTCTGCGTGGATACGGCCAACAAGGAGCCGCGGCTCAATCAGCTTTATGAGGAGCTCATCGCGGCGGCCAAGCGGGGCGTCGATGTGAACGTTTACACCAACTCGATCGCCTCGACTGACCTCAACATGGTGAACCTCGTCGCGTTCCTGAAGTACCGTGAGCTGCTCGACGCGGGCGTCAAGATTTTGGAGCTCGGCCCCGGTCAGGGCTCGCTCCATACGAAGTCAGCCGCGTTCGATGAGGATCATCTGCTTGTCGGCTCCTACAACATGGATCCGCGCAGCCACCTCTACGACACCAATAATCTGCTTGAGCTTCGCGATCCAGGCGGAAAGCGCGGGCTCACCCGGGCGTTCCGGCAGGCGCGGATCGAGGCCTTGCGGTGGACGCCGGCGGACCCGGCGCAGATCGAGCAGATCATGACGGCCAAGAAGCGCGAGGTCGAGCTCTTCAGGGCCGTGCGGGAGCTGCTCTAAAGCGTTCTTAGTAGCAGGAATATTTTCTTGCGAAAATCGTCCCAGGTCTTAAGCTCTTGAGTACACCATCAACACTTTCCGGAGGAAAAAGGAAATGAGTCGTCGCGCGCTTGGCTTTCAGCTGGCATTGGTTTCATTGAGTCTGGTTCTGGTAACGGGCTGCGCCTCGATCGTCCGCAAGCCGGAGATCAACGGCGTGAAGAAGGTCGCCATCGTGAGCGTTGTCGCCGACGAGATGGTTCCCTGGACCGGCGGACAGGGCCGCATCGAGAACTTCGGAGTGCAGACCAAGCAGCGCGTGGCGCTTCAGGCTTACAAGTCGTTCGCGCAGGAGTTCGGTCGCCTGAAGTGGGAGCCGATCGCGCTCGACGCCGTGGCCTCGAACGATTACTACAAGAAGGAGTTCGGTCCCCAGCAGGCGGATAGCAAGAGCAACGTCCTCGCGAAGACCGCGAGCGTACTGGGCAAGCTTCATAACGCGCGCTACTTCACGCCGGCGGGACTTTTCCCGATCCTGTGGCCGAGCAAGGAAGACGCCAAGGCGGGGGCCAAGTTTGATTTTGCCGCGCTCAAGATCGAAGCCAAGAAGGATTTCTACGGGCAGATGGCCGATCTCGCGAAGGCCCTCGGCGTTGACGCCGTGGTTCTCGTCGGAGTGGACTACTGTTACACGGGCGCTACCGCTGTTCTGGGTAACGGTACCGCGAAGATGACCGCCGGAACTTGGGTGAAAGCGGTCAATCCGGACAAGCAGATCGTCGTCGATATGCCGCCTCCCGAAAAGCGCTGCGGCGGTGACCGTGGCGAAAGCGACAAGACCGTCGCGATGGTGGGCGGCTCGATCGGCCTGGGCAAGGCTTTCGCCACTGACACTCTGGTGACTGCGTTCGCCGAGGCAAGCCAGCGTTCCGCGAAGCTCACCGTCGACAAGATCATCAAAGCGATGCAGGAGTAGAGTGCCGGGCGTTCGTTTCGCGCCTTCGCCGACGGGTCGGTTTCACCTGGGGAATCTCAGGACCGCCTGGATTTCGCATGAGTGGGCAAAGGCACTGGGGGAGCCGTGGGTGCTCCGCTTCGAGGATATCGATCGGCCGCGCGTGCTGGCTGGCGCTCAGGAGGCCCAGCTTGCGGATATGCGGGCACTTGGCCTTCAAGGGGATCAGCTCGTGATCCAAAGCGCCCGCGAGGAGCGGCACTGGGAGCTGCTCGTTCGCGCCTGTCGAGAGGGAAGGGCGTATCCCTGCTTCTGCTCCCGCAAGGAGGTGCTCGAGGCGCTGCAAGCCGCGGGCTCGGCACCTCATGGCGCGCCACCGATCTATAACGGCCGCTGCCGGGATATTTCGCGGCGCCCAGCTCACGCGCATCCCACGATCGCCTGGAGGTTCACGGGCGAGGAAGACGACGGAAGTCAGGACTTCATCGTGGCCAGGACCTCTCTCGGGGCGGGTTCGGCGTGGCCCGAGGCCATGCCTGATCGAGCGAGCTTCGCGCCGTCTTATCAGTGGGCCTGCGCGATCGATGATCATGATGGCGACTACTCGCTACTCGTTCGCGCCTGGGATCTTGAGCACGCGATTCCGCAGCAGCGCGCTGTTCATGCGTGGCTCTCCGAGGTCGAGGGAACGCGGCGGGCCTATCCTTCGGTCTTTCACACTTCCCTTGTGACAAATGATGACGGCTCGAGGCTGGAGAAGAGAACCCGCGGAGTGACTCTGAGTGAGCTCGAGGCGGCGGGCATTGGGCCAGAGGAGCTGGTCCGGCGCTTTGCCCGGAGCTTTGCCGTTGAGGTCTCGGCCTTCGCGCCGGGGAAAATCTGGGGGGAGGCGAAACGGACATTGCCCCTTCGGGAGCTGGGATTTGATTCGTTGCGTTAGGTTGCGCGGCGAGTCTACGCATTGAAATCTTGTGGTTTTATTTCCCTCTTGCTGGGCTCTCGACAAGACTCCAAGAAACGATACATGATTGAATCATGGCGAGCGCGGGCTTGCCGGACTGATTCAAAGTACTCCGTAAAGAGAAAGGGGGAGACCACGGCCATGGTTTCCCCCTTTTTTATTGCTGCAGGCGCTTTTCGAGCTGCGCGGCCTTCGCGGCGACGACGGGATTGCCGGAAGCCTTGCCGGCTTCAATGGCCTTACGGGCTGCTTCGCGCGCGGGCTCGTCGAGGCGGCCCTCGCCTGAAAGCGAGGCTTCGAGGGATTTCAGAGCCACGAGCTGCGGATAAGCGAGCGTGATCTCGTTTGTGGCTTCGTGGTGCAAATCCGTCGAAGCCGAAGCGGGCGGCTCTTTCGAGCAGCTGGCGAGGCTCAGGCAGGGCGGCTCGGCCAGCACCTGCTGAAAAAATTCCATATCCCGCGCCGTCGCGGCTTCTCTGCCGAGAAGGTACACGATCGTGCCGCGGCCGTTGAGATCTTCGGGCGGAAGCTCGGCGTAGCGTGCGCGAAGCGCCGCTTTGCCCTCGGGCGAGAAGCCCTTGAGCTCCCGATCCAGGCGCGGGTCGTTGTCGTTGCGCGTGACGAGGATTTCGTTCAAAACCCGGAGCTGCTGAGCGCTCTTGGCGTCGAGCGCAAGCTGGGAGCTTGGGGTTTGGGCGGTGGGAGAAACGGAAAGCCCCGCCTTGGGAGCGGGGCTCTCTTCAGTCGTTTGAGTCGTCGAGCCGGCTTGCTGCGCCGTCTTGGGTCCTCTGACGAGAGTCGAAACCAATCCGATCACGCCGATCAGGCTCAGCGCGACGATGAAGGGCAGAAGGAATCGGTTCGAAGACCCTCGTGAACCCAAGCCGTTTCAGATCCCGACTTTTTGGTACAGGTCCTTGCGCATCTGACGGATGGCTTCCGCATCGATGATGCGGCCCATCTGGTCATCCGCGTACAGGCTCGCGTCCATCTTCACCTTGTCGGTGCAGTTGGCGCAGTACTTCGAGATGTTCTTCAGCATGATGGTCGAGGAGCCGTAGGAGCCGAAAGGCGTCTCATCGCAGGCGTCTTCGCCGGCCAGCGGCGCACCCGTCCAGATGCTCTTCTTGTCGTTGCCTTGCTCATCGCGGAAGGGAACGGGGCAGGTGGCGTGCGACCAGTTGCCGTTGTTCACCTCTGAATGCCGTGACTCGTGGAAAACGACCATGAGGCGCGCGACCTGAGGATGGCTGAACTGGATGTAGTTCTTGGTCACCCACATCTTGTCCGAGCCGTACCAGGGGATCACGCACGCGACCGCGGCGCCGCCGCCGCAGCTGTTGAAGCCGATGACATTGATGCGGCTTTCAAAAAAGCCTTTGTAGATTGAGCCGCTGACGGCTCCGAAGATCCGCTGATGGAGCGGCGTCGCCTGGCTTCCCTCGATGGAGGCCACGAAGTCGAGGTCCAGCTTCATCTGATTCGCCACGTCGCTCGGAAGACTGCGGTCGAAAGTATAGGCATGCGCCTGCGAGACTCCGAGTCCGATGAGTCCCACGATGGCGATGATGGTCTTGTGCATTTGACTTCCCCCTTAGGGCGAAGAGTCTCGCGAAACAGCCAGCCTGTCAATCCGCCGCAGTGCGCTTTCTCCGGGGATTCCCGTTTTTTTTCAGTGCGCCCGCGACGTAGGCGATCCAGGCGTAGGCGTTGTCGCCATGGCCCGTGCGGGCATACTCGCCGGTGCCGCGTCCCTTGTGCTCGGTTTCCCAGTAAACGAAAGTCTCAGGAAATCCCGCTTCCCGCATAGCATCCTGAACCTCGGGAAGCGTCCAGAGGCGCCAGTCATAGGTGAAGACGCTGTTTTTTCGCGAGCCGTCGCCGAGCTCGAAATGGATGGCATAGCGCGCGTCATGCGTGATGGGGTCGAACTGCTGCTGGTGCCAGATGTACGTGTACTTGCGCTTGCCGTCGCGGCCGTAGACGGGCACGCGCTCGCGCATGGGCTCGATCATCCCCGGTCCACCCGCCATCTCCAGGATCAGCATCCCGCCGGGCCTGAGTGACCTGAGGCAGTGGCGAAAGTAGGAGACCAGGGTCGCGCGGTCCTTGAGGATGAAGAATGAGAAATTGCACCCGATGATCAGGTCCGCTTTCGGCGTGGTCGTGGAAAGCACGTTCCGTCGCAGGACGCTGAGCCGTTGCTTCTGCTCGGAGCTCAGCCGCGCGCGATGGACGCGCTTGCCGTAGGCGAGGGGCTCGGGGTCGAGGTCCAGGCACTGCGCGGTATTGCGCCGGTTGCGCTTCACCCACTCGCACGAGAGGGCGAAGGTGCCGCAGAAGTCCTCCCGCAGGTGGCGGGCGTACTTTCCGTGGCGCTCGCGGTACATGTCCACGAACATCTCGATGTGGCGCGCGGGCGTCTGAACCGCTTGCTCGTAAAAGGCGTACTTGTTCCAGCGAGGCATGAACGCGGTCCGCCCGTTATTTCTTGAGCCCGTTTTTCAGCGAGGCAAGGCCCGCGAACGGGTTGTTGAAGGCTTCTTTCGGCCTCACGGGGGGCTTGCCGGCGGGTTTGCCTTGCGGCCTCGGGCCGCGGTCATCGCGTGGCCCGCGTTCCGGGCGAGGGCCGCGCTCGTCACGCTGCGGACGAGGACCCCGTTCGTCGCGGCGGGGCCGCTCACCACGCTCAGGGTGTTCCGTGCGCTCCTGCCGGACACGCGGCGCCGGCTCGAGCGCCGCCTTGATCGAAAGCGCGATCTGATGCTTCTCGAGGTTGATCTCGAGGACGCGCACCTTCACGCGGTCACCGGGGCTCACGACTTCGCGCGGCTCCTTGACGTAGCGATCGCTGAGCTGGGAGATGTGGACCAGGCCGTCCTGGTGCACGCCAATGTCGACGAATGCTCCGAAGTTGGTGACGTTCGTCACGATGCCCGGGCAGATCATCCCTGGCTGCAGGTCCTTGAGCTCGAAGACGTCCTCGCGGTACTGGAACGGGACGAACTCCTCGCGCGGGTCGCGGCCGGGTTTTTCGAGCTCGCGGACGATGTCCTCGAAGGTGAAGTCGCCGACCTGCGCGCGGAAGTCGCGATCGCTCTTGATCGCCGTGGCGCCCGCGCCCATCAGGTCCTTGAGCGTCCTGCCGAGGCGTGAGGCCAGGCCCTCGAGCAGCGGGTAGCGCTCGGGGTGCACCCCCGTGTTGTCGAGCGGGTTCTCCGAGTCCGGGATCCGCAGGAAGCCGGCCGCCTGCTCGAATACTTTGCGCGAGAAGCGCGGGACCTCGAGCAGCTCGTCGCGCGATTTGAAAAGGCCCTTCTGCCCGCGGTACTCGACGATCGAGCGCGCCAGCGCGGGGCCGATGCCCGACACGTGCGCGAGCAGGTGGTAGGAGGCCGTGTTCAGCGCCACGCCGACCGAGTTCACGCAGGAGTCGACGACGAACTCGAGGCTGCGCTTGAGCGCGTGCGGCGAGACATCGTGCTGGTACTGACCGACGCCGATGCTCTTGGGGTCGATCTTGACGAGCTCGGCGAGCGGGTCCTGCAGGCGCCGCGCGATGGAGATGGCCCCGCGAACGGTGACATCGAGCTCCGGAAACTCCTCGCGCGCGGGCTCGCTCGCGGAGTAGACGCTCGCTCCGGACTCGTTCACCATGACGACGGGAACGGAAAGGTTCTTTTCCTTGAGGGTAGCGCGGATGAAGGTCTCCGTCTCGCGTCCCGCCGTGCCGTTGCCGACGGCGATCGCGCGGAGGTTGCCGTTCTTGACGACCTCTTCGAGGAGGGTCTTGGCCTTCTGCTTTTCGGCCTCGGACTGCAGGTGCATCACGGTGCTCGCGACGTACTTGCCCGAATCATCGACCAGGGCCAGCTTGCAGCCCGTGCGGACGCCGGGATCGACGCCGAGGACGGCCTTGGGGCCGAAGGGGGAGGCCAGAAGGAGTTTGCGAAGGTTTTCGGAGAAAACGAGGATCGCCGCCTCATCGGCGACGTCCTTGAGGGCCTTGTGCGCCTCGTTCTCGATACTCGGATACACGTGAGCCTTGAACGCGAGGCGCGCGGCCTTGAGCAGCACGGCGGCGCCCACCGATTCGGGCTCGGTGCAGGCCGCGCCTTCGAAGGCCTTGAGCAGGCGCTCGTCGAAGGCGATGTCCGTCGGCGCGCCGCCGACAGACAACGTCAGCTCTTCTTCCATCCACCCGCGGCGGATCGCGAGATACCGATGCGTGTTCTCGGGCTTCAGCAGCGAGGTGACGGGCTCGTGGTACTCGAAGTAGTTCGAGTACTTGCTGCTCGGCTTGGCCTTTTCGCCTTTGGCGGTCTTCAGGCAGCCCGTCTTGAAGACGGCGTCGCGTACCTGCTGGCGGAGCTCCTGGGTTTCCGAGA
This sequence comes from Oligoflexia bacterium, assembly GCA_023700925.1. GTDB lineage: Bacteria > Bdellovibrionota > UBA1018 > UBA1018 > UBA1018 > JAMPXJ01. The sequence continues at coordinate 11,081 of JAMPXZ010000037.1, read as the reverse complement.
GGCGCTCGATCAGGATGTCCTGCGCGCCCTCGATCGCCTTGGCGGCATCGGGGAAGCCTTTTTCCTCGTTACGGAAGGTGAAGGCCCAGATCTCGAGCGTCTGGCCCTCCAGCGGCTTTTCGGTCCCGTGCCCGCAGTTCCAGATCCATTCGGCGAGGGGCTCGAGGCCAGCTTCTTTCGCGAGCGTGGCCTTGGTTTTCCTTTTCACCTTGTAAGGCAGGTAGAGGTCTTCGAGCTGGTTCAGGTCGAAGGTTGTCGAGATCTTCTCCTTGAGCTCGGGCGTCAGCTTTTTCTGATGCTCGATCTCCCCCAGGATGAACTCCTGGCGTTTCACGATCTTGTCCCATTCCTCCTTGCCATCGAGACACTTCTGGATGGCGACCTCATCGAGGTTACCCGTCTGCTCCTTGCGGTAACGGGCGATGAACGGAACGGTCGAGCCTTCGGCCGCCAATCTCAGAACGGCTTCGCAGCCTTTGAGGGGAACTGCGGGATGGGCGGACTGAAACCAGCTTTCAAAATTCATAGGTGAGTCAAGATAGCCGAAGCTCCAATGATTTCAAGCCTAGAAACGGCGTCCTAGGCGGGGCGCGGCAGGCGGCTCTTTCGATCGAGCCTCTCAAGGAGCGCGCGGTTGGAGCACTGATTTTGAGGACCCGAGAAGCGTGCTCATAATGCATTAAATATGAGCATGAGCCCACCATGATTTTGTTGCTCGAATGGAGTGGTGCTGCGTTACTGACTGGAATTAAAGGGATAAATCTATAGTTGTGCGAAGCGCCAGCAGCACCCATTCCTCCAGCGCCGCCTCTGTCCAATAGGTAAGTCCTTGGGCCTCGAACGCGATACGCAGAGCGGGCGCCTGCAGGCGGGTGAAGCCGCTCAGGCAAAGCACGCCCCCTGGAGCGAGCGCCCGCGATAAAGCCGGTGCCAGCTCGCGCAGCGGGCCTTCGAGGATATTGGCGATCACGAGGTCAAAGCGCGGACCCCAGTGATCGGGCGCGCGGCCCGAGAACTCGATCTCAACCGGATGCGCGTCGAGCGCGGCATTAGCCCTGGCGGCCTGAATCGCCGCGGCGTCGATATCAGTCGCGGCGATGAAGCGCGCGCCGCGGGCGCGGGCAATCCGAGCGAGCACTCCCGTCCCGGTGCCGACGTCGAGTACGGCTTCGGGAGCGCGCTGCCTGCAAAGAAGGTCCACCGCTCCGGCGCAGAGCCGGGTGGTCGGATGACTTCCGTCGCCGAACGCGGCGCTCGGGAGCTGGCTGAGGACGAGCACGCTTTCGCGTAGCTCCGCTTTCGAGGGCTTTTCACCCGGTTCCAGCAGAGTGACTTGAGGCGAGAGCCGGCGCACGCGTGCGAGCGTCCCGCGCGTCAGTATCGGTAGCTCTCAGCCTTATAGGGCCCCTGGACCGGCACGCCGATGTATTTGGCCTGGTCCTCGCGGAGCATCGTGAGCTGCGCGTTGAGCTTCTTGAGCTGCAGGCGCGCGACCTTCTCGTCGAGGTGCTTGGGCAGGGTGTAGACGCCGATCGGGTATTTCTCCGTATGACAGAAGAGCTCGATCTGCGCGATCGTCTGGTTGGCGAACGAGGAGGACATCACGTAGCTCGGGTGTCCTGTCGCGCAGCCGAGGTTCACCAGTCGTCCCTTGGCGAGCAGGATGATCTTGTGTCCGTCCGGGAAGATCACGTGATCGACCTGCGGCTTGATCTCCTCCCACTGGTACTTCTCGAGCGAGGCGACGTCGATCTCGTTGTCGAAATGGCCGATGTTGCAGACGATGGCCTCGTTCTTCATCTTGGCCATGTGCTCATGTCTGATGACATGGTAGTTGCCGGTCGCGGTGACGAAGATATCCGCCTTGTCGCAGGCGTAATCCATCGTGACGACGCGGTAGCCTTCCATCGCGGCCTGGAGCGCGCAGATCGGATCGATCTCCGTCACCCAGACCTGGGCCGAGAGCGCGCGCAGTGCCTGCGCCGAGCCCTTGCCCACGTCCCCGTAGCCGCAGACCAGCGCCACCTTGCCGGCGACCATCACGTCGGTCGCGCGCTTGATGCCGTCGACCAGCGACTCGCGGCAGCCGTAGAGGTTGTCGAACTTCGACTTGGTGACTGAGTCGTTGACGTTGATCGCGGGCATCTTGAGGTCGCCACGCTCGTGCATCTGGATCAGGCGATGGACGCCGGTCGTGGTTTCCTCGGTCACGCCTTTGATCTTGGAGAGGCGCTTGGAGTACCAGTCGGGGTGCACCTTGAGCTTCTCGCGGATCGCGGCGAAAAGAACCGTCTCTTCCTCGGAAGTGGGCTTGGAGATCACCGAAAGGTCCTTCTCCGCCCGGGTCCCGAGGTGCAAGAGCAGGGTCGCGTCGCCGCCGTCGTCCAAAATCATGTTGGAGAAGCCGCCATCGGGCCACTCGAAGATCCGGTGGGTGTAATCCCAGTATTCCTTGAGCGTCTCGCCCTTGACGGCGAAGACGGCGGTCCCGGTCGCGGCGATCGCGGCGGCGGCATGGTCCTGGGTGGAGAAGATATTGCACGAAGCCCAGCGCACTTCGGCGCCCAGCGCCTTGAGCGTTTCGATGAGGACCGCGGTCTGGATCGTCATGTGCAGCGAGCCCGTGATGCGCGCGCCCTTCAGGGGCTGCTTCGCGGCGAACTCCTCGCGGATGGCCATGAGGCCCGGCATCTCGGTTTCCGCGATCCTGATCTCCTTGCGGCCCCAGTCCGCCAGCTTGAGGTCCGCGACCACGTAGTCTTTTTGGGTTGCCATCGTGAGAGCTCCTTGAACTTTTTGATTGGGTGAGCGCCGTTGGTAACCGGACCCAAGCCTAGGGCGACCGTCTCACGGTGAACGAGAGCGGGCCGCCTTGCAGCGCTCCTTGGACGTTGCTTTCAATTATATCAACTGGCGGGAGTTTCAAAACCCATTTTTCAGAGGCGGGTGGATGCCGCTGCCGGTTGCCTCTTTCACGTGTCAAACGCGCCTTGCGAAAGTGCAGTCAGGAACCGCTCTACCGAAAAACACTCGAAGTCGCCTTCCCAGCGGCGGACGCTTTCATCGAAAGAGACCATGACGTAGCGTTTGAAGACCTTTTCCTCACGTAGGGCCTTTAAACCGTGGAAGTGGCGATCGGTCAGTCTCCTGGTACTCTTGACTTCGATGGCGATCTTGTCTCCCAGACAGAAATCGACCTCATGGCTTGCTGTTGAGCGCCAGAAGGTGATGGGGGCATGGGTCTTTCGATAGCTTCGATAAGCGCGAAGTTCGTGAAGGATCCAGTGCTCGAGGGCGACTCCGAACTCGACGGAAGTCCGGGACAGCTCCTTGCGATCGATCAACGCGGCTTGAACCCCTGGGTCAAAAAGGTAGAACTTCGCTGTTCGAATGGCCTTTCTCTTTTTCGATTCTCGCCAAGGTTCAAGCCAGAAGCCGATGAGCGTGTCCTTGAGAATCTCAAAGTAGGCGCGGACGGTGGTCTCCGGGACACCCGCGTCGCTGGAGACGGCGGCGAGGTTCAGAAGGTTTCCGGACTGGAGCGCCGCGACCTTCAGGAAGCGAACGAAGTGCCCAAGGTTGCGGACGGCCGCCTCTTCTTCGATTTCTTCCTTGAGATAAGTGTCAGTGTAGGCCTTCAGGTCCGCCCAAGGGTCGTCACTCAACAAGACCGCCGGCAAGGAGCCGTATCGAAGCTTGGTCTCGAGCGGAATCTCGAGTGACTCCATATGGGTCACTCCGAACATTTCCAGGACGCGAGCCCGTCCGCCGAGCAGATTGGCCGATTGCCGCTTGAGCTTTCGGGCGCTGCTGCCAGTGAGCAGAAACCGAAGCTTCTCTTCCTCGATCAGATCCTGGATTTCATCCAGGAGCGCAGGGATCTTTTGGATTTCATCGATGACGACTCCCTTCTTTGAGGAGTCGATCATACGGCGGAGATGGGACGGATTCTCGAGCAGTCGGAGTCGGTCCTCGCCACGGAGAAGGGTAATCAGCTGGTAGTCCTGGGGCAGCGTCTTCCGAATCAGCGTGGTTTTGCCGACGCCACGAGGCCCGAAGAGGAAGTGGGACTTGGAAGCAAGGGCGTGCCTAAGGTCGAGAGCTCGTGGAAACTCCATGGTTTTTATGTTAGCAGTAATCCGCGTCAATGTAGAGGATTATCATGATAATCCTCTACTATCCGGCGCCTGCGCTTGCCGCATTCTGAGCCGATTTGACGCGTTTGATCTCGAAACTATTGGCGCTTTGAGGCTAGGGGGTATTGATCCACATGGGCCTTCTGTCCGGAGCCATGAGTTCGATCGAGTGCAGATCGAGCTTCGCCTCGGCGGCAAGCTTACGGATGAGTGCGCGTGCCTCGGCTTCGAGTGCCGGTGGTGGATTCCCGATGATGGTCACCCGCAGGCCAGCGCGCCCGCGCTCGAGCGGCGTGAGCTCCGAGGCGAACATCAGGCGCGAAACCGCACTTTCGCTGAATTTTTCGGACAGGACATCGCGTAGCTTTTTTTCAATTTTCTCGGCCGCCACGATGCGGGTCATTCGTTCCTCGGGCGCGAACGTCGCGCCGGTGAAGCGGTTGCGCGCGAGGCGGACGAGACGCATGTCGCTTGGTTCGCCGTTGCGTTGGAGGAACCAGGCGAGCAGCCCATGGTCGGTCCGGGTCAGGGTGCGGCTCGGGAGGAAGGAGCCGTCGTCGCCGGTGAAGTAGGTCGAGGCCGGAGTCGAGTCCCCGAAAAGCTCACGCACCGTCTCGCGGAAGCGGTCCTTGAGCGCATCGAGTTTGACAGTGGCGCGTTCCTCGGCGAAGCGAGACTGCGCGAGCGCGACACGGCTGTCCCCTCCGCGCGAGGAAGTCACCGCGAGCGCCGCGAGGGTCTCTTCGATGTTTCGTGCGTTCTGCCCGCGGAAATCGACCGAAATCACGTCATGCTGGGCGGCCCCGATCGGCACGACGACCCGCTCGTCCACGAGCAGGCCCGCCATGAAGGCGTCCGACTCGCTGAGATAGCGCCTGAGCGACGACGCTTGAGCCGCGGTCACCGGGACGCCGAACTTGCCTTCGAGGGTGCGCTGCACGGCGGCCGCAAGCTGCTCTGGCGTCGCGTCGTCCGGAACGTTGACCTTGCGAATGGCGTCGACGGCTTCTTTGGTGAGGACGGACTTGCCGGGCGCGGCAGCCACCGGCCTGAAGAGGCGGGAGGAGCCTAGGCTCGCCTGCAGGGTAGCGCGCAGCTCTTCAATGTGCGTCAGCCTGGTGTCGAGCGCGGGCTTGGCGTCCTCGAAGCGTTGCAGCGCAATCCGGTTCTGTCCGGCAAAAGAGCGCGCGAAGCGCGAGGCGGCCGAGGCCTCTTCGAGGGAGGAGCTGATTCCGGCCAGGTGCCAGGTTTCCGGATGCGCGGCGAGGCCGCGAGCGCCGCGGAGCTTTTCGTCCAGGCCGAGGGCGCGGAAGCTTTCGGCGAACTCGCGAGAAGCTTTCTCGTAGGCGTTGGCAATGCGGGCCTGGAGCGCCGGATCGTTGCCTTCGAAGATGAACCGCAGGGACTTGTGGTCCTGATAGCGGGCGGCAATGCGAGGCGCGAGTTCAGGGTCGGCCAGCACGGACGTGTGCAGGCGATCCTTGAAGGAGTTGACGAACGCGGTGACCAGATCCTTGTCTTCCGGGAAGACGTGATCGTTCAGCTCCTTGAGAATGGCGTTCTCCGCGTCGAGGACCGTCAAGGAATTGTCTCCGCGCATTTTCAGGAGCCGCTTGAAGGCCTGGTTGTCCTGCTTGGTGATCGCCCGAAAAGTACCATGGGAGGCCTTGTAGGCCGCGATCGTCTCGATCGGACGGGCGAGCTGCCCGAACGCCTCGGGGCAGGAGGCGGGCAGGGCATAGGTTGCCTGGCTCGCGAGTCCGGCGGCGAAAAGGATGACGAGGCTGAGGGTGCGTGGAGCAAGGCTCATCTTCATGCTTATCGTGAGATCCGCACCGAAAGATGAGAGCGAATCGCGCGAAAAGCCTGCACCGCGAATCCCGCTACCGGCCTCGGGAGGGCCTTCCCGGGAGCGGCCCGATCAACCGGATCAAGGCATAACGCTTGCCGTGGCTGTATTTTTCTTTCACGGTTTCGGTCCTGAACTGCGAGAGCAGGTCGGCGCAAAGCGCGGCCTGGACGGGGTCGGGAACATTGCACCAGAAATTCCAATGGAAGTAGAGCCCATCCGGATAAAGCGACTCTAGTCTTCGGGCTTGATGGACGGGGACTGCCGCCACGATCGACGCCTGGAGCGCGCTCTTGCCCCAAAGATTCCACATCGAGGGATTGTGGCCAAGCACGATGGCATCCTTGGGAAGGAGCTGGGCGAATTCACGCGCGGCCTCGACGTCATTGCGGGCGTCAAAGGCCTCTTCGCCCGTGGCGCGCACGAGCGGGCCAAAACGGTGCCAGCTCACGGCGAGCGTGGCGCCGAGCGCGAGGACCGCGGTGGCGGGGCCCAGGCGTGAGCCCAGGATCGCGAGAAGACGGTAGCCACCCCAGCCTCCCAGAATCGCGAGCGGCGCGAAAGAGAGCAGGGCATAGCGGATATCTGCGCCATACTGGTAGCTTCCCGCATAAAAGAAAAGAAAGATGCCCCAGAGGCAGAGCCACCAAAGGGCCACGGGAAGGACCGCGCGCCAGCGTGCGAGGGAGAAAAGACCCGAGACCGCAAGCAACGTGAAGAGAAGCGGATGATTCCGGTTATCCAGGTAGAAGGGTCCGTTCACGGGAAGATTCGCACTGAATGCCTTGAGCGAGAAGCGTGCATCGGCGCTGGCCGCGCCCCAATCATGACCCGAGAAGAGATAGAGATGCGCGAGGTGAGGGACCAGCAGCAGCACGAGCGCCGCCGACCAGAGCGCCAGAAGCCACCGTGGCTTGACGGGCCGGGGGCCAAACCACAAGAGCGCGCCGAGCGGGAGTCCTAGGAGCAGCGACTCGGGGCGGAACTGGAAAGCGAGCGCCACCGTTCCCAGGCTCAACAATCCGGTGCGAAAGCCCGGTGCGCCCGCGAAAAGCAGCGTGGCCAGAAACGCGAGCGCCGCGAACGCGGCGGACGAGGGCTCCGAAGCCGCGGTATTCGACCAGACGAGGTTGATCGGAGTGAAACCGTAGAGGAGCGCTGACAGCAGCGCGGCCTCGGCACTCTGGAAAAGCAGGAACGTGATTCCGTAAACCGCGAGGCCCCCCAGCGCGAGCGCCACGACGTTGGCCAGATGGGCCACCCACTCGCGCGCTCCCAAGGCCGAGTAAAAAAGTGAAAGATAGTAGGGGTAGCCCTGGGGCTGCTTGTTATACTCCGCGGAGACGGGTTTGTAGTGGTCGTAGCGCAGATCGCATTCGGAACATAGCAGTGCTTCGCCTTTGAAGGAGATGTACTGCGCGATGCCCTGGTAGATATGTTCGTCGTAGTAGATGCGGTTCGTGCGCGGTGCATGGGTTCCCGCCAGAAGTGCCGGAAGCAGGACCGCTGCGGCAAGCCAGGCGCGTTGGCGCGGGCTGATGCCCGTGAAGGCTCTTCTGAGCGCGCTCCAGCTCAGGCAGGCGCCGATCGCCGTCGTGAGAAGCGCCAGGTCCAGGAAAAGCACGGTGAGCCGCGGAAGCCGCCCGTGCAGCTCGGCCGCCGGTCGCGCGACGAGGTCGTCGAAGAAGAGCTCTCCCCCGTACAGCAGCAGCACGGCGAAAAGTGTCGCCCCCAGAGCGGGCCCCAGGTTCATCTGGAGTTTTTCATGAATCTTTCGATACAAGGTAGTCATCGATCACCAGAGCGCGCAGTTCGGAGCGCTGAAAAGTCCGCAGGGCATCCGAAACCGTGCACACGATCGGTTCCCCGTGGAGATTGAAGCTCGTGTTCAGGAGCGCCCCGGTCCCGGTCTTTTCCCGGATGCGCTCGAGAAGCTGTTCATAACGGCTCGCGGCTCCCGGGGCTTTCGGTGCCAGGATCTGGGGCCGGCAGGTTCCGTCGGCGCCGATCACGCCTTGGAGCTCGGCGCGCGTGGCGGCGCGCGTGCGATACGAACACGTCATGAAGGAATTGGGCCGGCCGTCATAGCCCTCCAGGAGGCGCGCGCCCTCGGATTCGAGCAAGACCGGGCAATAAGGCTGGTACCAGGAGCGCTTCTTGAGCTTGAGGTTGAGCCGGTCGCGAAGCTCGGTGGAGCCAGGCAAGGCCAGGATGCTCCGCCCGCCGAGCGCGCGCGGGCCGAATTCCATTCTACCTTCGAACCAGCCCAGCACCTCTCCGTCAGCCAGAAGGTCCGCGGCCTCGGCTGCGATGGCGTCGCATTTGCGGAAGCGCAGGCCCGAGCTCGCGAGCGCGTGGCGAATCGCGGCATCATCCGAGGCGGGCCCGAGCTGAAGATTCCCGAGTGGCACCCGTGTCAGTCCGTTCTCGCGATGGCTCACATGCAGTGCCGCCCCCAGGCCCAGTCCGCCATCCCCCATGTGCGGAAAAACGAAAAGCCGCTCCACCTCGGGAAGCTCCCGGATCAGCATGTTGAGCTTCACGTTCGAGGCGACGCCGCCGGCATAAGCCACGCGGGACAGCCCCGTGCGCGCGATCGCGTTTCGGATCAGCTCGAGAACCTTGATCTCCAGGGCACGCTGCGCGAGATAAGCGAACTGTTCGGTGGAATGCCGCCAGAGCACCCGTGCGAGCTCGTGGCGCATCCGTAGCGAGCCGTGGCGCGCGTGGAGGCGCGTATCACGGACCTCGAAGAAGCCGAGCAGGGGGTTTTGCTCGTCGGGGATGGGAGAGGTCAGGGTGGCGAGCGCCATGACCTTGCCCTCGTCCTCGAGCTCGCGCATGTTGAGGAGGTTCGTCACGTGCTCGAAAAAGATTCCCAACGAAGCTCTCCCGTCCAGGCGCTCGAAAAGCTCGAGCCGACCGTCACGGAAAGTCCACAGGCTCCCCGAAAGCCCGTCGCCGATCCCGTCGAGCGTGACGACCAGGCAGTCGCCGAGCTCCGCGCAGAGCGCGGCCGCGGCCGCGTGGGCTTCGTGGTGCCCGATGAGGTGGAGCCGTGCGGCGCCGAGACCCAGGGAACCAAGCGCCTGCTTGAGGGCGGCGCGGCTGACCGCGCGGCTCCAGAAGGAAGGCTCCCATTCGGTGAGTCGGTATTTCCAGGCTTTCTTCAGTGGATCGATCGGCCCGGGCTCCTTTTTGCGCCGCCGGAGCTGGTAGTATTCCTCTTTAAGAGAGGGAAAAACGCGGGTCAGGGTTTTGGCGAAGTCGCTCGTGCTGCAGGCCACGTCCGTGATGTCCGAGGGGCTGAGTCCGGCGAATTCCAGCGCCGCATGGATGCTCAAGCGGGGGAAGCCCACTTCGAGCTTGCGGCGGGTGAGTCGTTCCTCGTTGACGGCGAAGACAATCCGGTCGTCGCGCAGCAGCGCGGCTCCGGAATCATGTCCGTCCCACAGCCCGAGAGTCCACTTCAAAGCGAGTCTCCTTTCCGCCGTATCAGTCAGGTTTTCGAGAGAAGATGCCGCGCCAGCGAAAGCAGGTATCGGTGCCAGACCCTCTTTACCTGGATATGCGAGCTCCCGCTCTTGCGGGCGTGCTCGTGGCTGGGGATCTCACCCATGCGGAAACCCCGCTTGAGTGTCTTGATGATCATCTCCTGCTCGATGGTCGTGAGGTCTTCGCGCAAACCAAGCGACCGGAGCACCTCGGTGCGGATCGCCCGAAAGCCGTTCTGGCTGTCGCTCAGGCGAACCCTGAAACGCCGGTTGATGCAGGCCGTGACGAAAGAGCTGCCCGCCAGCCGCAGAAACTCATCAAAGCCGCCGTGCAGCTCGCTGGACCCGCCCAGGAGACGCGACGCGGAGACATGGTCCGCTTCGTTGCGAAGGATGGGTGCCACGAGCGCGGGAATGTCGCGCGCGTCGTGGGAGCCATCGGCGTCCATGAAAACGGTGATCGGGGTATGGATGTGAAGGATCGCCTGGCGCATGGCCGCGCCTTTGCCTTTGCCATTGTCCTGCAGTACCTGGTGCCCGCGCCCGCGGGCGAGCTCCGCGGTGCCGTCGGTGGAACTCCCGTCCACGACCAGGATTTCGCGCACCATGGGCGCGACCTCGCCGAGGATCGCATCCAGGGTGGGCGCCTCGTCCTTGGCGGGGATGACAACCGTGACCTGCTCCCGCATGGCTTGGCGAAGATCCGTCCCGGGATCCAGTTGGCTCCTGGCAATTTTGCCGTTTCCTGATTTATCCTGTTCCATTGATACTCAGTAGATTCTAGTTGAGGGAGAATGGGTCTTCAATTGCTAAAAAAGATCGTGAAGCTCGTCTATCGAGTGGCTTTGTCCAACTTGGGAAGGCTCCGCTCCCCTTATAAGTTGACTTATGTCGTGACGAAGCGCTGTGGGTCGCGTTGCGTGAATTGCGCCGTCTGGAGGGAGGGCGAGAAAAGGGAGCTTTCGCTCCAGGAGGTGCGCTCGCTCGCGCGGCGCTCACCTTTTCTCTCCTGGATCGACTTCACGGGGGGCGAGCCCACGGATCGTCCTGATTTTTCCGCCTTGGTGGGTGCCTTTCTGGAGGAGTGCCCCGATCTGCTGCTGATTCACTTTCCGACCAACGGGCTCGATCCTTCGCGGATCGAGCGGTCGCTTCGCGAGATCGCATCCCATCCTCGGGCGTTCGGCAGGACCTGGATCGTGGTGTCGGTGAGCATCGACGGGCCTCCTTCGGTCAATGATCGGCTTCGAGGGGTCAAAGGTGGTTTCGAACGGGCGGTCGAGACGTATGGCCGGATCTCGAGGCTCAAGGGGGTTCGTGCTTACGTCGGGATGACCCTTTATCCGGAGAACGTGGGGCTGATCGATCAGACCGTCGAGGAGATCCGCAGAAGAGTGCCCGGCTTCGCGCATCGCGATCTTCATCTGAATATTCCCAATATCTCGCCTCATTTTTACGGCAACCAGCATCCCGCGCGCGGCCGGGTCACTTCCGAACAGCTTCAGGGCGAGTTCGCGCGGAGGGCGGCGATTGCCCTGCGGGAGTTCTCCGGTCGTGGCGTGCCCCTGAGTCCCTTCGAAATCGTGGAGAGGATCTATCAGG
>JAMPXZ010000226.1 GCA_023700925.1 Oligoflexia bacterium | reverse complement strand
TCCGGCGTCAGCAGCTTCTCGTTGTAGCTATCGATCGCCAGATCGATGCCCTGGTCGTCCAGGCCGAAACGCATCGTCCCCGGCACGAACTTGCCCTGGGCCGCCTCGTTGCAGGTGTCATACACGGCCGTATCGATGCGCTTGAGCATGCTGGTGAGGATGAACCCCGGCTTGATCCAGTTCTGGTTGGAATCCACGCCGATGGCGAACTTCTTCTGCTCCTCGGCCGCGTCGAAGAGACCACCGTTGGAGGCGCCCGCCGCCGCAAAAATCACGTCCGCCCCGGCGCCGTACTGGGACACCGCGAGTTCCTTGGCCTTGGCCGGATTGTTCCAGGCCTCGCCGGTCACGCCGATGAAGTTGGAGATCACCTTCGCCTTGGGGTTCACCTTCTTCACGCCCGCGATATAGCCGAGCTCGAACCGGCGAATGAGCGGGATGTCCATGCCGCCGATGAAGCCCACCTTGCCGGTCTTCGAGAAGAGGCCCGCCGCCGCGCCCGCGAGGTAGGAGCCCTCATGCTCCTCGAAAAGCAGCGATTTCACGTTCGGCCCCGTCACCTCGGCATCCACGATGGCGAAGTGGATCTTCGGAAACTGGGCCGAGACCTTCTTGACCGCGTCGGCCTGCGACACGCCGATGGAGAGGATCAGGTTGTAATCCTTTTGCGCGAACGAACGCAGCAGCGACTCAAAGGCGTTGTCGTCCGTGGCTTCGACGTATTTGAGAAAGATCTTCTTTTCTTCCTTGGCCTTGATCGCTCCGCGGAAGGCGGCGCTGTTGAACGAACGATCGTCCTTGCCCCCCTTGTCGAAGACGAGCGCGACCTTGATCGGCTTGGCCGGAGCCGCGTCCTCCGCCACGACGGGGCGGAAGCTCAGTAAAGCGACACTCACCATCAGGCAAACGGGCAGAAGCTTCTTTAAGTGCATTCATTGAATTTAAGGCAAAACGGCGGTTCTCTCAATTTAAGTATTGGAAAGCCTAGAGTCGAATACTTGACAAACGTGCTGCATAGCGTTATGAAGGCGGATAACTTCGGAGGCGCCCCGGGTGGGGACCTCCCAGTTTAAGTAATTTACTCGGAGCATCTCACGATGGAAATGGTTCATTTTATCCCGCCTTCTCATAGGCGACTCGTGATGTTAGCCGCCCAAGCGGAAAGCGCTCCCATTCTCATCGCGGGCGCGAGCGGAACCGGAAAAGGCGGCATTGCGCGCTGGATCCACGCCAACGGACTCCGCGCCGGCAAGCCCTACCTCGTGGCCACCCACGACATCCCCCTCACGGAACGCCTGGCCCAGGCCCAAGGGGGCACGCTCCTGATTCCCGAGATCGGAAGCTGGAACCTCTCGGACCAGCGGCTGCTGCTGAACTTCCTCAAGACCCGGTCCGTTCCCCGCGCCGAAGGCGATGCGATGCCCATGCTGCTGAACGTGCGGATCATCGCTTCGACCGATCAGAACCTCGAAGGCCGCGCCCAAGGCGGGCTCTTCAACATGGACCTGCTCGAACGGCTCAACGGCTTCCGCATCGAGATGCCTCCCCTGCGCGAGCGCGCGGACGAGTTCGAGGATATCGCCCGCGGGATCACGAGCGAGATCACGCGCGAGCTCCACAAGGAGCACCTGCGCTCGCTTTCTCCCGAGGCGATGACAGCGCTCCATGCTTATGAGTGGCCGGGCAACCTGCGCGAGCTGCGCAACGTGCTGCGCCTGGCGGTGGTCTCGGCCAAGGGTGATCGGATCGAGGCGGCGGATCTGCCGGAATTCGGCTCCGAGCGGATCGACTTCCGCGCCACGCGCGCCCAGTTCGAGAAGATCTACCTGCTGGAGCTGCTCAAGACTTATGACTGGCAGATCGAGAAGACCTGCCGCATGACGCGAATGGACCAGCCCACGCTCCTGAGCAAGATGAAGCAGTACGGCATCGAGCCAGGCCCGACGCCGCTTCACTGAAGCTCAGGGCTTCGAACCCTGGAAGTCCTTCGGCGCTTCGCCGAAGCCGAGCGCCTTGGCGGCCTCCAGCTCCTTGCGCGCGATTCGGAAGGCGTTGAGGCTACCCGTGGCGGCGCCGCACATCTGAATGCGCATCATCCCGTCGTTGCTCTTGCGCGACTCGAGGACCTTCACGCCCGCGCGCTCCAGCTCCGCGGCCGCGGCCTCGAGTGGCTGCCCCTTTTTCATCCCGCAGCTCAGCTCGCCGTCGGAACGGATCACCCAAAGCGCGTCATCGATCGGAGCGGGGCTCTTTTTCGCCGCGGCGCAAGCGCCGGTGGCAAGCGTCAGACCAACGAGCAGAATCAGCGAAACGGGGAAGAAAGCTTTCATAGAGCCCAGATCCTAGTTGATCTTGCGGGCGGAAACAAGATGATAGGCGGAATGGCGAAGCCCAAAATCCGCAAGAACAGCTGGATCTGCGAAAAGGAAGAAGTGCTGCACGAGTCCACGATTCTCCAGATCGTGCGGCGCGAGTGCCGCTCGAGCGAGGATGATCGCCCTCATCCGTTCTACCTCCTCCGCTCGCGCGACTGGTGCAACATCATCCCAGTGACCGAGGACGGCAAGATCGTGATGGTGCGCCAGTTCCGGATCGGCATCGACTCGCACACGCTCGAGGTTCCGGGCGGAGTCGTGGATCCCGAGGATCAGGACATCCAGGCCGCCGCCCTCCGCGAGCTGCGCGAGGAGACGGGCTACGTCCCGCTTCCCGGCGCGCGCTGCGTGCCGATCTGCTCGCCCCATTCCAATCCCGCGATTCTCAATAACCGCGCGCATTCGTTCATCGTCGGCCCGGTCCGCAAGGACCGCTCCCAGGCGCTCGACTCGGGCGAGATGATCGACGTCGAAGAGGTCCCGATCGCGGAGCTGCCGGCGCGGATCGCGCGCGGCGAGATCACGCACGTCATCATGCTCAACGCGTTCCTGTCGCTGGCGTTTCAGACGGAAGAAGGCAAAGCGGCGCTCACGCGACGCCTAGACGACTTCCGCGGCCTCGACGCGCCGGTGAAGCTGTAGCTTGAAGCGCACGTCGTAGCGCCCCTGTGAGTGCTCCTTGCAGCAGCGGGCGCACGCGAGCGGGCCGAGCTTGCGCCGCGCGGGAAACTCCGTCCCGCAAAAGCTGCAGCGGTAGATGTAACGGTAGGGTCGCCGGCGCGGCACCGGATTGTACCGGCTCACGCCCATCTGCCGCATCTTCTCGAGGAACTCCGAGGTGTGGCCGTAGGGCTGGCGCCGCACCCAGAGCCAGTAGTGAATCATCTCGTGCCCGATCGTGTTCTCGATCAGAGTCGTCGCTTCGGGTTCCTCCTGGAGATAGGAGGCCACCTCGATGATCGGCGAAAGCTCACGCGGGAACTTGCGGCTTCCGGGGATGAATCTTCCGGCGCTCGTGCGCAGCCGCGGGTTCCAGCGGAGGCGGGGGACTTCAAGAAAACCGTCGAAGTGAGCAAGGTTGATCTTCTCGAAAAAACGAAGCAATTCCTGCATTATTTTAACATGCTGGAGAAGACCACCGGTGTCAACGATCCTGGGGCGGGACCCGGCGATTTCGGGGCTTTTCTGGCCCGGCGGCAGCCCTTGTGTTAGAGCTTTCGGGGATGAGCGCGACCGAAAACAACACGCCTGACGCACCCGATGCCGGGTCCGGAATCCCCGTCACGAGCTCCGAACGGGCGGCCCAGTCGCTCGACTGGCCCGTGTTCCTCGAACATGCCTGCGCGCAGGCCCTCACCGAGCGCGGCAAGGCGACCCTCGCCTCCCATGCCACGCCCGAACACTGGGCGCAGGACATCGATACCGCCCGCATCCTGCAGCAGGAAACCCAGGAGATTCAGGCCCTCCTCGACCGGGAAGCGCTCTGGGGCCCCCTCGCGGGCCTCGGCGATCCCACCGCTTCGCTGGAGCGCCTCGCGCGAGGCTCGGTGCTCGAGCTCGTCGAGCTCGTACTGCTGCGCCGCTGGCTCCACGCCATCGACTCCTGGGTGCAGACGCCGCGCGAAGAGCTTCACGGCGAGCACTTCCGCAGGTCGCTCGCTTCTCTCCCTGATCCGCTCAAACCCCTGCGAATCCTTGAACGAATTCTCACGCCCGAGGGCGAGCTTTCCGAGCGCGCCTCGCCCCGCCTCGCGACGCTTCACGCCGAGATCCGCGCCCTCAAGCGCGAGATCAGCTCGTCGCTCGATCATCTGCTGAAGACCTTCGCGCAAAAAGGGATCCTGCAGGAGAGCTTCACGGACGTGCGCGACGGGCGCTACGTGATCCCGGTGAAGATCTCCTCCCAGGGGGAAGTCGACGGAATCATCTACGAGGCCTCGGCGAGCCGCCAGACCGTGTTCATCGAGCCCGCCGAGGTGGCCCCGCTCAACAACCGGCTCCGGCAACGGCAGAACGAGCTCATCCAGGAGATCTATCGCATCCTGGCCGAGACCTCCGCGGAGCTCCGCCCCTACGCGGGCGAGACCTCGCTGGCCACGGACATCCTCTCGCACTGGGATGCGGCGCAGGCGCGCGCCCGACTCGGCCGGCGCTACTCGGGCAAGCCCATTCACGTCACCGACGAGCGCGCCTTCCTCCTTCAGCAGACGGCGCACCCGCTGCTGTGGTGGACGCTGACGCCCGAGGCCATCAT
>JAMPXZ010000225.1 GCA_023700925.1 Oligoflexia bacterium | reverse complement strand
TTACTCCATCCGCGCCGCGCGAACGGGCGAGGACGAGATGGCACAGCTCATTGACTCGTTCAACGGGATGCTGGCCGAGGTGGAGCAGCACCACCGCGATCGCGAGCGGTTGCTGCAGGAGGCGCGCGACGCCGTCCGCGTTCGAGACGATTTCATGTCCATCGCCTCCCATGAGCTGAGAACGCCCCTTACGCCCCTCAAGGTGCAGCTCCAGATGATCCAGCGCCTGGCCGAAAAGGACCTTCTCGCAACGTATCCGAAGGAGCAGCTCAATAAGCTGGTCGGGCTCACCGATCGGCAGCTCGCGCGCCTTTCGACTCTGATCGACGATCTCCTCGACATCACCAGGATCGCCTCCGGGCGTTTTGAGCTACGTCCGGAGGAGGTGCGCCTCGGCGCTCTCGTTCAGGACGTGACCTCCCGTTACCTGCCGCACATGCCGATGCCGACTCCCGTCGTGAATCTTGCGCTGAACGACACCGCGACGGGACGTTGGGACCGCTTACGGATCGAGCAGGTGGTGATGAACCTGCTCAGTAATGCCCTTAAGTATGGCGATGGCAAGCCGGTTGAAATTTCAACCCGGACTGAGAGGGACAAGGCCGTATTGACTGTCCAGGATCATGGGATGGGAATCGCGCCGGAAGATCAGGAGCGGATTTTCAACCGCTTCGAACGAGCGGTCTCCAGTCAGCACTTCGGCGGGCTTGGGCTGGGGCTCTACATCACCCGGCAGATTGTCCAGGCGCACGAGGGAACGATCCGCGTGGAGAGCGAGCTCGGCAAAGGCTCCCGCTTTATCGTGGAGCTGCCGCTTTCGGCCGAGCTGCCGCGAGCGCGGGAAGCCCCTGGTCCCGCCACTCAGTGAGATTCGAAGGCAGGTGGCTTTCGAGCATCTCGGCGGCATAGGCGTACTGGCCCTGCTGATAGAACTCGAGCGTGTCGCTGAGGATCGAGAGCAGGTCCACCTCGATGATCGCCGTCTCCTGGCAGGCTTCGCCGCCGAGGATGCGCTTGACGCCGTTGAGCGACTCCGTGAACACGCCGAGGTTCTGGAGAAGGTGATCGAGCTCGGCCCGTCCGGCGGAGCCGTCGCGAAGGGCCTGGGCCGCCTCGCGGCTGTACGCGACGAGGTGATCGGTGAACTCGACGAGGGTCTCCAGCGTCTCGGCGACGATGAGGTTCGGCGGGGAGAGGCGGACTTCGAGCGAGGCGATATCTTCCGCGGTCCGGCCGCGATGGGAGTCCTCGTCCCAGTCCTTGAGCTCGTCCCCGTTGACGTGCACGGAGGTGATCCACGCCTGCTCATTCACGTAGTCGCGTTTGACGGTTTCCAGAAGGTCGCCGAAAGAGGCGGCTTCCGGAAGGGGATGTTCGATGCCGTTCACGATCAGCTGTCTCATGTGAGGACCTCCGGCCGGATGGGTTCCACCGCCGCGACCGGGCGCAGGGCCACGGGCCGGGCCAGCGCGAGGGTGTGCTTGAGCCACTCGCGAAGCAGGGTGATGCCTTCGGCGAGCTGACGGTAGGCCTCGGCGCTTTCCTTGCCGAGCTCCGCCAGGTGGTCCCCGCGAAGGTTGTGCATCAGCACCTTGGACATCTGGGAAAAGGCGCGCATCGGCCCGTGCGCCTTGCCGATCCGCTCCATGAGCTGGTCGAGCTCGAGCAGCTTCTTGCCCAGCTCCCGCAGCTCCTCGCGATCGCCGAGCCTCATGATCTTATCCGAGCGCAGCGTGGAGGTCTTGCGGTTGAGGGCCAGCGCCGTGCGCGTCGCCTCGTCGCAGACCTTCGCCAAAAGTTGGGAGGACTCATCGATCTCCCGCAGCGCCTTGACGAGCGCCGGGTGCAGCATCTCGCGACGGAGCTCCTGCCCGATCGGCGGCACCCAGCCGCAGTACCAGGCACGCGCGATATGTCCCATCACCATCGCCATCCAGCCGTCGAGATCGAGCGACTGCTTGAGGAGCGGTTCATAGTAGACGCCGCCGCCCTGATCCGTGGCGCGGATCTTCGAGCGGTAGATCATGACGGAGGCCGCCGCCGCGGGCGTGCCGAGCTGTTCGAGGTGCGCCAGGAGCGAAATCTGCCGACGATGGGCCCACTCGTTGGAGGCGTAGCTCCAGGCGCCGTAGACGGCTTCCGGCGTCACCGTCTCACGGCAGCTATGTCCGGAGCGTTCGCCGCGGCGGCACGCTTCGCACTCGCCGAGAGGGGCCACGACGTAGTGTCCGTTGCCGTAGGGCCCGGTCTCGAGCCAGCGTACCGGCCCGACCGAGACGTTGAGCACCCGTGTTCCGAGAACGCTCGCGAGGTGGACCGCCGAGGTGTCGGCCGAAAGAACCCATTGGCACCGGCTGACGACCGAGGCCCAGAGGTCGAAGTCCGTCTCGCCGACGAGCGAGACGATGCGCTTCTCGCACTTGCGATCGAGTTCGAGGGCATCGATCTTCGCGAGAAATCGCCGGGCGAGCGGCTGATCGCCCTTGCCGCCCATCAGGACGATATTGCACGAAGGGTGCTTGGTCAGGATGAGGCCCGCGACCGCCGCCCAGTTCTCGGGTGACCAGGTCTTCTCCTCGCGACCGGCGCCGAGCTGGATGCCGATCCACTTGCGGGAGAGGTCGTCGCTGTTCCACGGCTCGAACTCCTCGAGGTCGAGCCGGAAGAAGTTCTTGGAAGTCACCGGCGCGTTGCCGTCGGACTCCGGCTCGCCGACATGGATCTGCAGCGCCGTCAGGAGCTGCGTGGTCAGGACGTCGGTGAGGTGGATGTTCTGCGTGAGGCCGCCCTGGACGATGGCGTTGATGTAGTTGCTCCAGCCATCGGACGAGGAGAAGGTGATGTCCTTGCGGCGCGAGTAGCCCAGCTTGACCCGGGCGGGAACGAGCGCGGTAAGGTAGCTGCTCGATTCGGAGTAGGTCCAGTTGATGGCGATGTCCCAGGCCTCGCTGACCAGCGGCGAGACCCAGCGCGCGATGTCCTTGAGCGCTTCCCTCTTGGAGCGCCGGCCCTCGAGCACCGGCTCGAGCAGGGCCTCAGTGGGCAGGGTGATGACCTTCTCGATCCACGGCACCCGGCGCGCCGCCGCCGCGAAGCGCTCGCGCGCGACGAAGTGGATCTCCAGGTCGGGGTAGAGCTGCTTGGCTGCCCGCAGGGCCATGAGGCTCTGGATCGTGTCACCCAGGCGCGCGAGCTGCACGACGAGGCAGCGGATGGGTTTCCGCGCTTTGGCGGGCATCGAGGAGAAACTCACTTCTGCTCCTCCAGAAGCGCCTCGAGGAAGCTCATCAGCAGCTTCTCGACGTCCAGGTCGGCGATGGCGTTTTCCTCGGTCAGCTCGCCTTGCAGTCTCGATGTATCAGTTGCCATCCGTCCTCCATGACAGATTTCCAGTTTCCTACTGACTTCCGCTCTGCTCCATCATCCCGAGCAGCTCCGTCGCTCCCGCGTGCTGCGGGGCGAGCTCGAGGATCCGCTGTGCCGTCGACCGGGCGTCGGGGATCCTTCCGAGATGGAACTGGAGCCCCGCCAGGCTGTACAGCAGGTTGGTGTTGACCGGTGCCGCCTGCACGTATTCTTCCAGAATGCGGGTGGCGGTCGGATAGAACTTCAGCTCATAAGCGCACTTGACCAGGTAGAAGACCGCGGTCGGATTGTTCAGCTCGGTGTCCAGCGCGCGGGCGAAGGCGTCGTGCGCGCCGCGCTTGTCGCCCTCGTTGAGCAGGCAGGAGCCGAGGCCGGTGAGGGCGCGGGCATTGCGGTCGTTCGAGGCGATCGCGTCCTGGAAGTGGCGCTTCGCCTCGGGGAGCCGCCCGGACTGCAGGTAGAGGGCTCCGAGGTTGGCGCGGATCTCGTCCGCGTTGGGATCGATCTCGAGCGCGCGCAGATAGTGTCGTTCGGCATCGGGATGCCGTTCGAGGCGCGTCCAGCAGTTGCCGCAGGCCTTGTGGAGCTCGAAGCGCGCGGGGGTCGGCAGGTCCCGGAGATTCAGGGCGCGCTCCATCACTTCGGCGGCGCCCTGTTCTTTCTTCAGGCGGAGCAGGACGCTGGCCAGGCGCTGGTATACGGCCGGATCGGGCTGGTACGCGATGGAGTCCTCGTAGTGGATCCGCGCCTCCTCGAACTTGCCTTCGACCTCATAGCAGCGTGCGATGCCGTCGAGGGCGAGGGCGGTCCGTTCGCCGGAACGATGGATGGCTTTGAAGACGTTGCGGGCGAGGCCCGTATCGCCGCTCGCGAGCAGGAGCTCGGCGTTGCGGAGAAGGTAGGGGAGATTGAGCTTGCCGTCGGTCTGATAGATCGCTTCCTGCCCGTTCTTCGGCGCCTTGAGCGCGGGGGTTTCGGGGTCCGGCGCGGGCGGCGGCGTTTTGCGGATCTTGAGCTGGACGAGATAGCCGACCTCGGAGTCGAAGTCCTGCAGCGCCTCATCGAGGGTTTTGAGGCGCACGAGGCGATCGGTCTGTCCCGAAACGGCGGGCAGGGGCAATACGTCGACCTCGTAGTCCGTCAGCTCGGGACGGCCGCCGAGCGCCTGACCCAGGATCTCGAGGATGTCTTGGCGTGTTCCACTCATAACGTCTGGTCCAACGCCTCTCCGGATCCGGAGACCCATTCGCTCTTGAACTTCATCACATTGCCCTGGACCTTGCGAGAG
>JAMPXZ010000036.1 GCA_023700925.1 Oligoflexia bacterium | reverse complement strand
TTGATCTCTCGGCACAAGCAGAAGGCGCCGTGAGCTTGACCGCAATCCTTTCGGACGCCGCCGCAAACTCCACGACTTCAAGCGCGGTAAGCGTTACCAAAGACACCGTCGCGCCCACCGCCCCGGCCACGCTTGATGACGGAACCTGGTCCAAGGTCTTGAACTCAAGCTCAGCCCTGAGCTGGGGCGTCTCGACCGACGCAGGGAGCGGTCTTCTCCGCTATGAAATTGCGATCGGCACCACTGCAGGCGAAACCCAGGCGCTCGACTGGACTGACGTCGGCACCGCCACGACGAGGACCCAGACCGGGCTCACCCTGAGCGACGCCACGACCTATTACGCAAGCGTCAGGGCCCGCGACAACGCTGGCAACGTTTCAACTGTCACCAGCAGCAACGGTTGGACCACCGATGCGACCGCCCCTAGCGCCCCGGCATCGATGGACGACGGGACAGAGACGTTCCTCGCGAGCGACGCTCCCGTTGCCACGTGGGGCGTGAGCAATGATAGCGGCAGCGGCCTGGATCACTACGAGGTCGCGATCGGTACGTCGGCAGGCGGTAACCAAACACTTGACTGGACGCAGGTGGGACTGGTCACCTCGGGGTCACTCACCGGACTCACGCTCGCCAGCGGAACCACTTACTACACGAGCGTGCGCGCTATTGATACCGCGGGGAACACTTCGGACATCATCTCCGGCAATGGCTGGACGGTTTCCTCCGGCTTCACGCAGGTGGTGACACGTCGCCAGACCTGCGCCATCGCAGTCGGTGGCGCGCTCTACTGCTGGGGTGCAAATCCGAACGGTGAGGTGGGCGACGCGACTCGAGCGGCACGGCTCAGTCCCTATCAGGTGTTCTCATCTGGCGTCACGGCGGTACGGTTGGGCGGAAGTCATACCTGCGCCATTAAAGATGGGGCGCTTTACTGCTGGGGCGACAACGAATACGGTCAAATCGGCAACAACTCGACGGCAGATCAGCTAACACCCGTTCAAGTCATCGCCTCGGGAGTCACCGACGTAGTGCTCGGGTATGGCCATACCTGCGCAATCGTGAATGCGTCGCTCCATTGCTGGGGGTATAATGTGGTCGGACAGGTCGGGAATAACAGCACAACCAATCGGCTGACCCCCTACCAAGTCTTTGCTTCAGGCGTGACCGCAGTCAGAATAGGATGGAACTACACTTGCGCGATCGTGAATGGAAACCTGTACTGCTGGGGCGAGAATAACTATGGCCAGGTAGGGAACAACTCCACGACCCATCGGCTCAGCCCCATTCAGGTCTTGGCGCCAGTTACGGCAATGGCAGCGGGAAATTACCACACCTGCGCGATTTCAAACAGCGCCCTCTACTGCTGGGGCGGGAACTCTTCCGGCGAGGTCGGAAACAACTCTACCGCCAATCAACTCATTCCAACACTGATCATCAACTCTGGAGTCACAGCAGTATCCAACGGCACTAAAAATTCCTGCGCCATCGTGAACAATGCGCTCAAATGCTGGGGCTACAACGGCCAGGGGCAGGTCGGTAATAATTCACTGACAAATCAGCTCGTGCCGGCTCAAATCTTTGACTCAGGGGTCACCCAGGTCATGGGTTATACTACCTGGTGCGCGATCGTTAATGGCGCACTCTTCTGCTGGGGCAACAACGCGTCGGGATCCATTGGCGATGGCACCACGAGCTCATCGTCCATCCCTTTACAAATCCTGAGTTCAGGAGTGACATCTGCCGCTCCATACGGTCAGACCTGCGCCATTGCAAATAACCTGCTCTACTGCTGGGGCGCGAACGGCTTTGGCCAGGTAGGCAATGGAACCGGCGGGCCGCGCTTCGTACCGACCCAGCTTCCGTCTCTGAGTGAACACACCAGTCAGTCCGTTCGGACGGGACAAGGCACCGCTAAGGCATGTGCGATCAGTGCCGCAGGGGCGCTCTACTGTTGGGGCGAAAACGACAGTGGTTCACTGGGAGACGGCACCAACGGAAATCGCTATGAGCCCTACCAGGTCTTTGCCTCCGGCGCCACCGCTGTTGCGTACAGGAGTGGCCGCACCTGCGCGATCGTAAGCGGTGCACTCTACTGCTGGGGGGCAAATTCTTATGGCATGCTCGGTGACGGCACAACGACCGATCGATTAAACCCGACACTCATCATTGATTCTGGCGTGACCGCTTTCGCCCTCGGTGCTTATCATAGCTGCGCAATCGTAACTGGAGCCCTCAAATGCTGGGGGCAAAATGGCAGCGGTCGACTCGGCAACGGGAACACAACTAATCAGCCCACCCCTGTTCAGGTAATCGGAAGCGGTGTCCAGGCGGTCTCTCTTGGTAATTCCCATAGCTGTGCAATCGCATCCGGAGGGCTCTACTGTTGGGGACAGAACGGGAACGGCCAAGTAGGTGTTCCAGGCAACGGAACTTACACTACCCCAACTTACGTCGGAGCCGCAGCCACCGCGGTTCAACTGGGTATGACTTACACCTGCGCCATTATCTCGAGCACTCTCAAGTGCTGGGGAATAAACAACAATGGTCAGATCGGGAATAACTCAACGAACGACGTCACCTCACCGCTTTCCGTCCTGGCGAACGCCGCTTCCTTGAGCTTGGAAAACGATCGAACTTGCGCCATCAATACCAGCGGGGCACTTTACTGCTGGGGTCTGAATAGCGATGGGCAGGTCGGAAACGGCTCCTCCACCAATCGGCTGAATCCCGCACTCATCATCGCCTCAGGGGTAAGCAGCGTCAGCGCGGGGTACGCTCATACCTGCGCAACCGTGAGCGGTGCGATCCGGTGCTGGGGAAACAACACAAACGGTGAAATAGGGAACGGGACCTTTACGGACTCGCTGTTGCCATCACAAGTGGTGAATTCAGGGGCCACGGAGGTCTCCGCCGGGCGCGACGTGACCTGTGCGATCATCGATGGGAAGGTTTCTTGTTGGGGTTCCAACGAAAACGGAGCCGTCGGCGACGGCACCGGCGCAACCCTAAGCCCCGTCCTGATCACCCCTTAACGAGCCATCCCCTTCTTGGTCAGCCCAAAGACAGCGATTTCCCGCTTGTTTGACGCCAACTGGCGCGCGCGCACGCGGGCCATGCCCATCGACCGGACATGCTCGATCATCTTCGGGATCTCGGCGACCATCCGGGGGTCGTTCATCTTGAGAGTGAGATAGACGCCCAGCAGGCTGCCCATCAGCCGTCGCGAGAGGCGCTCCACCTGGTTGAGAATCACGTTGGGCGCGACGTTCATGTCGAGGAGCAGCCACTGGATCGACTCCGGGAGCGACTCCGTGCGCACGCCGGCGATGGGTTCGCGCACATGCGAGAAGCCCGGCAGAGCGAGCACCCGCGGGTCCATCTCCGCGGGATCGATCCCGACGACCCTGAGGCCCCGCTTGAGAAGCGCGTAGCTCGCGCCCCCCGGCGCGCTGCCGATCTCGACTGCGGTGTCCCCGCGCCTGATGGGATTGCCCGTCCAGAGAAGGGCTTCCTCGATTTTCAGATAAGCGCGCGACGGCGCCTCGGGCGGAAGCTCGATCCTCGGCGCCCCTCCCGGATACGGAGAATGCGCCGCGGTCTGCACGTGGAGACCCAGCCACCACTCCTCGGGATCAACGACGATCACGTCGATCACCGTATCGCCAGTGCGCGCCACTTCGCCTTCGGCAAACCGCCCGGGCAGGGCCGCCACAATCGCCTCTCGCGCGCGTGCGGCGTGCGCGCCCCGGACGAAGCCCAGGGGCTCCTCCCCCGGCACGAAGGTCTCGCGCTCAAAAACATGCAGGCGCGGAGCGCCCGAGGCCAGCCCGAGGTCATCGATCCAGGCGCGCAGCGCCTCCACTGGATCGCCCTGCGCCTTGCCAAAAGACAGGCCGTGCGCGCGCGCGAAGATCGAATGGATCTCATAATCAGCCGGAAAGCCGCCGTTCGGAGCAGGCGCACCTGGGGCCCGCTTGCCGGGCTCCCACTTGAAAGTCACGAAACCGGGGCGTGAGTAGGCGAAGTGCAGCTCCGGATGCGCGAGCGCGAGCTCGGCTTTCAGGTAACGCTCGGCTCCGGCCTGGCAGACCATGAAAAGAAATTTCGAGGAAGGCAGCACGGCTCAGGCCACCTTCTTGACCGCGGGACGTGCCCCGGGAAGTCCCGCCGGCTGCGGCGGCGCCGCTCCCCCATGGGTCGGCGTCGTCCCCGCGCTCCCCGGCGCGGCCGGCTTGGGCGCCCAGCGCGCGAACATCGCCTTGTCGTTGGCGTGCTCAAAAGCCTCCTCGCCCGCGACCTGGTTGGCAGTCACCGCTTCGAGCAGGACCTGATCGAGGATCTGCATTCCCTCTCTCTTACCGGTCTGCATAGCCGTGGGGATCTGAAAGGTCTTGTTTTCACGAATCAGATTCGCCACCGCGGAGTTGTTCACCAGGATATCGTGGAAGCAGATCCGGCGCTTGCGATCCAGGCTCGGCACCAGCTTCTGCGCGATGACGAGCTTGAGGTTTTCAGAGAGCACCGTGCGGATCTGCGCCTGCTCCTCGGCGGGAAAGCTGTTGATGATGCGATCCACCGTCTTGGACGCCGAGTTCGTGTGTAGCGTGGAAAAGACGAGATGCCCGGTCTCGGCCGCCTTGATGGCGAGAGCCATGGTCTCCGGGTCGCGCATCTCGCCGACCAGGATCACGTCCGGGTCCTCGCGGAGCGCGGCCTTGAGCGCCGACGGGAAATCCGTGAAGTGCTGCCCGAGCGAGCGCTGGTTGACCATGCACATCTTGCTTTCGTGCTGGAACTCGATCGGATCCTCGAGCGTGAGGATGTGACCCTTGGTGGTCGTGTTGATGTAATTGACCATCGCGGCGAGCGTCGTGGACTTGCCCGAGCCCGTCGGGCCGCAGACCAGAATCAGGCCGTTGGAAAACGAGCACGCGGTCTCGCAGACCGCGGGCGCGTTGAGCTCGGCCAGGGTCGGCGGATTTTCGGAAAGCACGCGCATGACGATCGAAAGGCCATGGCGCTGGGTGAAGACGTTCACGCGGAAGATCCCCACGCCCGAAGCCTTGAACGCGAAGTCGAGGCTCTTGAAGCTCAAGAGCTCGGCCTTCTGCGCCGGGGTGATGATCTGGCTGACCATCGCGTCGATCTCCGCCGCCTGGAGCGCCGGCACATCGACCTTCACCATCTCGCCACGGACGCGGATCATCGGTGAGGACTGGGTCGCCACGTGAAGATCCGACCCTTTGCTTTGAACCATGAGCTGCAATAGCTGAATGAGACTCACCGCCATGTAGGACTTTTCGGCAGAGGGTGAGCTTTTCTTAATCTCTTAAGGGACCCGCTCACTTGGTGATGCACGCCGCGTCAAAGCAGTGACAAAACCAAATTACCTATAACTTCAATTAGTTAACCATGCCCCATTTCCAAAAACCGCCGAAACTCCTCCGGCCACGGGGCGATGAGCTGGATCGGGCTACCGGTCTCCGGGTGGGGAAAAGCGATTGAGCGCGCGAGAAGCATGAGTCGATGGACGCCAAGCTGCTCGCGCCCGAAGCGGTTGTGCCGGCCATCGCCGTACACGGTATCGCCCAGGATCGGGTGAAAGATCGAGGTCAGGTGCTTACGGATCTGATGGAGTCGCCCCGTCCGGGTGGTGAGGCGCACCAGCGAGTAGCGCACGCTCGGGTAGCGGCCCACGGCATGGGGAAGCTCGACCTGGGCGACCCGGGTGTACTCGGTCACGGACTCGCGATAAGGCGAGTCCTTGTCCTTTCGAAGGGGCTTGTCGATGGTTCCGGAGTCGGGCAGCCAGCCCCGCGCAATGGCGTAGTAGGTCTTCGTCACCTGCTTTTCGCGAAAAAGCCACGTGAGCTGGGAAGCGTGATCACGATCGAGCGCGAAGAGCAGCACTCCCGAGGCGGAGCGATCCAGGCGATGAACGGGAAAAACGTCCTGCCCGAGCTGGGCGCGAAGCGAGGCAACGCAGCTTTCGGCCACGCCGGCCGCGATGCGGGTCGGATGGACAAGGAGCCCCGTCGGCTTGTCGATGGCGACGAAGCCGGCTTCGCGATGAAGGATCGTGAGCAAGGAAATCCCGCTCAGCGACGGCGGCGGGTCGTCGTCTTCTTTTTCGCCGCTTTTTTGGCGGTCTTCGCGGGTGCCGCGCGCTTGGGAGCCGCGGCTTTCGCGTTGAACTTTTCGAGCTGGGCGCGGGCCTGGGCGAGCTCGTTGGTGAAGTCGCGAAGCTGGGTTTCGACCGTGCCCTGGCGCGCCTCGAGCTGCGTGAACTTCGTGAGCAAGGCCTCCTGCTGCTGGCGGAGCTGCTCGGCGTCCTTGCCACAGCCGGGAACCGCGAAAAGGACCGCGACGACCAGCGCCGCCGCGACCCAGACACTGATCAGGGAGAACCGTTCATTTTTCACCATTCCGCTACCCTCCAGGGGCCGATCATAGTGGGGTGCATCGGAGCGGGCAAGCAACTTCCCGCCTCCCGGGCCCTTCGCTCCTATGGTATGACCCTACTCATGCGCTACCTACACACGATGATCCGGGTGATCGACCTCGAGAAATCGCTTCATTTCTACTGCGAGGCGCTCGGCTTCACCCTTGTCAGCCGCAACGATTATCCCAAGGATCGCTTCACCCTCGCCTTTCTGCGTGCCCCCGGAGACGACGAAGGCGCCTCGCTCGTCGAGCTGACCCATAACTGGGACACCCCGAGCTACTCACGGGGCGATGCCTTCGGGCACCTCGCCTACGAGGTCGCGTCGATCGAGGCGATCCAGCAGCGGCTTCAGGCCAAGGGCTATGACCTGAGCTGGGGGCCCGGCATGACCCCGAGTGGCCGCCAGCGCATGGCTTTCATCGACGACCCGGACGGCTACGAGATCGAGCTGCTCGAGAACAGCTGATCAGGCGCCATGCTCCACGTTCAGGCGATCTCCAAACAGTTCGGCGCGAAGGTCCTGTTCGAAGGCGCCGAGGCGCACCTCGGCTACCGCTCCCGCGCCGCCCTGATCGGGCCGAACGGCGCGGGCAAGAGCACGCTGATCAAGATCATCCTCGGCCAGGAGGCGGCGGATTCGGGCCGGATCACGCGCGCGCGGCACCTTTCGATCGGGTACCTGGCGCAAGAGGTGCCGAAATTTTCGGGAAATACCGTCCTCGGCGAGGTCCTTCGCCTCGACGGGCGCCGGGCCGAAGTGGTGGAATCCAAAAGAGAGCTCGAGGAGCTTTTCAGCCGGGACACCACGGCGGCGGCCGACCCCGCGCTTCTGGAGCGCTACAGTCGCACCCTGGAGGAGGCCGAGCACCTCGACGAGTACCGCCTCGAGGCGCGCGCGAAGGAAATCCTCACCGGGATGGGCTTCAAACCGCGCGACTTCGAGCGCTCCCTCACCGAGTTCAGCGGCGGCTGGCTCATGCGGGTAGCGCTCTCGCGCGTGCTGCTCATGGACCCCGATCTGCTTTTGCTCGACGAGCCGACCAACCACCTCGATCTCGAATCGCTCCTGTGGCTCGAGGACTTCCTTCGAAATCATCGCGGCGCGATGCTGCTCGTGAGCCATGACACCGAGTTCCTGAACCGGATGGTCCACGAGGTACTCGAGATCGATCAGCGGCGACTGTGGACCTATAAAGGCAATCTCGACTCGTTCGTCGAGCAGAAGGAGCAGCGCCTCGCGGTGCTGCGCTCGCAGTACGAGGGGCAGCAGGCCCGCATCGCCGAGATCGAGGACTTCGTCCGGCGCTTTGGCGCCAAGGCGACCAAGGCGCGCCAGGCGCAGAGCCGCTTGAAAGAGCTCGATCGCATGGAGCGGATCGAGCTGCCGGACGACCGCAGTACGGTGCGGTTCCGTTTCCCGCCGGCGCCTCACAGCGGCAAAGAGGTCGTGACGGTTCGCAAGGCGTCCATGCGGTTTGGCGAAAAGGTGGTTTTCCGCGACCTCGACTGGGTGATCCGGCGCGGCTCGCGCGTCGCCATCGTCGGCGTCAACGGCGCGGGCAAGACGACGCTCCTTCGCCTGCTCGCGGGCAAGCTCGAGGCCTCCTCGGGCGAGGTCCGGCACGGGCATAGGGTGAAAAACGGCTACTACGCCCAGCTCCAGGCCGAGAGCCTGAATCTCGGCAAGACCATTTTGGAAGAGCTCGAGCAGGTGGCGCCCGAGATGCCGGTGTCCCAGGTGCGCGCGATCGCGGGGGCGTTCCTCTTTACTGGCGATGCGGTCGAAAAACGCTGCGCCGTGCTTTCGGGCGGCGAAAAAGCGCGCGTCGCGCTCGCAAAGCTCCTGCTTTCGCCGTCGAACTTCCTGCTGCTCGACGAACCGACGAACCATCTCGACGTCGAGTCGCGCGGCGTGCTGCTCGAGGCGCTCCGCGATTACGAGGGAACGCTCTGCCTCGTTTCACACGACCGAGCTTTCGTTTCACCTCTTGTCGATTCAGTCTTGGAGATCATTCCCGCGCCCGACGGCTCGCGCGTGGTGCAGCTCGTGGAAACCTACGACGATTACCTCGCGCGCAAGGAGCGGGAGCTGGCGCTTTCCAAACCGGCCCTCCCCGCCGCACCGGCTTCGGCTGGCACCAGCGGTTCCGCAGCCGCACCTGAAGCCGCCCGGCGCACCGGACCTTCGAACAACCAGCGGCAGGCGTGGGAACGCGAGCGCGCGCTAACGGAAGACGAGATCTCGCGGTTGGAGGCGCGCCAGGCGGAGCTCAATACGCTGCTCGGAGACGTTGCGACTTACTCGGACAAGTCGAAGTCGATGGCACTAGCCGAAGAGCAGCGGCAGCTCGAGAAGACCTTGGGCGAGAAGCTGGCGCGGTGGGAAGAGCTCTGCTTGCTGCTTTCCTAGGCCGACGCTTCTCTGATCAGATTCAAGCCAGGCGAAACAAGAGCTACTTCTTGAAGA
This sequence comes from Oligoflexia bacterium, assembly GCA_023700925.1. Classification (GTDB taxonomy): domain Bacteria; phylum Bdellovibrionota; class UBA1018; order UBA1018; family UBA1018; genus JAMPXJ01. The sequence goes on along the minus strand of JAMPXZ010000036.1, from coordinate 13,380 downwards.
AGATAAGCTTCACACTACCATCGCTTACGTCTTTCTCTATGATCTTTCGATTTTGCGATTTCGCTAGTGCAAAAAAAGCGTCTTTAAGGGCTGCGCGCTTGGCAATATCGGGCTCGAAAATGCTGACAGACTCAAGATAAGAAAGGGAAACCGCTTGAGGGACCTTGAGTTCCCAGAATCCAAACGTAGGAGAATCAAAAAAGCTTCTTCCATCTAATGGGCGAGCGAAGCCTCGGTAACTTTGGAGAACGTCTTGTATCCCGATCTTCGAACCGTTCGAACGACCAACAAAATATTTGGGCAAATCTGAGTTTGCATACTCGACATTAGAGAGCATCTTATCCGGAAAATCCTGGCCAAATATCTTATTCAGTTCGGCAAACTCCGAGCGAGGCACCCCTTCGTGGAGACAGGCTTCGTAACCTTTCACTCTGGTTTCGTAATTGGGCGAGCTACTTTGAATGTGATAGCTACTATCGGCCGATTTATCAAAGAACGTTGAAGCGCACCTCTCTCCATGGCTCTTCCCTTTTTTGTGTAGAACTTTCAGCTTTTCACGCCATTTATCCAATGGCTGTTCTCTCTCCCAAAGGACCTGAGCGATCGAGATTTGAAGCCATTCGCGGTAATCATCCGCCCCCGAAAGAACATGAGTCCGATAAAGGGTTTCAGCATCTTTCAGAGTCGATGCAGAGCGTTTGATATCTTCCTTGCAGACTGGATAAGACATTGGCCCCCAGTCCACTGGTGAGCCTACCCCAAAGGCATACGGCGTAAAGTAGCCCTGATTCAGTAACTCCTCCTTGTCAAACTGAAGCGTGATATTTCCAAAAGACGCCCCCGAATCGGCGGACGGGTCAGTAATTGCCAGAAAAACTACGTCCTGTTCGCCTATTTGACCGTCATACTGGTACTTCGTTACGCGATTGAATTTCCCTTCGGGTTTTGCAATGCCTCTGCGAATGAGTTCGTCCAAGCTAAGCAGTGAGCCCGTCCTGGCAATTGCCAAGGCTGACTCACTCGATGTCTGGTGCGTGACCTGAAGCTGCCGGTCCAGGCGGCGCGCTTCTTTTGCAGCGGCTTGAAGGTATTTCTGAAACCCAGGTCGTCTCTGAGCCAGCCATGTTTTTAAATTTTTCAGATTGCCCTGAGAAAGCCCTTTGATGTCCGAGGTTATTGGGGCGAATTTCTCGGTGAAAGGTTTGAATGCATCGACAAGGGCATCCTCAGGAGTGACACGAGAGCAGCGGCCGACTTCGCTGTCGCAGTCATTTGAGGCGGGTGTGCCAGCAGACTGAACAGCCTCTTGAATCGCTTGAACAAGCGCCGGAGCATGTTCAGGCTGCGGATCAGCAAAGGACTTTCCAGTGCCTAGGATCAGGAGCAGAGGCAGCACTGTTATTTGTGCCCATCGCATCAAAGGCTTATCGTTGTTTTTGGTCGAATTCTTGAGGCGCAATGGGCCCCCTGAGCGAGAACTCGCGCAGGGGGAAGAACTCTGTTTGCTGCTTTCCCAGGCCGACGGCTTCGCCCAAGGGGTGATAGCTTGACATCATTTTACGGCGCATTTTAATGTCGACATGAACACCTGGCCGAAATTCGGCCGGATCTTTTCGCCGCCCAAAGGAAGCTTCTTCCTGTTCAGGCCGCGCGGCACCGGTAAAACCACCTTGATCGAGGATCTCGGCCTCGCCCGCCCTTCTGAATGAGGTCCATCGTAAGGAATCTCGCCGGCTTCTCCAGATTTCTTCCGATCGCGGCACTGGCCCATGGACAGGCTCTCAATCTTTCGAATATCGCGCGGGACGCGGGCGTGCAGCGCCCAACCGGGCAGGGTTTCTTCGAGATTCGCGAGGACACCCTACTGCTCAGAAGGCTCGAAGCCTTTTCACCTCAGCTCAGCGCGCGGCAAAGGCGCGACCGCCGAATCGCTTCCCGACCAGGGCTGCTCGATCGCTCATTTTCTACGCAAATAGGTACCAAATAGGTCGTCCAGATCGACGAATAAGTCATGGCCGGGAAAGAAGCAGAGGCTCGCCTTGACCCAATTTTCGTTTTTCATCCGGTATTGAGTGAACTCAGGTTGACCTTTGAGGAAGTAGCAGAGGTGCCAGGATGGATTGCCGACGAACTCGGGAGACCGCCAATGCTTGAGGTCTTTCCGGGCCTTTAGGATCGGCGCAAGGCATGAGTCGATGTTTTGAGCACAGTTTTGATCTGCCAGGGCGTAGGGCCGTTTTGAATCCGTACATGCTGCCAAGAATTGGCTCTTGCTCGGTGGCTCGCCCTTCACGGATTTTAGGATTTCGATCTCCACTTTCGAATCACAACGCGTCAGAGGGCGATTCTGAGCGATTGAAAAGGCCGGAATCAGCATACTGATGGTAGCTACCACCTTAAGGGATGTAGGTGACACTGATGATCGCTTTCTTAAGGTCTGATTCTTTCACCCAAAACGCACCCGAATCTCCCTCACAGGTAGTCGTAATTGCGGCGCGGAAGAGCCGGATCCGGAAAACCGTGAAAGCAGGCTGAGATCACCGCTAATTCGGTTTCAGCAATGAATTCAGATCTTAAGGCATTCTTGACTTATTGCGTCACCTATTTTAGACTTAATTTAATCTCCTACTCTGATCAGCGTTTCACAAAAGGAACACGGATCAACCGAAATCAAACCCCGCGGGACACGTTCTTTGTCCTTTCGCCTGGGGAAAATCCTCTCTCAGAATAGACCGCTGGCGAAGCGCTGCTCGCGAACACGCGGGCTCCCGAAAGCCGGTACGCAGGTTTCCCACGCTGATGGGCAGCGCGGGAATTCATCAAAAAGGGGGAACCATGAACTGGGGAAATTCGAATCGACTCCTGAGGCAGCTTGTCCTGGCGTCATTGACTTTGACTTTCGTGAACGCGAATTCCGCCTTCGCGGGCGTCGTGTTGAACAATTCCAATCTCGCGGCGCCCAAGGTCGTCGGGATGTCGCCTTCGTCTGAAACTCTGCCGGCGGGGATCGTCGAGTTCAAAATCGACGTTGCCGACGTCTCGGCAGTAAAATGCGTGAGTTTTTCATGGGCCGGCCTCGGACGCGAACTCGCCGACTGCCAAGCTCCCTTCTCCATCACCTTGGACACCCGAAAAATTTCAATCCCAATTGGAATGAGTAGGCAACTTCTGACCGTCGGGGCATTCGACGCGAATTTCAATCGGAACGTCATCCAATACCAATTCGATATCGACTCGTCGACCGTTGCGAGCGCGCCGGCATTGGACACGGTCCCGCCGGTGTTCAGCATCACGTCTCCTGCCGTTAATACCTGGAACTATAAAGGGGGAGCCATGGGCGCGTACTCATTTATCCCCGATGACAAGAGCAAAGTGAACGTGACTTTCTCCGCCTCGGACGATTCTTCCGGGATCCAGCGCGTGGAAATGCACGTATTCGCCGGCCACCACCAAGTTTTTATAGACACCCGGGATGTGGCTCCGTTCGCTTTTGAAATCGATCCTGCCAAGTGGTACGACGAGCTCAAGCCTGTATTCCTTCCGAGCGGTGTCTACGCTATCCCGTTTGCATACGACAAGGCAGGAAACCTCGTGCAGCCCTCGATCCGCGTACGCAGCTTCGTTTACAATAACTACGGCGATGTGACGGGACCGACGGTCAAATTCATCACCCCAACGGACGGCAGCCTCCTCGCGAACAATCGAGTCCTGACCGTCGAAGTGGATGCCACCGACCCCTCTGGCGTCGCGGGCATGCAGATCGCTATCGGTCGCGGGATCAAGACCTGCTACCTCGCTGCACCTCCGTTTATCTGCTCGGCGACAGTACCCATTTCCCCTTTGTACGAGATGCACGGAATCATGGTTCAATCCTACGACCGCTTCATGACCCGGACGATATCTTACATCGAGGTCTTGGACCCCGCTTTCAACTCGAGCGGCGGGAATACTTCGACCGTCACTGACGAAAGCACTTCCCCTGGCACAGGAACGGGATCAACCACTACGAAGGTCAACCCGGGAAAAAGCCGGAAAAGATAGGCCCTAGTCTCTCTGATAGGCACCACGAATCGGAGCCACGGACGGCTCCGGCGTGGTCTTCTCGCACGCGCCCGCCCCTTCAATCAAAACAGCTGAAAATTATGCAGAGAGTCAAGGCACCCTCGCCCCCTGCCGAAACGCTTACCAAGGGTAAGTTTTATGCTCTGCATCAAATTTCAGATGGCATTTATTATTTTGTTATTTCCATGCCTTATGGCAGCTACGCCCCCGGCATCGGCATCCCCGATGTGCACCGAGATCCCTACAAATACCCCCGCTGAGCTGATCCGCTGTGAAAGCCTCTCGATCCTCAGAATCAAGGGCACTCCCGAGAGCCGCGCGCGGCAGATCGGCACTCTCGTGCGCCAGAAGCAGCTCGCGCCGGACACCCTCGAATACTTCTCCACGATCTTTGATCGCAAGCTCGAGCGCCTGCCCGGGATCGCTCGCGCGGCAGCGACACAGGTGTATGCGCTTTGGCGAAAGGTGCAGCAAAAGCCGGATCGAGAGAACCTGGCTGGCGAGCTCAAGGCTTTCGCCGAGGAAGCCGGAATGGATTTTAAGACCGTCCGCAAAGGCATCGGCATTCCCGACTTCGCGGTTTTCCTCTCCGGCCTCACGCGTGGCAAAGGCGCGACCGCGGAATCGCTTCCCGACCAGGGCTGCACCTCCGTGGCCCGGAGCTTCGATGACGGCTCTTTTGTCGTCGGGCGGAACCTCGACTTCTCCGGCGTTCGCGTCTGGGACACTCACCCCTTCATCGTCATCGCCGAGCCTGAGGAGGGCGCCGAGCGCGAGCTGCGGCACATCGCCCTGAGCGGAGCGCCGCTTTTCCTCGGCTCGATCACGGGCGTGAACGAGGCCGGAATCACCGTGGCGACCCACCAGAACTTCACGAAGGACGTCACGGGCGCCGGCGTTCCCGTGTACTTCGTCGGCGAAACCGTTCTCCGCCGCGCCCGCACGATCGAACAGGCGATCGCGGTTCTCCGCGAGACGAGGCCCGGCCCGCTTTGGACCTTCGTCATCACCGACCTGAACTCGAGGCAAGCCGTCGCCGTCGAGGCCTCGGCGCACCACTTCTTCGTGCGAAAGATGGAAGGCGCCGCCTTCGCGCAAACCAATCACCTGCTCGCGGCGCCCGCCGCGGAAGCGGAGGAGATCGAGAACATCCCTTTCACGACCCTCCGGAATTCCCGGCTCCGCCACGCGATCGCGCTCGAAGCGCTAAAAAAAGCCACTCCCGAGCGGAGAATCGAGACCGCGCTCGAGATTCTCGCGTACCAGCCCGATCGCCTTTCGGCTGATCCCAGCCATCGCGATATTCTTAAGGCCGACACCATCCAAACGGCGCTCTTCGAACGCACTCCAGCGGGCGAGCCCCGCGTGTACCTCGGAATGGATCCGGCGCCGACCCCGAGCGGCCGCTTCGTGCGCCTTTCGCTCGATCGAATCTGGGCCTCGTCCGCGGCCGAGCCGCTGGTCGCGATCGCAGAAGTCGTTGATCCGCTTGCGACTCCACGCGAGACGCGCGAACGGCAGCTCCGCCTCGCCGACGCGTACGTCGCAACCTGGGACCAGGACGATCCCGAGCGCGCCATCGAGCTGCTCCGCGAGCTTCCGGGGCCCGGCGCCGCATTGATTCGCGCGATTCTCTACTACGAGCTCGAGCGCTATGGAGAGGCCCGCGACGAGGCAGAAGCCACGCTCCAAACGGAGCTCGCCAAGCCTGAGTCCGCCCGCGACACGGTGGTGATCCAGAGCCTGCGAGCCGTTTCGCTGCTTTCGCGGTATCGCCTCCATCCGGAGGACACGATCCTCAGCGTCCTGGCCCGCGAGCTCGGCAAGTCAGACCCCGTCAACCCGTCTCTCGAAAAAATCACCAAACGCCTTCGGCGTGGCCAGCCCCTCACCCACGGCGAGCTCAAGATCAGCTACGACTGGTTCAGCGGCGATTTGCGCTGGGGCGGATTTTAGCCACTTTTAGCCTAGTGCTTGTCCAGTCGCCCGTGTGAGTTTGAGGTTTCCGTTTCAGTTTCCGTACGGTCCAAGATGCCGGTAATTCGATCCGAGCAACTCTAACCCCAGGCACACCGCTTGTATCGATTGCGCAATCCTGTTCACGCTGTGTCGCGCCCCGGAAAACCGGCCGGTTACGGGAATCTTAAACCGTACGGAAACCGAAACGGAAACTCCAAACTCACACCGATTACTCGAAAAGCCTTAGCCTAGTCCTCAAGCTCAATATCCAGCGCATGCAGCAGCGCCACGGCCTCAGGAAGCGAGAAGCGCGCCTTCTTCGTCCGGTTCGCGCGCAGGTCGAAAAAATAATCCCGCGCGCCGCGGAAGTCCGCTTTCGTCAGGTCGCACTCGAAAAAATGGGTCCCGCGCAGGTCTGAACCCGAAAACTCCGCCTCGGCGAGGTTCGAACCGGTGAAATCGACGTCCCGGATCGCGCAGTCGATCGCCTGCAGGTGACGCAGATCCAGGTGCATCAGAACCGAAGAGTTGAGCTGACAGCGACGAAACTCCGGATGCTCAAGCTGCGTGGCCTGGCTCCACTGCACGCCGATGATCTTGCAGCCCTCGAACCGGGGCTCACGAAAGCTCGCGCCGAGCACCTGCAGCAGGCTCAGGTCGCACTCCTCGAAAACGCAACTCAAGAACCGGCTGCCCCGGAAGCTGACACCCCGGAGTGAGCAGCCGCGAAAGACGCAGTCCTCGAAGACCCGATAAGAAACGTCAGCGTCAGGGCACTCAAGGCCCGTGAAAACCTCGCCCTCGAATTCCTTCCCAGAAAACGGCCCCATTTCAAGACGACTACTGCCACGAGGCCTCAAACACAACGCCTAAAGATCATTCCACCGCCATCGTGATGATCCGCGACTGGCCGGCGTTGCCGTTGCTGTCAAAAGCCCAGGCGGCGGCCTGGTGCGTGCGCCCTCTCCCCGAAGGCACGATCCAGTCGCAGCTATACGGGGCAGAGTTGTCGGCGCAGATCAGGTCCATTCCCACCCAGAATTCCACCCGGGTCACCGCCGTCTCCGGATCTTCCGGAATCGCCGAGAATCTCACCGTCGAGTTGCGACGCAGTACCGACCCGTCGGCGGGCCCTTGGATGGAAACCGTGGGCGGCGTGACGTCAAAGAGCGTGGATTGCCCCAGAGTGCTCAAGAGATGATTGCGAACCGAGCGCGACGAGAGCACCGTTCCCTTGGTCGTGAAGGCGTACAGCGCATCGGCAACCTCCGCGGGCCGCGCTCCGGGATACTGCTCGAGATAAAGCGCGGCCGCGCCCGCCACGTGCGGGCTCGCCATGGAAGTACCGCTCATCACCCTCGAGCCCCGGTCGGTATCTTTCCACGCCGACAGGACCGCCTCGCCCGGCGCGAACCAGTCGACGCAATCACCATAGTTGGACCAGCCCGGTTTCACGTCCTGGTTGTTCGTGGCCCCGACCGTAATGGCCTCGCTCACCCTCGGGGGAGAGTTCTGGCAAGCATCCCTGCCGTCATTGCCGGCCGCGACGACAACCGTCACTCCCGCGGCCACCGCCCGGCGAACCGCATCGTCGAGCGCCTCACTCGGCACGCCCCCCAGCGAGAGATTCGCCACCGCGGGGAGGATGCGATTGCCCGTCACCCAATCGAGTCCCGCGATCACGCCGCTGATCGCGCCGGAACCTCCGCAGCTCATCACCCGCACCGCATGCAGCACGGCGTTCTTCGCGACGCCGAAGGTGGCGCCGCCCACCGTCGCGGCCACGTGCGTGCCATGTCCATGGCAATCGCTCGCGTCCCCGCCGAACACGTCATAGCCCGGATATGCGCGCCCACCGAACTCGGCGTGGCTGAAGCGGATCCCCGTATCGAGGACATAGACGTGCACCCCTCGACCGGTGGCCTCGTACCGGTAGCCAAGATTCAGCGGCAGCGCCCGCTGGTCGATCCGATCCAGACCCCAAGGGGCGTCCGGCTGAAGCTGTACCAGGCCCATGGTGAGATCCGGCTCCACCCGTGAGACCCGTTTGTCGGCCAGCAGCCGGGTTCGGGCGGCCTCGGTCAGTGGCCCTGAAAAGCCGCTCAGCGCATGCTGATAGACGAACTCGGTGGTAAGCCCGTGTTCAGCGGCCACGCGCCGGGGATCCGTCCCCTTTTTCAACGTGATGATGAAACGCCCCGGAATCACCTGCCCTGAGAGCTGACCGTCCGAGGCCAGGGGTATGGGCTGCGCCCCCGAGGCGACAGCGAACCCCGCGAGTGCAATGACGGCTCCGATCGCCACAAGCCACGCCAAAACCTTCGATCCGCCGCCGAAACGAAACCCCATCAGCCACCTGCCTTTGTTTTGTTTTGGCTGGCTGCCAGTTCCATGCCACGAACGAACGCATAAAGACCCGATTTCGCGGCATTTCCGCTTCGCGCGCGGCAAGATTTGCGATAAGACGCGAGCATCCATGATTCATCTGACGAACATCACCAAGCAGTACGGCCAGAAGGTCCTTTATCAGAACGCGAGCGTGCAGATCCGCCCCGGCGACCGCATCGGCCTCGTGGGCCCCAATGGCGCGGGCAAGACGACGATCTTCCGCATCATCCTCAGGCAGGAGGGCATCGACGGCGGAACGGTGAATATCGCCGAAAAGCAGGTGATCGGCTATTTCTCGCAGGAAGTCGGGGAAATGAAAGGGCGCTCCGCGCTCGAAGAGGTGATGGCCGGCGCGGGCCGCGTCTCCGACCTGGCCTCCCGCATCGCCGAGATGGAAGCCCGCCTCCAGGATTCCGCCGAGAAGCCCCTTTCCGACGACGACATGACCCAGCTCCTCGAGCGCTATGGCGAAGCCCAGCTCGAGTTCGAGCAGCGCGGCGGCTACGACCTGGAGGCACGCGCCAAGGAGATCCTGACCGGACTTGGCATCAGGCCCGAGGATCATGGCCGCCCGGTCGAGCATTTCAGCGGCGGCTGGAAGATGCGCATCGCCCTGGCGCAGATCCTGGCGCTCAGTCCCGACGTCCTGCTGATGGACGAGCCCACCAACCACCTGGACCTCGAGTCGATCATCTGGCTCGAGGAATGGCTGATGAAGTTCAAGGGCTCGCTCGTCATGACGTGCCACGACCGCGAGTTCCTCAACCGCGTCACGAGCCGCATCGTCGAGGTCGCCAACAAGACGATCACCACCTTCAGCGGCAACTACGAGTACTACGTCCGCGAGCGCGAGATCCGCGCGCAGCAGCTCCTGGCCGAGTACCGCAAGCAGCAGGACATGCTCGCCAAGGAGGAGGAGTTCATCGCCCGCTTCGCGGCGCGCGCCTCGCACGCGGCGCAGGTGCAGTCGCGCGTGAAAAAGCTCGAGAAGATCGAACGCGTGGAGATCCCCGCCGAGGAGAAGACGATCAAGTTCGAGTTCCCCACTCCGCCCCGCAGCGGCAACGACGTCGTGAAATTCGACGGAGTCGCCAAGAGCTGGGTCCTCGAGGACGGCTCAAGGCGCCCGGTTTTCAGCGGCGTCAGCGGCGTGGTGAGGCGCCAGGACCGCGTCGCGGTCGTCGGAGTGAACGGCGCGGGCAAGTCGACGCTCCTCAAGATCGCCTGCGAGATGACCGAGCCCACCCAAGGCCGTTCGACCCTGGGCGCGAGCGTCCGGCTCGGCTACTTCAGCCAGCACTCCCTCGAGGTCCTCAGCCCCGAGAAGACCATCTACGACGAGATCCATGACCGGATCCCCGAGTCCACGATCGGCTACGTACGGAACCTCCTGGGCGCTTTCCTTTTCAGTGGCGATGACGTTTACAAGAAAAACGCCGTGCTTTCAGGCGGGGAGAAGAGCCGAGTCGTCCTCGCCACGATCCTGGCCAAGCCGGTGAACTTCCTCGTCCTCGACGAGCCGACCAACCACCTCGACATCAAGAGCCGCGAGCTCCTGCTCGACGCGGTCAAGGGGTTCGACGGCACGGTGATGTTCGTGAGCCACGACCGGCACTTCCTCCGTCAGGTCACCAATCGCGTCTTCGAGGTCGACCACGGCGAGATGCGCATCTACGAAGGTGGTTACGACTACTACCTTTCGCAGAAGCACTGAGACGCGCCGGCATCGGATCAGTTTTCGTCGGCGCCGATATCAGGCGGATTCGCGCGCGCCTGGCCGTCGATGTCGGTGGCGACGCCCAGGCCGGCGACCCCCGTGCCCTGCGCAGGCGAGCCCGCCTGAATGTGCAGGTCGGTACCGCTGACGAAGAGCGGATCCGCATTGATGCTCGAGGCGTCGAACCCAAGCGCCTGCCAGTTGGCGAAGGTCGGGCGATTGGCGCCGCCGGAGTAGCCGATATAACCGCCGCTCGGCGCGTAGAGAATATTGTTGTTCGAGGTCAGCGCCGCCCCGGTATCGTAGATCGCGTAAGACGCCGTCGTGGTGCCGTATTGAGCGACGATGTTGTTGCTGAAATCGATCGTCAACGGCGAGGCCCTCGTGAGCAAGACCCCGCGTGAACCGTTCGTACTTATCCTGATGGCGTTGTGGTAAGCAGCCGCTGCGATCGCGGCCGAAGCGGAGTTCAGATTGATCCCGGCGGTCACGAAGGTTCCGCGGATGAAGTTATTACGGATCAGCAGGCCGCTCGAGGCCGCCGTTGCGGCAGTGAAAACGATTCCGTTGCCACCGCTGCTGCCGATCAGCTCGGATTCCTCGATCGTCACGTTGTCGCTTTGGCCGGAAATCGTGATGCCGCTCGCGCTGCTTGCCGCCGTGATAACGACCCCGCGGGCCACGAAGCCGTTGTTGCCGGTTCCGCTCAGCAGGATTCCGGACGCGGACGCGCCCGTGACGTTGATCGTCGAGTCCTGCACGATCCCGCCCACGGCACCGCCGCCGAACTGGATCGTCCCGCTGATCGAGTCAAAGCCCGTGAATACCACATAGTCCGTGCCGTTGACGGTAACCGTGGAGCTGATATTAACGGCGCCCCCGGCGCTGAGCGACTTCCCGATCGTGATGGTATTCACGGCACTGTTTCCGGCCACCGCGCTGAGCCCCAGCGGCTTGGAGTAGGTCCCGGCGTAGGCCTCGAAAACCACCGCTCCGGACATCCCCCGGGCCTCGAGGTCCAGGAGGGCGGACCAGAGGGTCGTATAATCGCCGGTCCCGTCCGGCTTCACCAGATAGGTGCCGGACATCGCGGGAGGGAAGCTTGGCACGACCGCGTTCTCGTAGGCTCCCGGATCCGGCGTCGAGGCGTCACGCGCGGCGCCAGACAGATCCGTCGCAATCCCGAGCCCACTCGCGCCCCGGTTCTGGGCGTAAGAATTGTCGCCGATGTGGAGATCGGTCGCGCTTACGAACAGCGGGTTCGTCGCCAGGCTCTGGGCGTCCCATCCGGTCGCGAGCTGCCAATCGGCGAGCGTCGATCTCATCGCTCCGCCAGTGTAAGCCAGTGAGGCGCCGCTCGGAACGTAGTAGACATTGTTGTTCGACGTCAGGTTCGCGTTGATGTTGTACAGCGCGTAGGAGGCAGCCGTGGTCCCGGCGTGCGAGACGATGTTGTTCTTGAACTCCAAGGTCAGGCCGCCGACCCGCTCGAACCTCACCCCATAGGTCCCATTGGTACTGACACTCACCGTATTATGGTTGTATGCCCCCGTGATCCCGGCGCCCGCGGCGCCAAGGAAATAGACGCCGCCGATCGTGAACGTGCCCCGGACGATGGAGTTCCTCACCAACAGCCCAGTCGATGCCGAGGCCGTCGAATTGAAGTACAGCCCGTACTCCGCGCCATTGCCGATGAGCTGCGAGCCCTCGATCGTCAGGTCGTTGTTTTGACCGGTGACGTAGACGCCCCTGGCGGCGGCTGACGCATTGACCGTCACCCGCCTGGCCGTGAAGCCGTGGTTCCCCGAACTCGGCAGGGATATCCCGTAAACGCCGCCTCCCGAGACGGTGACGGAAACGTCCTGAACCAGTCCGTTCGTCGAGCCCCCCGTGAACTGGACTCCTCCGTTTACAGAGGTGCTGAGGAGATTCCCGTAGGTCGCGCCGTTCGCGAAGATCACCGGACCGGTGATGGCGTCAAAACCTTCGACGGTCACATAGTCAGTGCCACTGATGAAGATGGGGCCGACATTCACCGCGCCACCCGCGGCCGCGGCTTTGCGGATGGTAATGGTATTGGTCGCGCTGTTGCCGGAAACGGAACCGAGCCCGATGCCCTGCGAGTAGGTTCCCGCATAAACCTCCAGCACCACCGGTCCGCTCTGGCCCCGCGCCTGAAGGTCGGAGACCGCCTTGCTTACCGACGTGTAATCCCCGCTTCCGTCACCTTTTACGGAGTAGGAAGCCGCGCCCAGCGGCGCCGGATACGTAGGGGCGACCGCGTTCTCGTACGCTCCTGGATCCGGGGTCGCCGCATCGCGTGCGGCGCCGATCAGGTCCGTCGCGACCCCCAGCGAATTGAGACCCCTGTTTTGCGCGAAAGAGTTGTCGCCGATCCGGGAGTCCGTCGCGCTCAGGAAGAGCGGATCCACACTGAAGCTCTGGGCGTCCTTGCCAGTATCGAGCTGCCAACCCGGTAACGTAGCGCTATTCGCGCCCCAGTTGCCGATGGCAGCGCCGTTCGGGAGGTGGAGGATATTATAGTTCGAGGTAAAATTCCCGGTCGGGGTATTGAAGCTGATAGCCAGGGAATTGGTTGTCGTCCCCGTGTGAGACACGATATTGTTCCGGAAGTCGAAGGTTGTCAGAAAGGGAACATCGCGGTTCAGGATGATCCCCTTGCTGCCCTCGACATCCATCCGGATCGTATTATGGTATCCAACGCCGGTAATGCTGGACATGCCAGCCAGGAGGATGATGCCGGAGTTATTGAATCCCCCACGTATCACGTTGTTTCGGATCACCAGGCCCGTACTTGCAGCCGTAGCCCCGTAAAAGTAGATTCCATAGTTCGCGCCCGAACCGATGATCTCGGACCTCTCGATCGTCACGTTATTCTGACCGGCATTGAGATAGATCCCGACGCCCCCCGTAATGTTGATCGTCGCGGCCCTCACCGTAAGATTATGATTGCCGGACCCGTTGGCGAAAACGCCATACCCCCCCACGCCCGGGTTGATGACCACATTCTGGATCAGTCCGTTGGTAGAGGCACCCGAGAACTGAACGGTGCCATTGACCACCGTGTCCAGGACGCTTCCATAGTTCGCGCCATTACCAAAGGACACGCCGCCTAATGAGTCAAAACCCTGAATCGTAACGTAGTCCGAGCCCATACAAGCAACACCACCATTCAGGCTGACCGGGCCGCCGGCGCCGGCAGCCTTGCGAAGAGTCAGGGTATTGATGGCGCT
>JAMPXZ010000224.1 GCA_023700925.1 Oligoflexia bacterium | reverse complement strand
TGCCGAGGTCCTCGTCCGAATGGGGGTGGGGAACCTCATTTTGGTCGACCTTGACCGGTTTGAGCCGAGTAACGCGAACCGGCAGATCCATTGTCATGAGGGCACCTTCGGAAAGTTCAAGTCCCGGGTGCTGGCCGAAGAGTTCCGGCGGATCAATCGAGACATTCGGATCGAGACTCTCGAGGAGCCCGTGGGGCTCGACAATGTGCGCCGCCTCGTGGCGGGGGCCGATGTCGTCGTGAACGCCATGGACCAGATGCTGCCGAGCATCTGCCTGGAACGCGAGGCGAGGCGCCGGAAGGTTCCGATCGTGGATGCGTGGATCACGCCGTTCGCGAGCGTGTTCACGATGAGGCATACCGATCCGCACTGGGAGGAGTTCCTCGACTTTCCGACCCAAGGCAAGAAGGAGACGGAGATCACGGCCGAGGACTGCGCGCTGGCCCTGAGGCGCGAGGCGGAGTTCACCCTGAGCCACTTTGATCCGCTGACCTACGTGACCCCGAAAACCGTCAAAGCCGTGCTCTCGGGCAAGGCGTCGCGGCCGAGCCTGGCGCCGGTCGTCTGGCTTTCGGGAGTTCTCATGGCCAATGAGGCGTTCAAGCTCATCACGGGCCTCGAGGACGTGGGCCCCGCTGGTATTTTCTACGATCAGTACCGTCACCGGCTGATGCCGGGAAGGCTGCCGCGGTCTCCGAGGCGTCGCACGCGCGCGGCGGGCGTTCGGCGACGAAAGGGACAACCCTGAAATGGAGTACCCCGCCTCTCCCGCCTCATCCGAAAGCCGCACGATGATCCTTTTGATGAGCGCGCTTTTCATGCTCGTGGCGATTGCCATGGCGATCAAGGAGCTCCCTTCGGTCGCCGAAGCGGAGGTGACCTATTATCTGGTCGGGCGGGCAGCGGTCCTGCTCGGGTTCCTCGCGCATCTTCTGATGGCCCTCCTTCATCGGTCCATCCGATGGTACCCGCTGCAGATCTATCTGCTCGGAATGGGCTACTGCATCCATGGCCAGTACTTCCAGCCCAACTACTGGCTGGGCTTCATCGAGCTGAACGCGCTTTACATCGCCCTGTTCTCGGTCGATCGCCGCCAGCTGCCGTGGCTTTACGGTACCTCGCTTGTGCTCTTCGGGGTCGTCTTCCTCTCTCGTTCTGATCGCTTTGTCGCCGACGGCGCGATGACCGAGCCGATGGTGGTCGATGTCCTGGCGGCGGTGGTCATCACGCAGCTCAGTTGTCTGATCCTCTACAGCGTACTGCTCCGGCTTCGTTCGGAGACTCATCGCTTGAATCAGCGGTTCACGGACCTCGGACGGAACTTCAGCTTCGTCCTTCATGACATCAAGGGGCTCATCACGAGCCAGGTCGTCTACGCCAAGGTCCTCAAGAACGTCGGCAAGCCCGGTTCGCTCACTCGCAAGGAGGCCGAGAGCCTGGCCTACCTCGCGGAGGACGTGGAGTCGGTGCAGCACTTTGTCGCGCAGATCAACCGGTTGATCCGTTCGGAGCTGAGCGATGAGGTCGAGACGACCCGGGTCAGCCAGGCCATTGATCTCGTGAAGGTTCTTTTTCGCTCGAAGCTGGCGAAAATCTCCCTGCGGCTGACGGGCGATTTCGAGCTTCGCATCAAGCCGTACCTGCTCAACCGGATCCTGATCAACGCGATCACGAACTCCGTCGAGGAGATCAACCGCAACAAGGTGATCGGCGGCGAGATCAATCTTACCTGCAGCGACAAGACGCTCCTGATCCAGGATAACAGCGGAACCCGGCTCAGCTCGCGGATGCTGGAGAGCCTCAATGGCCCGCTGCTCGCGGAATCCGACAAACCCTCCGGGGGGGGCATGGGCACGTACATCATCAAGGAGTGCGTCCACCTCGTCGGCGGCAAGGTCCACTTTTCCAATGAGGATTCGGGCGTAGGGGTCCGAGTCTCCTTTCCCAAGAAAGTCATCTCATGGGAGCCGGAAAAGGCTCCCCGTGCTCATCAGGAGGCAACATGAACGGAATGGCTATGGTCACCTCGGGACGCCTGCTCAGGGAAGCGAGAAAGAAGGTCCTCGTCGTCGATGACAGCGAAAGCATGCTGCGGTCCGTGCGGACCCTGATCGGTGAGGAGTTCGATGTCGTGACCGCCGCGTCGGTGCTCGAGGGCCGCAAGTTTCTGGAGTGCGACCGGTTCGATTCCATTATCACCGATTACGACATGGGCGATGGAACGGGCTTCGAGCTCATCGACTTCCTGAACGAGAGCGGTATCGAGCTCCCCGTTATCTTGATCACCGCGTACGGCAGCAAGGAGCTCGCGGTGAAAACGCTGAAGCACCATATCTTCGGTTATCTGGAGAAGCCGTTCGACCCCGAGGAACTCTGCCGGCTGCTGAATTCCGCCCTCCTGAAGAAAACCCGCGGGGAATCGGAACGGAAGCTCGCGGACTTCGGCCTGCGCTCCGGTGAGCTGTTCCACGAGATCGCCACCCCGCTGACGCTCATTTCGTTGAAGGTCACGGAGCTCAAAGGTCTGATCGGCGATCGCGCGCGAGAGCCCCGGATCGGACGCGCCTTCGATCTGCTCGACAGCCAGCTCGATCGGCTCCGCAAGATCATCCACAACAGCCGCGAGCGGCTCAAGAGCAACGATCGCGCGAGTGCCTCGTTTCCCGTGGATGCGCTCCTGGCGCTCGTGCGCGAGCAGTGCGCTCCGGCGGCCAAGCGGGCCGGAGTCATGCTGTCGATGGAGCCGGCGCCCTTTCAGACGCTTCAGGGCGACCGCGATCGGCTGCTTCAGGTCTTCGTGAATCTCATCAACAACTCCATCGACGCCGTGGCGGCAATGCCGGAGCGTTGGGTGCGAGTGAGCGCGACCCGCGAGGAGGCCAGCCTTGTTCTTCGGGTGACCGACAGCGGCCATGGCGTTCCGCCTGAGGTACGGAGCAAGCTTTTCAGCCCGCTTTTCACGACGAAGATGGAGCGTGGAACGGGGCTGGGACTTTCCATCGCGCACCGGATCGTGAGGGAGCATCAGGGGGAGCTGTCCTATAACCCTGACTCGCCCCATACCGAATTCGTCGTACGGCTGCCGGCAGCCCAGGGCACCTGACGCGGAAGCGAGGCAATTGATCTATTGCTGTCGCCGGCCAGGCTAATTAGAATCGGGGGATGGACCGGCTGGAACCGGCTTGGCATGCCCTCAAAGCTTATCCCTCGTCAGACGAGACCTCGGCCGCCGCGCCAGCGATTCGGCTGGAGGGGCGCGCGGTCCTTCGCCAAGGGAGTCTGCAGGTGTCTTTCAGGCTCCTCGGGGCCTCGGAGACGCTGGCGATTCCGGAGCGGAGGGCTTCGGCCCGCCGCGAGGACGGTCTGTGGGAGCACACCTGCTGGGAGGCCTTCATCGGCGTGCCGGGGTCGGAGCGTTACTGGGAAGTGAACTGCTCGCCGGCGGGCGACTGGAACGTCTATCGTTTTGAGCGCTACCGCGAGGGCATGGCCCCCGAATCCGCGATCGCCACGCTGGTCACGGCGTCGGAGGCGACCCCGGGCGCGCGGCAGTGGGATTTCTCGCTTCCTTGGAGCGCGCTTCCGGGCCTCGGCGCTCACGCCGAGCTGAGCCTCACCGCGGTGCTCGAGGCGCGTGACGGGCGCCGGAGCTATTGGGCGCTGGCGCACGCCGGAGCGCGTCCGGATTTTCACCTCCGCTCGAGCTTCGTGCTTCGGGTGGAACGGCCGAAAGGGGAGACGGAATGAAACTCGGAATCGATCGGCTCATCGAGGATGCGTCGCTGCGCCGGGAGCTTCGGGGAAGGCGCGTGGCCTTGCTCGCCCATCCCGCCTCCATGACCCGCGACTTCCGTCACGCGGTCGATGCGCTGATGGGCTGCGGGGATCTCCAGCTCGTCGCGGCCTTCGGCCCGCAGCACGGCATGCGCGGGGAGAAGCAGGACAACATGATGGAGTCGCCGGATTATGTCGATCCGGTCCATCACATCCCCGTTTTCAGCCTCTATGGCGAGGTGAGACGTCCCACGCCGCGGATGCTCGAAACCGTCGACGTCCTGCTCGTGGACATGCAGGATGTCGGCACGCGGATCTACACCTTCCTCACGACGCTGCTTTATGTGCTGGAGGCCGGGGCTCAGGCCGGCAAAGCCGTCTGGGTGCTCGACCGCCCCAATCCCGCCGGGCGCCCTATCGAGGGCTCGCTCCTCAAGCCGGGCTGGGAAAGTTTCGTCGGAGCCGGGCCGCTGCCCATGCGCCATGGGCTCACCCTTGGCGAGGCCGCGGAGTGGTTCAAGAGACGGTTCCGCCTCGAGGTGGAGCTGAAGGTCATCCGCATGGAAGGTTATGACCCGACGAAAGGGCCCGGCTTCGGCTGGCCGCTGCTCGAGTATCCGTGGGTGAATCCGAGTCCTAACGCCGCTTCCTTGAGCATGGCGCGTGCTTATCCGGGCACGGTGCTGATCGAGGGAACCCACCTGTCGGAAGGGCGCGGTACGACCCGGCCACTCGAGACCTTGGGCGCTCCGGATCTGGATATGGGGAAGATTCTTCCGCTGATGCGCAAGATCGCCCCGGAATGGATGAAGGGGTGCCATCTGCGGCCTTGCCACTTTCAGCCGACCTTTCACAAGCACGCCGGCCTCATGTGCTCCGGACTCCAGATCCATCTCGATGATCCGTCTTACGACCCTGA
>JAMPXZ010000223.1 GCA_023700925.1 Oligoflexia bacterium | reverse complement strand
CGGCGATCGCCTCCTCATTCCAGCGCGAGGAAAACTCCGCGTTCACCAGGCCATTGAGATATTTCTCCAGGCTGACGACGTTGATGACCTCGCAAAGCGAGCCCACCGCATGGATGCGAAGCTCCTCCCGGTAAGGGCGGCCCCGGAAATTCAG
The DNA here is from genome assembly GCA_023700925.1 of Oligoflexia bacterium. Classification (GTDB taxonomy): domain Bacteria; phylum Bdellovibrionota; class UBA1018; order UBA1018; family UBA1018; genus JAMPXJ01. The sequence continues at coordinate 4,550 of JAMPXZ010000223.1, read as the reverse complement.
AAAGCCCGCCAGCGTCTGGATCGTCACGGGGCTCTTAAGCTCGAGCGTCTTCGCGCCGCCCACCTGGATCGCGCGGACCCGGTCCCCCTGACAACGCAGCTCCCACTGGCTCGCGCCATCCACATGCGACGAGGCGAGACGAAGATCAAAGCCGCGCACGCTCGCCATCGGCGCGGCTTCCGCGATCCGGACGCGGATGCGGGCCTCGCTGTTCGGGCCGATCATGTCCGTCAGCGGCGCGGGCGCGGCAAGCGCCCCCGACAGGCCGGAAAAAAATGCCCCTAAGCTGATGAGCCTGGCTGCCAGGCGAGTCCCCCGTCCCACTCGCCTTATTATTGCAGAGCAAACCGCCGCTGGCAGGCGGAAAAGACGCGGAAAATAATTCCCGTTTAGAGACCGCCCCTCCCCACCGAAGAGCCTGTTGTCAGCAGGGCCCCGCAACCACACACAGGCCCACGAGAGAGAAAGTCGCAGGCCGGGTTCCACAGCCCGGCAGTGCCCGGAGGAAAAGATGGACGGAATCAACGATTGGACCGCTCAAGAAGCTAAGACCGCTGGTTTCTCCGACTTCTTCGGCCCCGCAAAGGACGTACTTGCGAAATACACGCATTGCGCACTTTGCGGGGCTAACCTCCACTTCACCCACGTCACCGACTTCGCCCGGAACCTGACCCAGGAAACGGCGCGTTGTCCCGAATGCGGGGTCAAGTCCCGCGAGGTCATGCACCGGCTGCAGTGACGCTTTCCCGCTTTCCTCGACCGCCTAACTAAGGTATCTCCAGCCCATGGCGCCAAGCCGGGGCAACTCCTCCTGGAAAAATTTTCTCCCCCCTCACGCGATCCTAATGGGTCAGCGCGCGCGTCAAATCGTTGACCCCGCGGCTACCGTCCAGAGCCCGAACCCAGACGCCGTCTGCGAAGGCAACCCGCGAGCCCCCCTCTTCTTCGTTGGCGAACAGGACAACCCGAGCAGCCGGCCTTACGACGGTGAGGCCGGGCAGCTTCTCGCGCGGATGATCGAGGCTATGGGCCTGCGCCGTGAGGACGTCTACCTCTGCAATCTTCTTCGCGGCCATCCCAATGCCAGCGTGGCGCTCCAAACGCAGCTCGACGTCGCCTCGCCGAAAGTGATCGTCGCGCTCGGTGATCTCGCTTCGGGGGCACTGCTCGGAACGTCGGCAGCCGACGAGCCGCGCGGCCGGCTCGCGCCCTTCAGGTCGGCCAAGTGGCTGCGCACTTTCCATCCCACCGAACTTCTGAAGAATCCGGAATACAAACGGGAAGCCTGGCAACACCTCCAGCTCGTCGCCAAGGAGCTGGGGATCGCCCTTCCCGCCAAACGATAGAAACGGAGAAATGCATGGATATCATTCCCGGAGGTTTCATGTTTCTGATTTTCCTGGTCGTCATCTTCCTCATCATGAGCGTGAAGGTGCTCAACGAGTATGAGCGGGGCGTGGTCTTCCGGCTAGGCCGGATCATCGGTGCCAAGGGCCCCGGCCTTTTCATCCTCATTCCGATCATCGATCGGATGGTCCGCATCGATATGCGCACGATCACCCTGGACGTTCCGCCGCAGGATGTGATTTCACGCGACAACGTCACGCTCAAGGTGAACGCGGTGGTCTACTTCCGCGTCGTCGAGCCGAACCGCGCGGTCGTCGAGGTGGAGAACTACCTGCTGGCGACCTCCAAGCTGGCTCAGACCACGCTCCGTTCAGTGCTCGGCCAGGTCGAGCTGGATGAGCTCCTCTCCTCCCGCGAGGCGATCAACCATCGCCTGCAGGCCATTCTCGACGCCCAGACCGAGCCCTGGGGCGTGAAGGTCTCCAACGTCGAAGTGAAGCAGATCGACCTTCCGGCCGAGATGCAGCGGGCGATGGCCCGTCAGGCCGAGGCCGAGCGCGAGCGCCGCTCCAAGGTCATCGCGGCCGAGGGTGAGCTTCAGGCGTCACAAAAGCTCACCGAGGCGGCCAAGACCATGGAGACGCAGCCGATGTCGCTGCAGCTCCGCTACCTCCAGACGCTGCGGGAAATGTCGAGCGAGCACACCTCGACCATGATCATCCCGCTACCGATGGAGCTGCTGAGGTTCTACGGCGGCAACAACAAGAGCTGATCAGCGCCGGGCCGCGCAGGCCGGGTTCAGCGACAGGGTACTGAGAACTCCGTAGTGATCCGAGAGGAAGATCCGGCGGCCCTCCGTCTCGGCGGTGTCCTCCGCGCGGATCGGCTCACGGAAAACGAGCTCCGAGGACTCCGGCTCGATGCAGCCGGGAGCGCCCGACACGAGGATGTAGTCGATGTAGAGGCGGCGGCTTGCCCGCACCTCCCCTTCGGCCGCGGCGTAGGGGTTCGTCTCCGGGTCGTAGGTGTACGCGGGTGAGTCGAACCCGTTCACGGCGTGAAAGCTGTCGACGAAGCCCCCGCGCCCGACAAAGAGCGCGTACTCGCGCGAGGGCTGGCCCGGTGCGGGATAGGGGCTCGCGTTGAGATCCGCGCCGATGATCTGGATGCCGGTTTTCGCGGTCCTTCTGACGAACTCCCTCAGCTCCATGGCCTGGAAGTAGCGCATCTCCCTCTGCAGCCGATGCTCGCGCTGCTTCTTCGAATTCCACCGGACGGCCCCCAGGTGCGAATCGTAAAAGTCCACCCAACCCGTTCCGGGAAGCTGGACGAGGAGATGAATCGCGCCTTTCATGGCGAAGTACTCCTCGAGCGCGGTGAAGGCGGTGAAATGCAGCAGGCCGATCGCGGGATCGATGGGATATCGGGACACGACGAGAAGCCCGTTGCCGATCTTCCCCCGGAAGCTCTTGCCATCGGACTGGCCTTCCCGAAAAGCGGCATACGGATAGCCTTGCCGCGCCATTCCGGCGACGAGCGCGTCGCGGAGCTCATCTTCCCAAACCTCCTGAAAGGCGACGAGATCCGCTCCCGTCCGCGCGATCTCCGCGGGCATCGCCGCCAGGCGGGGCTTGATGTCTTTGGCGATCGGGATTTTCCGGTGGTACTGGACGCGCAGCAGCCAGGTATTGAACGTCAGCACTCGGAGGGTCTGGCCGAAGGCCGGCGACGCAAAAAGCGAGAGAAGAAGCAAAGTCGCGAAGAAGAGACGCATCGGCCGCCTTGTGCCCCAGAAGGCGGCTCAAAAGCAAGGCGGGCCACGTCAGCCGCCGGTCTTGAGGCTCCGCTTGTCCCGCAGAAGACGATGGTAGCCGATCGCGAAGCGATGCGCCTCGTCGCGAACATGGGTCAGGAGCTTGTACGCTCCCGTATGCGGCAAAAGCGGCACCGGATTTTTGCGGTTCGGAATGAAGATCCGCTCGCGCGAGGACTTCACCTCGGAGGACTGAAAGTCGCTTTCCACGCGCGCCTTGGCCAGGCCCACGACGCTCACGCCCTGGACCTGAAGCTCCTCGAGAATCGCGACTGCCTGCGAAAGCTGACCCTTGCCGCCATCGACCACCACGAGATCCGGCAGCGCCTCATCGGCATGGGAGAAGCGGCGCCCCAGCACCTCCTTCATCATCGCGAAGTCGTTCGCGCCCTCGACCGTGCGGATCTTGTAGCGTCGATACAGGTTCTTGTCCGGCGCGCCATCGATAAAAACCACTCGTGAAGCGACCGCGTCCTGCCCGTGGATGTTCGAGATGTCATAGCACTCGATCCGCTGAGGCAGCTGGGGCAGGTGCAGCTTGTCCTGCACCTCCTCGAGCGACTCGACGCCGTGAGCGCCCTCGCCTTGAGCGCGTTTCAGCGCCTGCTCGAGCGCGTACTGCGCATTGGAGTGCGCGACATTCAGGAGCTGCCGGTCGACCGCCGTCTCGGCGACCCTCAGCCCGATCGCGAGGGTTTTCTCCAGGATCTCAAGCTCGGCGGGAATCTCCGGAACCAGCACCTCACCGACCCCGGTGCCCTCCTCGGCCTGCTGGCTGAGCCCTACGTAATATTGGGAAAGAAAATCCCTCAGAAGCTCCGCATTGCCCAAAGTCGCATCCGTGTTCTGAAGATGGTAGTGCTGAACCGCGACCATCCGCCCGTCCCGGACCCGAAGCAGCGTGCCATGGGCGTCGCTGCCCTGCCGCGCAAGCCCGATCACGTCCCGATCCCGTTGCGACCCCGCCTCGACCACACCCTGGGTCTCGGTCACGACCTGGAGGTTCCGGAGCTGATCGCGGTAGGTGGCGGCCTCCTCGAACTCCTCGCGTTCGGCCGCATCTTCCATCCCCTTGCGCAGCTCCCCGAGCAGGCGCCCCCCCCGGCCCTCCAGGGTCCTCACCACCTCGTCGATCACCTCGCGATACTCCTGCTCACTCACCTTGCCGACGCAGGCGCCGTTGCACTTGCCCATCTGGTGAAGAATGCAGGGGCGGGATCTGTGCCTAAAAGCATTGTCCGAACAGTCTCTTAGGTGAAAAGTTTCATTTAACAGCTCCACCACCTGCCGCGCGGCCCACGCCGACGGGAACGGTCCGAAGTACCGGGCGCCATCGCCTTTTTGCACGCGTCTGACGTACTCGACGCGGGGACACGCCTCGTTCAGCCGG
>JAMPXZ010000222.1 GCA_023700925.1 Oligoflexia bacterium | reverse complement strand
GACAAGCCACGATCCTGTTTACCTTGGGTCGCGCTACCGACAGCCGTGACCATACCGAAACCTCAAACTGAAACCTCAAACTCAAACGGATTACCGACAAGCCCTAGGCCAGTACCGCGGTACTAGGAAGCCGCGGCTCCGCGATCGTTCCCCGTCAACGTGGCCAGAAGGCCCACGCAGGAGCGCGCCACCTGACAGAGGTAATCCACGGGCACGTGCCCGCCCCCGATCACGATGGCGCCCAGGACCGCCGAGCCATCGGCGTTGCGCACGGGCGCCAGCGATGCGCCGCCGTGGCCCCCGGCCGGGAAGTCGGGCGGCAGGTCGTTGAAAGTCTCGGCAAAAGCGCCGTCAACGCCGTCGCTCGCGCCCGTGCAGAACCAGCGGCCCTCCGCCCGGGCCCAGAGCTCCACGTGCGATCCGCCAAAAGCCGCGGCCACGCACTGAGAGAACCGATGCGCCATCTCCTTGGGCTCGAGCTCCCGCCGTCGCAGAAGCTCGGACATGAGCAGCGCCACCGCGAGCGAGCTGAGCGACGGAGTCGACGCCGAAAGCTCGGACGCCGCTTGCGCGTCCGGCACTGCTTGCGGCGCGCGCGGTTGTGCCTGAGGCACGCCCGGCCTCACCTGTGGCACTCCCCGTTTTAACCGCGGCGCGCCCGGCAGGTCCGCCGCGACCTCCGCCATTCCCAGAACGCTCTCCACCGGCTGCTCCGCAAAGTCGCCAGACCGCTCGCGCTTGGGCTTGGCGTAGTTCAGCGTCTCGCCCTCTTCGGGACGGCGGCGCGCCTGACTTCCGTCGACGAGCTTGAAGCTGAGCGCGGTTTCCTCCTCCGGAGCGCCGCGGGCCGATGGCCGAAGAGCCGGTGCCCCTTCAAAAGGCCTGTTCGGCGAAAGCAGCGTGGGCGCACGCGCCGGCTCCGCCGCCGGACGAAGCTGCGGCTGCGCCGCTCCCTCGTCGCTCGCGACAAAATCGGCGTTCACAGACGTATCAGCGCTTGCAAAAGCATCAACGCTTACCAAAGTATCAGCGCTCTCCCCGGCTTCGTGGCTGGTATCCGGACCGGGCTCCGCGGTATCGTCCGCGCTCACGGCGGGGCGGAGCGACGGAGCGCCCCGTTCGGCGTCCTCGGCTTCCGCTTCGGGCGAGGATCGCGCCTCGGCTTGATTCAGCGCAAAGCCGAAATAGTCCATCAGGAAAACCTGGATAGGCCGCTGGAGATCCGCGAAAGCCTCGAATACCTGTGGCGAGCGCTCCTCGAAGTGCCAGCACGGGCCGGCGTCGTCCGCCACCCGCCGCGGCGCCTGCGCCCCGAAGAAGAGCCAGTACGCGCCGAGCTTCCGGATGTCCGCGCCGCTATCGAAGAAATCCGCCGGAATGAAGACGAACCAGCGCCGCCCCTCGGAGCCCACGTCGGCGACTTCCCATTCTCCCCCGGCCTCGCCAAGATCCGCCTCCCGCAGGCGGAAACCGCCCAGCACCTTGCGCGGCAGAACGATCCCGTCGTCATGAAAAACCCTGAGCCCGTAGCTCTCATCGACGCCGCCGAGGCCGGCGGGCACGGCGGTCTCCGTCGCGGCGGCGGGCGCCTCTGCCGCCTTTTCACCGAAGTACTGAAGGAAGAACTCCTGAACCGGCCGCAGCAGATCCGAAAAAGACGTGTACGACTGGGGCTTGCGCTCCTGGAAGACCAGCTCACCGCCCGTATCGGAGACGACCTGAGCCGGAGGCGTCGGCCCGAAATAGAGCCAGTACACGGGAAGCTTGCGGATATTTTCGACGCTGCCGGCGAGCACCTCGGGCGGAACGTAAGCGAACCAGCGGCGCCCGGCGCTTCCGCCGCTCACGGCTTCCCACTCGCCACCAGGGGCCCCGAAGGCCTCAAGCGGGAGCTTGTAACTCCGCGTCTCCGCGAGCGGCGTCGCGGCCGGAGCGACGGGCGCCGCGGCTTTCACGACATAAACCCCGTCTTCGGCGGGTAGCGCGCGGGCCTGGACGTCCTGCGAAGCGAAGTACTGAAGCAGGAACTTCTGAAGCGGCGGCGCGAGATCCGAGAACCTCGCGACCGACTGCGGTTTGCGATCCTGGAACACCCAAAGGCTTTCGCCGCCGCCTTCGGCGGCCACGGGGGGCACGGAACCCAGATAGAGCCAGTAGACGGGAAGCTTCTGGATATCGACCGAAGGATCGCCGAGGAGCTCCGCGGGCAGGTAAACGAACCAGCGCCGCATCTGGCTGCCCGAGGCTGCCACCTCCCAGCCGCCGCCGGGCGCGCCGAATTCGCGCTGTGGGATCTTCACCTCCAGGGGCGCGGCCGATACCGGCCGACGGGGATCCGCCTTGGCGGCGACCACGCGATCGATCTCTCGATCGATGACGGACCTCGCTTTTTCCGCCGAGGGCGAGTCGGTCGCGATGACCAGGGCTCCGGGCGCGGGCGCACTGAGCTTGGCCCCATAGGACTGACCATCGTAATAGAACGCCAGCTCGGGCCTCTCACCGACGAAGGACCAAAGCTCGCCGCCGTACTTGGGCATGAGCCCGTAGAAAACCCAGGCGCCTTCCTCCTTGAGGAAAGGATCGTTCTCCGGATCATGGGGCATCCATTGCCAGTAACGATCCCCGCTCGGCTTGCGCTGAGCACCGCCGCCTTCCTCCTCGATGGGAACCCACTTGCCGAGATGCGCGGGCGGTCCCGCGAGCGAGATCATCCACTTCGTGGCGACGCGGCGGGGCGCTCTTCCTTCGAGCAGCCAGCAGTCGCTTTCGAGCGAAAGCGGCGCGCCCTGGCTCACGCCCTGCGCGATCGCGGACCCGGGCCTCGCGGCCTCTTCACCGGCCTGCGGAGGAGCTCCGTACCGGATCGCCTTGGCCAACCGCATGAGCTCGGCTGCCGCGCGGCGGGAGGCCTCGGAATCTTCCGTGAGCCTGAGATTGGCCAGCTCGTCGGTCTCGAATCGTGAGCCGTAGTTTTCGCCTTCGTAATAGAATGCGAGCCCCAGGCGCTTGCCGACGAAGGTCCAGGCCTCGTCGATGAACTCGGGCTTCTGCCCGAAAAACACCCACGCGCCGGATTCCCGAATGAACGGATCGTTCTCCTCGTCGTTGGGCATCCACTGCCAGGCCGGCAGGCCCGGCTCGCCCGACTCGATCTTGCCCCAGCTCCCCAGCTGCGGGAAGGGGCCGCGAAGCTTGACGATCCAACGGCCGCCGAGCAGCCTCGTCGCGCCCGGCACGTTCAGCCAGCAGTCGCTCTCCAGCTCCAAGGGTGGCGCGGCGATGAGCTGCGGCTGCGAGTCTCTTTCGACCTTCCTCTCTCCCAGCTCGCCGCCGAGGAGCGGGTCGGCGACCAGGCCGGGCGCCGGCAGGAGCTTGAGCAGCCGATCGATCTTGAAAAGCAGACTCTTCTCGGTGACCGGCTCCGGGAGAATCTCAGCGTCGAGCTGCGTGGAGATCCGGAAGATGAGCTCTTTTTCGCGCACCGCCGACGTCACGAGGATTCGCACGGCCTTCTGTCTGAGCTGCTGATCCAGCAGCTTCTGAAGAGTCAGCAGGCGGACCGAGTCCTCCTCCTTGGCGACGAAGGCGACGATCAGGCACGAGCCGAGGCGCCGCCCGAGCGAAGCCGCGTCCAGGGTCGAAGGGCATTCGGCCACCTGGGCGACCCCTCCCGCCTCGAGCCGCAGCATGACCTGGCTGAAGCTGGGCGCGTAGGGCATCACGAAGAGAACCGGGATCTTCCCCGGCTCGAGTTTGAAATCGGCGGCGTTACGAATCAAGGCAATCCCCTTCTCTTTCTCCTTTCGGATGAATCGGTTAGTGACTTTATTGACGCCCGTTTGATAATCTGAGGCCACTTATGGGCCCCAACGCGGAAGAGATCGTCAATAAATTGGCGCCACGAATCGAATCGTTCTTTCACCGGCATCACCAGGACCCGGCGGTAAGAAGCACCTTCGGTTATTTTTCCAGCCATCCGGTGGCTCCACTGAACCGCAAACGCCTGCTTTCGATCCTTCAGGTCCTTCAATCACGCGGGAGCCTCCTGCCCCCGGTCCACGGCGCCCCGCCCGAAGGAAGACCGATGCGGGTTCTCGACCTGGCCTGCGGCGGGGGCGTGATTACCTGCGCGATCGCGGCCTTGGGCTTCCGCGCGGTAGGCGTCGACTTCAGTGCCGAAGAGCTGCGCATGGCTCGGCTTTTTGCCTTCGAGGAGACGCTCGATGGCGTCTTTCTCCAGGCGGATCTGCTGACGGAAACCCCGTGGGAAAGCTCCTGGGAAAAAAACGTCGAGCAGACCCTCGGCGGAAAACCCGATGCCGTGGTCCTCGCCTACGCGCTTCATCATTTTGCGGACCCCGGGAAGCTCCTCAAGCGTCTCAGCGCGTGGGTGCAGCCGGGAACGCTGCTCGTCATCAACGAGGAAAATCCGCGCTCACCTCTCTTCCGGCTCAAGCACAAGGTGCGCGGCCTGATCCAGCACGACACCGAGACCGAGTTCCACCAATCGCATGACGAGTGGCGTCGCCTGCTCGAAGCCCACGGCTTCAAGGCTGCTCAGACGCCGACCGGCCTGGATCTCCTGCCGGGCCTGGGCCGCCTGCGGCCAGAAAAGTGCTGGTCCCTTGTTTTTACGGCCCAGCGGGGCTAATTCCTCTCAAGTGCCCGGCCTCATCCCATGGACATCTCCGAGCGGGCTGCCCGCGCAGCTCTCCGCCGACCGCCGCTGGCGCGTTGGCCTCGCGGTTT
>JAMPXZ010000035.1 GCA_023700925.1 Oligoflexia bacterium | reverse complement strand
CTTCCGCTCCTCGCACTTTCGCGCTCGGGCTGCAGGCCGGGCTCCCTCGCGACCCGCGCTCCTCGGCGGCTGCGCCGCCTGCGGGGCAACGGGTGCCCGCTCGGTCCGCCTTTACCTCCGGGCCATCCTGGCCCTGCGGTGCTAGGAAGGATGCGCGCCAGCCATTTCAAAAAGGGACGCGAGTTAGGGCATCAGCAGACACCTTGGAATTTCTTGAGACGGGTGTGAGGGTTTGCGCTGCCAGGATGGCAAAAGAGCGCGGCGACCAGGATGGTCGCGCCCGACACCACCCGTCTCAAGAAATTCCAGATTGTCTGCTGATGAGTAGAATTCCGTTTCCCCTTTTTGAAATGGCGTGCCCGACAGGAGTCGAACCTGTGACCTTCAGCTCCGGAGGCTGACGCTCTATCCAACTGAGCTACGGGCACGTGGGAAAACAGACTGTTACAGGGCTTAACACATTCCGGGGCCGAAGGCCAATAGGGGGTTTTATTTAGGTTCGCGGGGACCGAAAAGGGCCGTTCCGAGGCGCAGGTGGGTGGAGCCTTCCTGGATCGCGGCCTCGTAATCGCCGGACATGCCCATGGAAAGGCGTCCGGAGGTGTGGGGCCGACATTGAAGCTCGAGTTCCCGAAGCTTGCGGAAGGCTGTCCGCGACTCTTCCGCCGAAGCCGAAGGCGCCGGAATGCACATCAGACCCTGCAGTGATAGTTCAGGCAGTGAGGCCACGAAGGCCGCGAAGGCGGGAACGTCGGCGGCGCGCAGCCCGGACTTGGAGGGTTCCTCATCGATGTTCACCTCGATGAAGACGGGGAGGCGGCCTTGGCGCCCAGAGGATTTCCAGCGATTGGCGAGCTCGCGGGCGAGCTTCTCGGAGTGGACGGCGTGAACCGATTGAACCAGTGGGAGCAGGGCCTTCACCTTATTGGTTTGAAGGTGGCCGATGAAATGCCAGCGGATCCCGGTGCAGCCCCGTTCTTCGAGTTCCTTGGCTTTGCCGAGGAGCTCTTGGACGTAGTTTTCGGCGAAATCGCGTTGCCCGAGCCAGTAGAGCGCCTCGAGCAGCTCTACCGGGTGATTCTTGCTCACCGCGAGCAGGATGAGCTCGTTGCGCGCGTAGGGCGTCTGGCGGTGTAGCTCATCGACCCGTTTCAGGAGCTGCTGAAGACGCGTCGCCAAGGATGTTGTCATGGTGAGCCCGCGAAAAGGGGGTAGCCGAAGTGCTTTTCGAGATCCGCCGCCACCTGGCAGATCGGAAGGCCCACGACGTTGGTATAGCTGCCGTTGATCCGTTCGATGAGAGCCATGCCAAGGCCTTGGGCGGCGTAGGAGCCGGCCTTGTCCATCGGTTCGCCGGTGCGGATGTAATCGGTGATGTCGCGCTGGGAAAGCGGGCGCATCGTGACAGTGGATTTTTCGACCCGGATGACGGAGTGGGAGCGCCTTCCGCCCAGCTCGAGAATGGCGTAGCCCGTATAGACCGTGTGCGTTTTGCCGGCGAGCAGCTTGAGCATCCGGGCCGCGCCGCGAGTGTCGCGCGGCTTGCCGAGAACGGTCTTGCCGTCCGGCGCGACGACGATAGTGTCGGCGGCAATGACGAGCGCTCGGGAGTACTGACTGGCGGCCCCGGCGAGCACGGATTCGGCCTTTTCGACCGCAAGGCGGGCCACCATGCGGCGAGGGAGCTCACCGGGCGCGGGTGTTTCGTCCGCATTCGGCGACCGGACCTCGAAGGAGAGACCGATCTGGCTCAGCAGCTCGATCCTGCGCGGCGACGTCGAAGCCAGGATGAGAGTGACGGTTGCCTTTTTTGCCATTCGATCTCCGCCTCAGAAATAGAACTGCGTTGAGATGAAGCGGAACTGGTCCTTGAACTCCCGAAAGCTATCCGTGCGCTTGAAGAAGACAGTCACCTCCGTGCGGTGCCGGCTTTCACTGGAGAAGAAGAAGCTGCCGCCCGAGCGGAAAACCGTCGCAAGGCCGATGCCCGCGCCCGCGACCGAGGTTTTCACCTTGTACTCTTCCTCGGTATAGACCTTGGAGATGTGGCTGAGGAGCTTGGCCTTGTCGAGGCTGCCGAAGCTGTCCACGGCCGTCAGACCGACGTAGCGGCCATCGAAGCCCACGCTGATCTCGACGGCGTGGCGCCCTTCGAGCTTCATCGCGGTGGAGCGCGAGACTGAGGCGAAGAGCGGTCGGCCGATGTCATCCACCGGCGCATCGAACATCGCGTTCATCAGGATCTCATCCACCGCATTGGCGATGACGCTTGCCATGCGGCTTTGGAACTTCGCCGCGAGCAGATAGTTCTTGATCGCCTCGACGGCGCCTTGCTTTTGGACCGTCGACTGGAGCTTGACCGTCTGAATCTTGGCGTTTTCCTGGAGGAGCTTTTCCAGGCCGAAGGCCCGTTCCTGTATGGTCGCCAGGACCAGGCGCCCGTACTGGGCCCCGGCTTCCTTCGGATTGCCGTAGTTGCGGAAGATGAAATGCCCGAAAAGCGGGCTTTGGATCAGGTAGGGTACCTTCTCGAGGTTCTGCGAGGTGATGAAATGGATCGCGTTGGCATCGATCTTGTCCGAGAACAGGCCCACCTTTTCCTGGATTGCCGCCTCGAGATCCGAGTAGCATTCCTCATCGGAGGCGTCGGCCAGGATCACGCGCGGAGAGTCGCTCGCGATGATCTCGGCGCCCTCTTCCGGGGAGCGGGCAACTCGGCAGGTCAGGGCCGCGACGGCGGCCACTTCCGCGGCGAAGGCCTCGTCTTCGGGCCGGGCAGAGATCAGCAGTAAGATATTGTTCAAGATCAGGATCTCCGCTTAGCGCATCAGAAAGGCGAAATATTCTTCCGGTATGTCATCGAAGGTCGCGGGCCCCGTGCACTTAGAGCATTTCAGGGTCGGCAGCTTGAACTTTACCTTCTTGAGGTCTTCGGTTTTGAAGAGCCCCACCAATTCGCTGCGGCATTTTCCGCAGGAGAACGGCACGAAAATCGACTCCACGACCCCGTTAGCGATGAAGTTGGAGATCAGGTTGATCTGCTCCACGATGGCGGTCGAGCATTCGGAGAACTTGAGCTTCGAGCCGCGGCTCTGGGCGTCCTGGAAATACTTGATCCAGAGCTTCACCCCGACGGAGTTGATCCGCGAGACTTCCTTGCAGTGGATATGCATCTCCGGGGCGGGGGGACCCAGCAGCTTTTCCAAGTTCGTGCTTTCTTCGATGGCCCCGCTGAGGCGGATCGAAAGAATCGAACCTATTTGTTCCTTGACTACGTTTAACACCGGATGCTCCAGGGGGATATGGGTTGAATTTATATGAAATGTTAGTGAAAATATCAGGATGGGGCAACTGCTATTTCGAAAGGCCTTCTCGGTAGGAACCAAGCTCCTCCTGAGCGTTTTGCTCTTGATCGCGGTGGTGGTGGCGTTCCTCAACGTATCCGCCATCATCCTGCTCAAGGAAGACAAGCAGGCTTACGTCTTTCAGTCGAAGCTGACGGAGGCCGTCCTCGCCGGCAACGAGTTCGTGAATACGGTGCGGCACGTTTTCGATACGCTTCGGCTGTCGGTGGCGACGGTCGATCCGCGCAAGCCCGTCACGCCCGAGCTCACCGCGGTGCTGGCTGCCCTGGTTGAGAATCAGTCCGACGCGATCTATCTTTCCGTCGGCTTGTTCGATTTGACTGAGCCGTCGTTCAAGGTCGTGGCGCGATCCTTCAAGCAGAAGAAGCTCGAGGAACTGCGTGCGGAAGCAGACGAATTCGCTCTGAGCGATGACTGGCTCAGGAGTCTCGCGCCCGATCTCAAGAAGAACGGCTTCGCGTTCGTCAATCTGTCCAAGAGCGGAATCTCCTCGCTCCTCGGCGTGCTCCATGTCGAAGGCCGCGCCGAGGGCAAGGTTCCGGTGGCATTTGCCGTGGTGCCTCTGAAGCAGTTCGGCAGCGAGCTCAGCGCCTTGAATCTCACGATCGCAACCCGGTCGGGCTGGATCCTGTTCGATACGGACGCCACCGCGCAGTACTCCCGGTCCAGCGTGACGGGGGATCCCCTGTTCGCCTTCGCGAGCCAGAACTCGGCGGCTAACGGCACGCATGAGTTCGTTGCCGGAGGGACGCGTTATCTCGGGAGCTACGTCTTTCCGGGCTTTGACCTCATGGCACTCAGTCGTGTCGAGTGGGCGAAGGCCCACCGCGCCACCTATGCGCTGACCGAGAAGTTCATTCTTCTGGGGCTCATCGCGATCGGCGCCGCCATCCTATTCACCATCTTCTTTGCCCGCACGCTGACCGCGCCGATCGCCAAGCTCTACGAGGCGACCAAGGAGGTTGGAAAGGGCCATTTCAACCTCAATCTGGCGATCAGCAGCGACGACGAGATCGGCGAGCTGACGCGTTCGTTCAATTCGATGTCCCAGAAGATCAACGAGCTTTTCATCGAAAGCGTCGAGAAGGTGAAGCTCGAGAATGAGATCGACATCGCGTCGACCGTGCAGCAGACGCTCCTGCCGCCACCGGTGTTCTCGACCGATCATGTGGATATTCACAGCTTCTATCAGGCGGCTTCGCGTTGCGGCGGTGACTGGTGGGGCACCTTCACGGTGGGCAACAGGGTGGTTGTCGGCATCGCCGATGCCACGGGCCATGGCCTGCCCTGCGCTTTGATCACGGCCTCGGCCAAGAGCTGTTTCAGCTTCCTGCGCAAGCTCGCCGAGGAAAATCCGACCATGGATCTGGATCCGGGTGCGATGCTTTCGGTCAATAATCGCGTGATCTATGAGGCCACCGAAGGCCGGATCATGATGACCTTCTTCATCGCGGTGCTCGACTTCGACAAGGGTGAGATCCGTTATGCCAACGCCGGCCACAACCCGCCGTGGCTCTTCCGCGACGAAGGCGGGAAGATCGCGCTCCGCAGTCTTTCGATCATCGGACAGCGCCTCGGCGAGACGGCGGACCTGCCCATCGCGGAGGTGAAGACGATGGACCTTCGCAAGGGCGACCTTATTCTTCTCTATACCGACGGACTGATGGAGGGAAAGGGCGCGAACGGAGAGATGTTCGGAAAACGCCGGATGCGGGCAACGGTCGAGAGCAATTTCGCCGCTGGTCCCAAGGGCGTCGTAACGGCGCTGGTGAACGATTTCACGAAACATGGCAAGGACGTGGCTCAGGAAGATGACGTCACCATCGCCGCGATCCATGTGATCGCGACTCCTGCCACGGTCTCACCGGAGCGGACTCAGGTGGGTGCTGAGGCGGAAGCGACGCTGGCATAGGAGATGAGGCACATCGGCATCAAGAAATGGGAAATCGCACTTTGTGTTTTCGCGGTCACCCTCGTGATTTGCTCGATGTATGTGTATCTCGGCGGCTACACCCTGCGTCAGTACTTCTTCGATCTTGATGAAACCCGGAGTGCGCGGATTGGCGCGGTCTCCTCGCTAAAGGGCAGTCTGAAGCGCGAGTTTTCGGGCAGTATGGAGTTTCGTTCGATCGAGGAGCGGTCGACGATCTTTCACCGCGATACGGTCGTGACGGGGGCGGACGGCTCGGCCGTGCTCCAGTTGGACGACGGCGACACCATCGTCCTGGGGCCACGAACCATGGTTCGCGTGATTTCGACGGCCAAGACGCCTCTCGCGCGGTTGACCTCCTCGACCACGACCCGGGTCGAAGTGGTCAGCGGCGACCTGACGGTCAAGGCGTTCAGCGGCAATGTCAGCATTCGTGGCAAGGGCCAGGACTTCAAGGTCCAGACGAACAAGGCGCAGAAGTTCCGCGTTAGCACGGAGAAGCCTTTCATCGCCCGCGGCGGCAAAGCAGTCGAACCAGCGATCATCGTCGGAGGCACGGAAGACCTGAAGGAGCCGGCACCGGCCAAGCCCAGGCGTGGCTTTCTCGGGTTATTCGGTGGCAAGGAGGAGACCGCCCGGTCAGCGACCTTGCCGCTCAGTGCATCGCCGAGCCCGTCGCCCCGTCCATCGCCTAGTCCATCACCGAGCCCGTCGCCGAGCCCGTCGCCCAGTCCGTCACCGAGTCCGTCCCCAAGTCCCTCGCCGAGCCCGTCACCGTCGCCCAGTCCATCGCCCAAGCCGAAGCCGAGCCCCAAGCCCTCACCCGTCTTCACGCCCACGGCGGTCGAATGGGTCGGCCCCGAGTCCGGCTTTACTCATGAGGTTTCCGATCAGCCGATCCGTTTCGAGTGGAAGACCGTTCCCCCGCGGGCGTCGGTGATCATGGTCATTCGCGGCACCAAAGGTCCGGCGGAGAAAGACGAAGCACTCTCCGCAACCGTGAAATCGCGAGACGGCGTCGGTCTCGTTGATTGGATACCCCGGGTACCCGGAACCTATCAGTGGGCGCTCTGGGAAACAAACAGGACCCTGGTTAAGGGCGAGGGTTTGGGCGGCACGTTCAAAATCCTGCCGCCGCTGGCCATCCCGAGCGCGGTTCTGCCGCCGGACAAGGCGGTATTCTCCAAGGAAGTCCTCAAGCGAAACGGCGCGGCGATCCTCTTAACCTGGAAGAAGACGCCTGATGCGGCCTCTTATCTCGTACAGGTGGGCCGGGTTTCTGATGAAAATAAGGCGATCATCGAATCGGAGACCACGGACAACTTCTTTGTCTTCAAGTCACCCGAGGCGGGAAAGTACTGGTGGAAGACCACGGCGATCCGGGAGACCGGAGAAAAAGGCAAGGCGAGTCCTGGCTTCACACTCGAAGTGGAACCTTAAGCGCGCTCAGGTAAGTTTCGGGGGAGTCTTGTCATCGTCGGTATCTTTTCCCTCAAGGCCTCGCTTGAAGGCGCCAAGCCCGCGCCCCAAGGCATGGCCCAGTTCGGGGAGCCGTTTGCTCCCGAACAGAAGGATGACCACTAACAAAATGATGAGATGTCCCAAGCTTAAACCGAACATGATGTTCCATAGTTAGCCCAAATGAGAAATAGCGTCAAACTGCTTTCTGCGGTAGAGATGGCCGCATGACGGCCGCCGAGTATTCCTGCAAGGTCATCTCGTCTAGAATGCTGACGCCCACGGTTTTTGAGCTCGCCTTCGAGACGGAGCGGCCTTTGGCTCTTCAGGCGGGCCAGTTCCTCAGCGTCGTGATCCCCGGGGCTGGTCCCAAGGGCCGGGATCTCCGCCGAGCCTATTCCATCGCTTCGCCACCAGAGGCGAGGCCGATCGAGCTTTGCGTGAAGCTGGTCGAGGAGGGCCCAGGCACGAATTATCTCCGTGAACGCAGGCCCGGCGAGACCTTTCGAGGGTTCGCGCCGTACGGCGATTTTGTCTATGATTCCGAACCGCACAGGAAGGTGGCTTTCATCGCGACCGGTACGGGGATCGCGCCTTTCCGCGCGATGGTGCTGTCGCACGCTTACCAGGCTGCGCCGCCTGCCTCGCATCTCTGTATTCTGGGGGTCCGCACCGAAGACGAGCTGCTTTACGACGAAACCTTCTCCCGGCAGCCGCGAATTCGCTGGGTCCCGGCCATTTCGCAGCCCCGCGGTGAATGGGAGGGTTTTCGCGGACGCGTGACCGACTATCTCCGCTCCCACGCGGCCGAGATCGACTGGGGCGGCACGGACTTCTACCTTTGCGGCAACGGCCAGATGATCACGGAGGTCAAGGCCCTGCTCCTGGAGAAGGGGGTCGCGAAGGAAGCGATCCGGCAGGAGAAATATTACTGAAATGGAACTGACGCGTGCGCTCGTACTGATAGGCACCGGCCTGGCGGCTGGAATTCTGGCGGGAATGTTCGGAATCGGCGGCGGGATCATCGTGATTCCGATCCTGGTTCTGGTCCTCGGCTACTCGCAGCATACGGCAAGCGCGATGTCACTCGTTGCGCTGCTGCTGCCCGTGGGGATTTTGGGGGCGCTCCAGTATTATCGCGCGGGCAAGATCACCGGCGAGCAGGTTCGGCTGGGCCTCCTGATTTCGGTCGGCCTTTTCATCGGCGCGTATTTCGGCTCCAGGATCGCGATCGCGCTTCCCGCGGAGAGCTTGCGCAAAGGCTTCGCCGTTTTTCTCGCCATCGTTGCCGTCAGAATGTGGTTTTTGTAGGGGAGGACCGAGGCATGCGCGGGGCGAACCGAATATCAGCAGGAACGCGGCGGTGGGCGCTACTGGCCTTCTCCCTGGCGATCGCCTGCGGCGGCGCGCTTTTCTTCGAGGCCATCACCCTCGGTTTTCATCAGGGCGTTCATGTGGGCGCGGGGTTAAGCCGCGAAGGCGCTGGGGACGGTGTCAGGGCTGACGATCAGCATTGCGGGATCTGCGTCGCGCTTCGCGGCGCGGCCTCGACCTTTCCGGTTCCGGCGCGAATCCGTCTGGCTCCCTCGTTTTTCGGGATCGTTCAGCTCCCTCCCGCTTTAGCCCTCGCGCTGAGCGATTTTTCTCCGGCGATCCCGCGTGCTCCTCCGATGGTTTCCCTTTTCCCAGCCTGAAAAGTCGAAAAATCATCACAAGGAGATTTCCATGCGTTCCCGTCAATTTTCCGTATCCATTAGCTTGGCCTTCATTCTGGCCTCGTTCCCTGCCTTTGCCCAGGAGGGCAGCACCTCGGCTGAAACAGCAACCTTCGCCCAGCGCGCCGGCAAGGGGCTGAATCCCGATACCGGGGTGAATTTCCTGGGTCTTTACCGCAAGAGCGTCCGCGGAAACGATCCGGCCTCGGCGCGGCCCAACGGCTTCCACTTTCAGGAGGCTGAGCTGCAGTTCTCGGCCGATGTGGATCCTTACCTGAGAGCGGTGGGGCTTTTTTCGGTTGGCGAGGGAATCGAGCCTGAGGAGGTTTATGCCGAAACGCTGTCACTTCCGGCGCTCACCCTCAGGCTTGGCAAGTTCAAGGCGGCGCTGGGGCGGCATAACCTGCTTCATACCCACGCGTTTCCCTTCATTGATGCTCCGCTCGTCAACGAGGCGCTGCTCGGAGAGGAGGGTCTGAACGACGTCGGGGCTTCGGGCTCGGTGCTCCTGCCGGCGCCCTGGTTCGCCGAGCTCACCCTTCAGGCCATGGCGGGGGGCTCGGAAACGCTCTATGGGAGCGGCAATCCTAACCATCTCGTTGGCGTCGCGCAGTGGAAGAACCTCTGGGATCTGACCGACGACTCGACGCTCGAGTGGGAACTCTTCGGCACGCTGGGCAACAACCGTTTTGATCGCCGGACCCACGCCTACGGAACCGACCTGACGTTCAAGTGGCGTCCGAGCGTCGGAGGCAAATACCGTTCCGTCACGTGGACCACGGAGTATCTCAATGGTCTGATCGCAGGGAATGCCGTGGGCGGCGAGCCGGTGTTCGGGCCTCGGCTGGGGGGCCTTTCAACTTGGCTGCAGTATCAGTTCGCGGAGCGCTGGTGGGCGCAGGGGCGCATGGAGTTGCTCGGCCATCCGCGGTCCGAAGGCGTTGAACCGGCGCGGAAGCAAAGCGTCCTTCTGGGTTTCTTTCCGTCGGAGTTCTCCGGATTCCGGCTGCAATACGATCACCTCAGTCAGACGGGCCAGCCGGACGATCACTCGGTCGCCTTTCAGTGGAACATCAGCATCGGCGCTCATCCGGCGCATCTCTACTAGGAGCGCCACATGAAAACGATTTCTCTCCTTTTATTGGGTGCTCTGGTTTTGGTTTGCCGCGCTCTTCCGGCGGAGGCCAGGTTGACCGTCATCACGACGACAACGGACCTGAGGTCGGTCGTGCGGGAGGTGGGTGGCGATGCCGTGACAGCCGAAGCGATCGGCAGGGGGACCCAGGATCCCCACTTTGTGGAGGCGAAGCCCTCGTTCATGCTCAAGGCGAGCAAAGCGGACCTGCTGATCGCCGTGGGTTTGGAGTTGGAGGTCGGCTGGCTGCCGAGCATCCTGCGCGGCGCCCGCAATCCGAGGATCAAGCCCGGCAATCCGGGTTACCTGGAGGTGGGGCCGCTCGTGGATCCCCTCGAGGTGAAGCAGGGAAATTTGAGTCGCGCGGAGGGTGACGTGCATCCCTTTGGCAATCCGCACGTGCTGCTCGACCCGTTCCGTGCGGGCACGATTGCCGTGAAGATCGCGGAACGCCTCGGCGAGCTCGATCCGCCGAATGCAAGCCGCTATGCGGAAGGGGCGGTTTCCTTTCAAAAGCGGCTGGCCGAGCGCACGAAGGACTGGCAGGCCCGCTTGAAGAAGTCCGGCGTCCGGAAGGTGGTCACGTATCACAAGACGCTGACCTACTTCCTGAGTCGCTTCAACATCGAGAATCCGGCCATTCTCGAACCGAAGCCCGGAATTCCTCCCACCAGCGGACATATCCTGCAGGTCATCTCGCTCATTCGGGACGCGAAGGTTCCGCTGATCCTGGTTGAGAATTATTTCGATCCCACGGTCACGCGCAAGATCCAGCAGGAGGTGCCCTCGGTGCGGATCCACACGGTGCCGGTAGCGGTGGAGGGGGCCCCAGGGGTCACGACGCTTGAGGAGCTTTACGAGCATCTCGTCTCGACCATCGAGGGCTCGCGCCGATGAGCGCGGCGGGATGGGAGGCGCTGCGGTTCCTCGCCGCGCCGTTCGTGATGTGCCTGATTCTCGCGGGAATACATTGCTACCTGGGCCTGCACGTTCTCGCGCGCGGGGTGATCTTCGTTGACCTGAGTCTCGCGCAGGTCGCCGCGCTCGGCGCGACGGTGGCGATCCTGTTGGGCTTCGAGCATCATTCCCTCGGATCTTATTTGCTTTCTCTTGGGAGCACGTTCGTGGCCGCGGCGCTCTTCGCGCTGGCCCGCAGGAACGAGAAGCTCTTCTCCCAGGAGGCGGTGATCGGAATCGTGTACGCGCTCGCGTCGGCCGCGGTCGTCCTCGTCGTTGATCGAGTCGCGCACGGCGCGGAGCACATCAAGGATCTGCTCGTGGGTCAGGTGCTTTGGGTGACCTGGCCCGATGTGGCCAAGACGGCGGCGATCTACCTGGCGGTCTCCGTGATCCACTTCGTCTTCCGCCGGCCGCTGGTCGCGGCGTCTTTCCGCACGGGGGAACCCGGGGAGCCCCGAACCGCGTTTTGGGATTTCCTTTTTTACGCGCTCTTCGGTGTCGTGATCACTTCTTCGGTGAGTGTCGCCGGCGTTCTGCAGGTCTTCGCCTACCTGATCGTTCCTTCGGTCGTGAGCACCCTGTTCTTCACGTCGATTCGCGCACGCCTCCTGTTCGGCTGGCTTTTGGGCCTGATTCTGAGCGTCGCCGGAATGGGGCTGAGCTATCGCTGGGACCTCCCGGCCGGCGCGTTCATCGTGGTTTGTTTCGCGCTGGTGCCCGTGGTGCTTCTTCTTTTATCGCCCTTGGTCGCTTGGAAGTCGGGGCGATAGTTTCTATAAGTGTTTGAAATAGCGACCATTCCATCGGGTAAACCTACCGGTGTGAAAAAAATCTCATTGTGACATTGTTCTCATTGTGATAATTTTCACAATAGAAAGGCGAACGAGATGACAATCCCGGCAAAAACAATCGAACGGCTCTGCGCTTACCGGCGGGTTCTCTTTAGCTGGCTACTCAAGGGCAAGAACAAGTTTTTCTCGCACGAGCTCGCGGCGGAGGCCAATGTTACGCCGGCGCAGCTTCGCCGGGATCTGATGAGTCTGAACACGATCGGCACCCCGAAGCATGGCTATCTCACCGCGAACATCGTCGAGGAGCTCGGCCTGATCATCGAAGGCGAATCCGGCCAGAAGATGGTGCTCGTGGGCGCCGGAAACCTGGGAAAAGCGATTCTCGAATATTTCGTGAACCGGCGGCCGGATCTCAAGATCGTCGCCGCGTTCGATAGTGATCCGGCCAAGGTAGGGAAAAGTTTTTCGGGGTGCCCCTGCCTGGCACTCGAGCACCTCGCACGGGTGATTCAGGAAACGCACGCCTCGATCGGCATCGTCACGGTGCCGGGCGAGGTCGCGCAGACGACCGCCAATTCACTCGTCGCCGCGGGGATTCATTCGCTGGTCAACTTCGCGCCGACCTCCATCAAGGTTCCCGATGGGGTGCATGTCGAGGATCTCGACATCTCCATCTCACTCGAGAAGGCCGCTTACTTCGCCCGAGTCCATGAGGAGGGGCCGGGGTTCCAAGGCAAACCACTGAGACAGAAGAAGGGAGACAAGATGAGAAAGATACTTTGCATCGAGGACGACCAGGACATTGTCGAGAGCTACAAGGCGATCCTGAAGACCGCCGGCTATGAAGTGGCCGCTGCTTATGACGGTGAATCCGGCTACGCCAAGGCGCGGGAGTTCGAGCCGGATCTGATCATCCTGGACGTGATGATGAAGGACACGACCGAGGGCTTCCATGTCGCTTACAAGTTCCGCCAGGACCCGGCATTCAAGTACGTTCCGATCCTCATGCTGACCTCGGTGAACAGCGAGAGCGGATTCAACTTCAACAAGGAAAAGGACGGCGCCTACCTTCCGGTCGATGCGTTCGTGGAGAAGCCGGTGGCCCCGAACAGCCTTCTCCTCACGGTGCGCAAGCTGCTGAGCCTTTCCAAAGAGCAGATCAACGTGGAAGGGGTCGTCTGACGCCTAGCGCTTAAGAGCGATCCATCAACAAGGGAAGTCGGTATGAGCTACAAGGCAGGGGTCTGTGTCCTTTGCGGGACCGGGTGCGCCCATTTTTTGCGGACGGACGGAGAAAGGGTGACTGGCGTCGCTCCCTCGCTGGGGCATCCGGTCAGCGAAGGCAAGCTTTGCCATCGGGGCTGGCGCTCGCACCGGACGGAGGATCGCGAACGGCGGATCACGGCTCCTTTGTTGCGGGATCGCGAGGGCGTCCTGCGCCCGGCCTCGAGCTACGATGAGGCGATTTCCGGGCTGCTCGAGCGCGTCGCCGAGCTTCGAAAGCAAGGAATCGTGCCGGGCATTCTCGCTCCGGCCAGTCTTTCGAATGAGGACGGCTACCTGCTCGGGAAGCTGGCGCGCACGGTGCTCGGAGCGCGTGTCTTCATTGAGGGACTGGAGCCAGGGTATCTCGAAAGCCTTGAGGCCCTCCACGAGATCCTGGGTGTGCGCGGAGCGATCGGACGGTTTGAGGAGCTGGATCGCTGCGCTTGCCTTCTGGTCCTGGAAAACGAGCTTGCCCGCGTGAGCCCGATCCTGGAGGGCAAGGTGCGCCGAGCCGCAAAGCGCGGGGCGCGCGTGGTTTACGTAAGCGGGATCCCGGAGCTGGCCGATGAGCTGCGGCGCCTGCCCGAGGCTTCGTCGGTCGCGATCGTGTTCGTCGCGGAAGAATTCGGGCGGGAGCGCGAAACCGTCCGGGCGATTGCCCAGCTCGCGCAACGGACCGGGAAGATGGGCCGGGACGGCTCGGGCCTCTTCCCTCTCGCGGCGACCCCGGGCAATCAGCAGGGCCTCGTGGATATGGGGCTCCGGGAGCGGTTCGCGGGAACGGTCCCCGTCCTGGCGCTGGGAGCTCTCTGGACTCCCTCCATGGAGCAGGCCGAGGTGATCTTTCCCATCGCGAAGAGTATCGAGGCGGAAGCCAGCTTCACGGCGAGCGATCGGAGAGTGCAGCTTTCGCCCGCGAAGGTCCGGCCGCCGGCGGGCGTCCTTCCCGCTTGGCGCCTTTGCGCGGAAATCGCCCGGAAAGCGGGGCAAGGCTGGTCTTTCGAGCAGGCTTCCGGGGTTTTCGATGAGCTTGCCCGGGAAGTCCCCGGCTACTCCGGACTCTCGCACGCGACTCTGGCGCGCGGGTTCGGCGCGCACTGGCAGCACACGGCCTTGCGGGAGGGGCAAACGCCATGAGCGTCTTCGCGGTTTCCAAAGAAGTCTTGATGACCGTCATCCAGGAGCTGGGCAAGACCCACGAGCTTCACGGTCCTCGCGTGGATCGCGCGAGTGGCCAGGTCTTCTTCGAGCGCGCGGGCGCGGCTGAGGACATCGCGCTCGAAGCGGAGCTGCCCTCGATGCCGCCGAAGGAGCTCTTCTTCCCGCAGGTGGATCGGCTGCTCAAGTACCGCTATGACTCCGCCGCCCGGAGCGTCGAGCTCACCCGTCTCGGTCAGGAAAGACCGAAGGCGCTGATCGGGCTGCGGCCCTGCGATCTCGCCGCCATCCAGTGCCTGGACCGCTTCTTCCTTGGTCAGGAATATGTCGACGAGGTTTACCGCACGCATCGCAGGAAATCGTTCATCGTGACTTACACGTGCAATGAGCCCGCGCGGCAGTGTTTCTGCGTGTGCTTCCACACGGGGCCGGCCGCTGAAGAAGGTTTTGACCTGAATGTCACGCGCCTCGCGAGCGGCTACCTCCTCGAAGCGGGGAGTGAGCAGGGGCGCGCGCTGGCAGTAGGGCTCGGTCTTCGTCCCGCCACGGAGGAGCAGCGGATGGAGAAGGAGCGCGTGGTGGAGCGCTCCATCGCGCTCTTTCCGGAAAAGGCGACAGGCAACAAGGCCTGGGCTTCGCGGGTCATGAATCGGGTCACCACCGGCTTCGTCAAGCCGGAGGTCTGGGAAGAGATCGGCAAGAAGTGCTTCGAGTGCGGCGGCTGCTCCTACGTTTGTCCCACGTGCAGCTGCTTCAACGTCGAGGACGCGTGCGGCGCCGAGGGGGAGTGCGAGCGGCTGCGCACCTGGGACTCGTGCTCGCTCGAAAGCTACACCCGCATGGCGGGGGACCATAACCCCCGCAAGCTCGTCGAGGACCGAAGGAACAAGCGCTTCTTCTGCAAGCTCTCCTACTCGCAGTCCAAGAAGTACCTGCGACCCGGCTGCGTCGGCTGCGGAAGGTGTGTCTGGGTTTGTCCGGGGGACATCGGGCTCCCGAGTGTCGTGGAGCAGGTGAAATCATGAAAGCCGAGGCGAAGATCACCATCGTGGACTTTCCGGAGGTCGTCAACATTGATGAGATCCGGGACGAGGCGCCCGAGGTCAAGACGTTCTATCTCTCCTTTCTTGATCCCCGCCTCGAAGCGGGCTTCAGGATACGCTCTGGCCAGTTCATCATGTGCACCGTCTTTGGCGCGGGTGAGTTCGCGGTTTCGCTGCCGCCCAGTCCCGAGAGGGACCGGCTTCACATCACCGTGCGCGCCGTGGGAAAGGTCACCCACGCGCTCCATCGGCTGCGCCCGGGCGACAAGCTCGGCGTCCGGGGTCCCTTCGGGAACGGTTTTCCGTTCGAGGAAATCAAGGGCAAGAACGTGATCTATGTCGCGGGCGGTATCGGCCTGATCCCGCTTCGCAGCTCGATCATTCATGTGCTCCAGCATCGCGAGGCTTTCGGCCGCATCATCCTGCTCTACGGCGCCCGCACCTCCAGGGATCTTCTCTACCGCGAGGACATCCGCGAATGGCAAAAGACGCCCGGCTTCGAGACTTTCGTCGCGATCGACCGTGCCGAAAGCGGCTGGGACGGCGAGGTGGGCTACGTCAACACCCTGATCGGCAAGGCGAACGTGCCCGTCGAGAACACGGCGGCGTTCGTCTGCGGGCCGCCCGTGATGTTCAACGGCGTGATCGCGGAGCTTCTGAAGCGCGGCATGAGCGAGGACGACATCGTCTCGACCCTCGAGCGCAACATGAAGTGCGGCTACGGCAAGTGCCAGCACTGCGCGATCGGCCGGACCTTGGTCTGCACGGATGGGCCGGTCTACACCTATAGGCAGATCAAGACGCTGGGGGAGGGGATCTGATGGGCGCGGCAGAGGCGCTTCGGCGCATCCTTTCCGAAAAAACCTGTGTGGTGGGGATCGGCAATCCTTACCGGAACGACGATGGCGCGGGTGTCGCTGTTGCCGAGGCCCTGCTGCGGAGTCCGCTTCGGGACGGGCTCGAGGTCGTCAACGCCGAGGATGTTCTCGAAAACCATGTCTTTCCGCTCGCTGCAGGCGCCGCACGAAATATCCTGCTGGTCGATGCCGTCCGCTGTGGGGGGGCGCCAGTGGGGTCGCTCATCTTCGGGCGATTGCGCGAGATGGAGGAGCTGGCGGGCGGATTGTCGACCCATAAGCTCTCGCTTGCGACCTCCGGAGCCCTGCTCGAGAGCCGCGGCAAGGCGGTCTACCTCCTCGGGATCGCCGCGGGCAGTACGGACTTTGGTCGAGGACTTTCGGAAGAGGTCGCGAAAAGCGCCGACACGATCGTTGAGCTGATCAGGGAAGGGGCGGAGCATGGAATCCGGGAACACTGAAACACTGAGGGCGGGGATGGTGCTTCTGGCGATCGCCCCTTTGGCTGCCCTGGCGGTGGGCGGACGGCGGCGACTCGCGGGCTGGATCAATTTCCTCTTCTGTCTGGCAGCCGGTACGCTCTTCGCTGGTGCGAGCGTGATGGCGATTCGCCATGGCGCCACCGAAAGCAGCTGGGTCGCGTTCGGGCCGGGAGGGGCGCAGTTTCTTCTCGATGGGTTTTCGGGAGTTTTTCTCGCACTGATCTCGCTGATCGCGGTGGCGGCAGCCTTCTATTCGATTCGTTACCTGGATCATTACGCCAGATACAGCGCCAGGAGCTATTACGTCAGCTACCCGATTTTCTTTCTCGGAATGGTCGGGATCGTCACGGTTGACGATCTTTCAGCGGGCTTTTCGGTCGCCTGGCAGCTCATGACGCTGGCTTCCTTCCTTCTGATCCGCTTTGATCGCGAGGACCCCAGGAATGTTCGCGTCGCCTGGCGCTATCTGGTCCTGATGGAGCTCGCCTGGCTCTTCATCCTGGGAGGGGCGAGCCTGATTCCGGGCGCGGCGGCGGGGGACTCGCTCCACGAACTGACCAGCAAGCTCGCCTCATCGGACGCCACCCTTCATTCCGCGGTCTACGCGTTGCTGCTCCTCGGGTTCGCCCTCAAGGCCGGGGTTTTCCCACTCGGGCAGCTTTGGCTTCCCGATGCTCATTCGGTGGCGCCCTCTCCCGTGAGCGCCGTTCTGAGCGGCGTGATGATCAAGACGGGAATTTTCGGAATCGCCCGAACGCTTTTTTGGATGGTTCCGGCGAGCGCGGAAGTTTACGACGGCCGGGTGATCGGTCTGGTGGTCGCCGCGCTCGGAACGGTGACCCTTTTCATCGGAACTTCCCAGGCCCTTAAGCAGAACGACGCCAAACGTCTGCACGCGTATTCGTCGATCGGCCAGATGGGCTACATCGTCCTGTCCTTGGGCAGCGCGTTTTACCTTCAGTATTCGGATAATCCGCAGCTCAGGGTGCTCGCCGCGGTGGGCCTCGTGGGAGCGCTCTTTCACGTGGTCAATCACGGCGTCTTCAAGGCGCTCCTCTTTCTCTGCACCGGGAGCGTTCAGTACGTCACCGGCAGTAAGGATCTCAATCGGCTCGGCGGCCTCATTCACCTGATGCCGCTGACGACCGTCCTCGCCGCGATCGCGGCGGCGGCGGTTGCGGGTATTCCGGCATTCAGCGGCTTCATCAGCAAGTGGGCGATCGTGTCGGCGGGACTGCTGGCCGGAAAGGATACTGTCGTTCTCGCGCTCTTTGCCGTGGTCGCGCTGATGACCGGGGCCATGACGCTCGCCGCGTACGTCAAGTTCTTCGGCCTGGCGTTCGCCGCATCGGGGGATGAAGCGGGCAGGTCCGCGGCTCCGCATTCCGTGCCCCGCGAAGTGCCGCTGGTGATGCTCGTGCCGAAGGGTATTCTCGCGGCGATCTGCCTTTTCCAAGGGCTCTTCCCCGCGGTTTTGATCCAGGGACTGCTCCTTGCGCTCCGCGGGACGCGGTCGAGTTTCCCGGCCGAGCTCCCGCCGCTGGCCATGCCCGTCGCGCTCGTTCTCATCTTTGCCGCGGCGTTCGTGTTCGCCAGGTGGCTCCGGGCCGCCGGGGGCGCTCGAGAGCGGAAGGCCCCGGTCTGGCTTTGTGGGTATCAGCAGTTCAACGGATCGCACCGGTACGGAAGCGACGCGATGTACGCCGCTTTCAAGAACTTCACCCGGTGGACCGGCGGAAACGTGAAGTGAGGTCATCATGAAAGAGCAGCTCCAGGAAAGACTCAGACACCATTGCACCGCCGAAGGACTCACGCTCGATCGAGCCGATCCCCGGCAGTGGTTCGTGGACGGTCCACGCGAGCGGGTGCGCGACTTCGCCGCCGCGATGGTGACCGAGGGGGCGCGCTACGTGGTGAGCATGGGCTATGACGAGATCGCGCGCAACGGTACCCTGGGTCTCGTGCATTCTTTCGCCTTTGATCGCGAGGGCCTGTTCCTGCACTTCCGGACAAACGCTCCCGCGGCTGACCCCAGCTTCGAATCGATCACCCCCGACATCCCTAATGCGGGTTGGTCCGAGCGGGAGTACATGGATCTGCTGGGGCTGAAGTTTTCTGGTCATCCGAAGCCCAAGCGCCTGGTGCTGGCCGATGACTGGCCGGAAGGAATCTATCCGCTTCGCAAGGAGGTGCCGCACGATCTGGTGCCGCCGGCCGCCGAGGATGTGGCCTATCAGCTCGAGCAGGGGCCGCCGGGCACGACGACGATCCCGATCGGGCCGTACCATCCCTGCCTGCATGAGCCCGAGCACTTCGCGGTCTATGTGGATGGCGAGACGATCAAGGGCTGCGATTATCGTGGCTTCATGACTCACCGTGGAATCGAGAAGCTCTGCACGACCGCCGTCAGCTACAACGAGGTACCCTACATCGCCGAGCGGATCTGCGGAATCTGCGGGACCGTCCATGCGACGGCCTACTCGCAGGCCGTGGAACGGGCCGCGGGCATCCGGATCCCCCGGCGGGCGGAGTTCATCCGGACGATGATGCTGGAGATCGAGCGCATCCATTCGCACCTGCTCTGGCTCGGGGTCGCGGGGCACCTGATCGGTTTCGATACGGTCTTCATGCAGGCTTGGCGGGTCCGTGAGCAGATCATGTGGCTTTGCGAGCGCCTGACCGGCAATCGCAAGACCTATGGCATGGTGCAGATCGGCGGGGTGAGGCGTGACGTCACTCCGGAGATTCGTGAGGACATCCTCGGCGTGATCGGACAGGTCGAGAAGGAGCTTCTGGTCATCCGCAAGGCGATCCAGAACGATAGCTCCATCCATCGCAGGACCAAAGGCGTCGGCACGCTGTCTCACGAGGAAGCGGTTCGCTGGAGCCTGGTCGGTCCCGTCGCGCGCGCACGAGGCGTGGACATCGACGTGAGGCGCGATCACCCGTACGCCGCTTATGACGAGGTCCGCTTCGAGGTGCCGGTTTTCACCGGCTGCGACGCCTGGTCCACGCTTCAGGTGAGGATGATCGAGACTTTTGAGGCGATCCGGATCATCCGGCAGGTGCTCGAGAAGATGCCCGGCGGACCGATCCTTTTTGAGTTTCAGGACCCGATTGCGCCCGGCCTGCACGCGATGTCGGCGGTCGAGGCGCCGCGGGGCGAGTCCACCCATTACATCATCACGGGCGAGAACAACCGGGCGGAGCGCTGGCGGGTACGGGCGCCGACTTACCCGAATCTTCAGGCTGTCCCCCTGATGCTGCTCGACGAGCAGTTCGCGGACTTTCCGATCATCGTGGGCAGCATCGATCCCTGCTTCTCGTGTACGGATCGGGTGGGCGTGGTCAACGCCCGCTCGGGCGGGTACAGCGTCATGACCCGTTTTGAGCTCGAGGCGCTGGGTCGCCGGAAAGGGGAGTCGGTATGAGTACGCTGACGACCTCGCTCAATATCCTGGCTTTTCTCGGGCTTTCGCCGCTCTTCGAGGCGATCATCCGAAAGGTGTCCGCACGGGTGCAGGCGCGACAGGGACCGCCGCTCGTTCAGCCGTACCTGGACCTCCTTAAACTTCTGGGGCGCGAGAACATCGATTCGGCGGGGACCTGGCCTTTCCGGCTCGCGCCGCTCATCGCGCTCGCTTCGATCCTGACGGTTGTGGCGGTGCTCCCGCTCGCAGGGCGCGAGAGCGCCTTCACGGCTCAGGCCGATACGATCACCCTCGTATACCTGCTGACGCTCGGCGGGGTCTCGGTCCTGCTCGGCGCCTTCGCGAGCCGCAATCCCTACGCGCTGATCGGTGCGAGCCGCGAGATGATCACGATGATTCTCGTGGAGCCGGTCCTGGCCATGGTGCTCCTGCTCGGCGCGCTGAAGGCGGGAAGCCTGGATCTGATGTCGGCGCTTTATGGTGCGATCCGTCCGGGTTATGGAATCGCCGTAGTGGTCATGCTCGCGGTTTACCTGCTCGGGCTCCAAGCCTTCGTCGCGCGGCAGCCTTTCGATATCGCGGAAGCGGAAGTCGAGATCCTCGGCGGGCCGTTCATCGAGTACAGCGGCCCGAACTTCGCGCTCTTCAAATATTACCTGATGATCAAGCAGATGTTCTACGCATACCTGCCGGTGGCGATCTTCGTTCCGCTGCCGCGTTCCGGGTTCTACGGCGTCGATCTCCTGGTGCAGCTCGCGCTCACCGGGTTGGTCTTCATCCTGATAGGACTGCTGGCCGCAACGCATCCGAGATTTAGGATCGATCAGGCGATCCGGTATTACGCCGTGTTGTTCGTTCTCGCGGTCCTGGCGCTCGGACTTTCACTCAGTGGGTTTTAACAGCAGCAAGGGAGTCAGCTCGTGTGGCTAACAAGTAAGCTCAGACAGATTCTGATGGTTCTTCGGGCCGGCGTCGTCACGTTGAAGTACCCCTTCGAGCCCCGGCCGGTGCCGGAGGGCTTTCGCGGCGCCCCGGTCTGGGATCATCACAAATGCATCGGCTGCGGGGGCTGCGCGGACCACTGCCCGGCCCGAAGCATCCTCATCCGTGACGTGTGCCAGGAGCTGCGGGTGATGCTTTACGACGGCTCCCGCTGCACCTACTGCGGGCGCTGCGCGGACGTCTGCCCGGAAAAGGCGATCCGCATGAGTGAAGCCTATGAGCTGGCCTGCGATCGGCGGGAGGATGTGACGACGCGCCTCGAGCTCTTCATGCTCACCTGTCAGCGCTGCGGCCGCTGCTACGAAATGGAGAACAAGAACGCGATCGACCGGCTGAGTCTCAAGGGATTCCGCTACGACAACCTCGAGCGGCGGGCGCTCGTCAGGACCTCGACTGAACGGCTTTCGCCCGAACTTCTCAAGAAGACCGATCACTGAAAGGGAGCGGCATATGCTTTCGAAATTATGCAAACGAACGGCCCCGAAGTCCCTTTGGCTCTACCACTGCAATTCGGGAGCGTGTAATGGTTGTGACATCGAGATCCTGAATGTCCTCACGCCGTACTACGACGTCGAGCGCTTCGGAATGAAGGTGGTGGCTTCGCCCCGGCACGCGGATGTCATGCTGCTCTCGGGAGCGGTGACTCGGCCATCGCTTCCGCTGGTCAAACGAGCCTACGATGCGATGCCCTCGCCGAAGCTCGTTTTCGGGATCGGCTCCTGCGCGATGGGTGGAGGGTGCTGGTTCGATACTTACAACGTCACGGGCGGCGCGGATAAGGTGGTTCCGGTCGACTACTTCATTCCGGGCTGTCCCCCGCGCCCCGAGGCGATCATCTACGGCGTGGCGCTCGCCCTGGGCCTCGTCGACAAGAAGGCGGCGCCGGTCGAGCTCAAGCAGATGGAGTTCCCCATTGATGCCTACCGGCGCAACGAGGCCTGGGAGAAGCGAAACGTGATTTACGAGCTGGTGAGGTGAGCGCGTATGACCAAGAAGATCCTGATCGTGGATGATGACAAGGACCTGGTGCAGAGCCTGGAGCGCGTCTTCAAGGCCCAGGGTTACGAGGTGGCGGTGGCCTACCGGGCGACCGAAGGCCTGCAGCAGGCCCTGCGCGTGCGCCCGGATCTGATCGTGCTCGACGTCACCATGGAGACCGATACGGCGGGCTTCGAGTTTGTCTATCAGCTCAGGAGCCGTCGCGAGGACTCGCGTTATCGCGAGCTGAGCGAGGTTCCGATCATCATGCTCACGGCGATTCACCAGGTGACCCATTCGCGCTTCTCCCTGGATGAGCGGGAAAGTTTTCTTCCCCGGGTCCAGGCCTTTCTCACGAAGCCTTTGCGGGTCGACGAGCTGGTGAGGAAAGTGACCGAGGTCATCTGATCATGAGGCTGAGAAGCGGAAGTTCGCTTCAGGCAAAAATCACCTTGAGCCTGCTCGGCGTCGTGGTGCTGGCGTCGCTGGGCTCGTGGCTGATCGGCGGCAACCTCATCGACCGGTACATCGTCCAGCAGGCCCATGAGAACGTCGCCAAGAGCGTCGAGATGTTCGAGGGCCTCTACGCCGAAAAACTTTACGTCAAGCACCGGCTGCTCGGGTCGCTGGCGTCCTTTTCGGCCTTTCAGGAGGATGTCGCGCGTGCGAATCGCCCGGCGATCGAGAAGGTGCTGCGCGACCTGCGGCGTGGCAGCCAGTTTGACATTCTCAACGTCACGGACGCGACGGGACGGGTCCTCGTCCGCTCGACCCACCCGTCACGGCACGGGGATGCGGTGGCGAACGATCCTTATGTCCGCAAGGCGATCCTTTCGCGCGAGCCCTGCTTTGGTTTTGACATCATGGACCGCGCGGCGCTGCTGCGTGAGGGGCGCGCGCTCGCTGAGCGCGCTTCGATCGAGGTGGTTCCGACCGAGCGATCGCGCGAGCCCGGCAAGAAGCTCGAGACGCGAGGCCTGTTCCTGAAAGCGGCTTCGCCTGTTCTTCGGGAGGGAAAGCTCGTCGGGGTCGTGTACGGCGCGCTCCTGCTCAACCGTGATACCGAGATCCCGGATCGTGCCAAGCACCTGGTCTTCGGGGACGAGAAGGTGGGCGGTCGCGAAATCGGCTCGGCGACGCTATTCATGGATGATCTGCGGATCTCCACGAATG
>JAMPXZ010000034.1 GCA_023700925.1 Oligoflexia bacterium | reverse complement strand
GGGAGACGACCTCCTGGGCGCGCCTCCACGAGTCGCGCGGGAGCCTGACCGCCTGGCTTCTTATGGGAGTCGGCGCCGCGTATCTGCTCTGGTCACTGCTGAAGCTGTTCCGCCAGAAGCGCCACGTCCATTTTCATCTTCATGATGGCGACACCGCTCACGCCCATGTCCATGACCACGGGCGCCTCATCCACATGCACGTGCATCCGAAGGCGCGGCTGACTCCCTGGGTGCTCTTTGCCATCTTCGTCTTCGGTCCCTGTGAGTCGCTGATCCCGTTGATGCTCTCGGGCTTCGCGCTCGGGGGCGCTCCGGCGATGTTCTGGGTGGCGCTCCTCTTCTCGGGAGCGACCGTGATGACGATCATCCTTTCGGTCGCCGCGCTGCTCGCCGGAATCCGCAAGGTCTCCCTGCGATTCCTCGAAAGATACGCCGGCGCAGCCGCGGGTTTCTCGCTGATCCTTTGCGGCGCTGCGATCAGGTTCTTGGGGCTCTAGCCTGATAAAGCGGCAGCAGGTCTATGCAGGTGGCATCGAACATGAAGTCTTCTTCCAGGGTGATCGCGCCAACGAGCCTGCCTTCTTCCGCGGGAGCCAGCCGGCCCCAGTACTCGCCGCTTTCATCCCGGAAGCCGACGGTGCCGTGCCGAGTTTCGATGGTGACTCTAAACAGCTCCGGACGCAGCAGGACGTCCGACCGCGGGTCAGCCGGAGCCTTTTGAAGGATCAACATGCCGTCACGGCCATTGCGGGAGGTGTAGAGAGAGAGACTGGTCACGCAATAGGAGAGCCCCGTTTCCGCAAACTTGCACGGCTCCGTGACCTTGCAGTCGAGATCCACTTGGGCGGCGTGCGCGACGCCAAAAGATCCGAGAATTCCTACGACCGCCAAAACGCCGAAAATTCTTTTCATGATGAAAAGCTTGTAAAAGATATAACGCCCAGTGTCAACTCGATCCTTGGCATACCTGTCATTCCATGCAACAAGAGGGAACATGCTTCACCTCACCCGTTCTATCGTGCTTTCGCTGGCTTTTGCGCTCCAGTTCCTGAACCTGGCTTCGGCCGCGAGCGCGCTCCCGCCCCTTACGCTGGTCAGCCAGCAGTTCGTCAGCGCTGCCCCGGCCACCTTGGCAGACGCCTTCGAAGGCTCGCTCCTATTGCAGTTCGAAGCGCCGTGGAACTGGCAGGCCTTCGGGCTCAGCGTCTGGATGAAGCCGGGCGATTATTATTTCGGAGTATCAGGAAGCCGCGCCTGGACCTCAGACAACTATCCCGCTGATCTCGACGAGCCGGAGTTCACCCAGGCCAATGAGCGCCTCACGATCACGATTCCGAACGTCAATGTCCTCGCTCACGACTCCTTCTCGATCGCCGCAAGGCTCAGCAGTCCGCCATCGAACCAGTTCCCGGCGTGGTCGCGCTTTCCGAACGACCTGACTGCCGCCGTGACGATCGACACTCGCCTCTTGCTCGCGGATGCCCTCGCCCGGCCGCCGGCGGGCGATCACGCTTCGCTTCAGAGCTGGATTGAGGCGCTGCTCTCCGAGACGCTCCAGAGACTCGGCCCGGGCGCGGTCGCGACGATCGGCGTGGAGTACGCATATGCCGTGACGACACTGCCGGTTACGGCTCCAACAGAGACGGAAGTCTCGGTGCCGATCTTCCTGGGGTCGGGCCTGCCCTACTCGCCCAGCCTCTCCGCGGAGCTCGCCGAGCGGATCACTCGCTGGATCGACGCGAATCAGCCGACCGAGAAGAAGGCTTATCTGAAATTCCAGCTTTCGCTCTTTTCCGATCCTGTCGGCCAAAAGGTTCCGAAACTGAGGTTTAACGACCTGCGCTTGCGGCGCGAGCAGTTCTAGAGACGCGGTCCTAAACGAGGATTCCAAGGTCTTGCTTCAGGGGAGTTCCTCGCGCGCGATTCGAGAATCTCGAAACGGCAGCTACGCCGCGAATCGCGGCGAGCCTCAGCCCCCCGCACGACGTTCGCCGCGATCGTGCGCATATCGCAACTGAGCTTCGTAATTTCGGACAAAAGAAGGGAATGAAAGGTGATGCAACTCCGCGGCGCCCAAGATAGAGCGGCTATTGCCAGCAATAGACTCGCGATGACCTTGCTGAATAACTCGGTCGCTGCCGTCTATTTTGGAACGCGCAGAACGACGTTTGAGCCAAAAGCTCTTTTCAGGTCGGCGACGGTAAGCGAGTCGTCCGCAACGTCGGTGCAGTTGACGTTCATTTGGTTCGCCCACATCAGAGACCTACCTGCATGGGTAAAGATATTCTTTGAGAAATCGAGCAATGCGTCGAATCCTTGAGCGCCTCTCCTCCCATACGAATCCGAATCTGGGGCGTTGCCGCCGCTCTCTCTCTGAATGTGAGGGTGAGGACTTGGCGCGGGCCAGGAGGGCCCAAAGGCGCGAAGGCAGGATGCCTGTGTCCGACACCCCTCAAGAGAAAGAATGAGGAAGCAAGATTACAAGATTCAGATTTTCGGGGAGGGGGGTAGGTGGTGGGCCTTGTAGGACTTGAACCTACGACCAATCCGTTATGAGCGGACCGCTCTAACCAGCTGAGCTAAAGGCCCCCCGGCTTCATCACTGAAGTTGCCCCCACAATAGCATGGCAGCCGCGTGAGGCAAGCCCCGGTCCGGCTCGGATACGACAAAGCCCGGCCGCCGCGAGGCAACCGGGCCCGTCGATTTCAGAACAAAAACTCTTACTTCTTGCCGCCGAAGGTCGCGCCCACGAGCAGGAGTGCATGCTGCTCGCGCTCGTCGGCCGCGAATGTCTTCCAGCCGTAGGAATAACGGGCATCGACGAAGAACTTGGTCATGCCCTTGCTTTGAAGGCGCAGGCCGCCCTGGACGCCATAATCCTTGCGAAGATCATCATCGACCGGAATATCGTAGTACGCGCCAGCACTGAGCGAGAACACCGATGAGAGGTGATAACGGAAATCGGCCGGAAGATAGTAGAAGTTCATGTGCGCCTCTCGGGTCGCTCCGGCGAGGGTGGCTTCCATCTTGCGGCGCAGGAAAAGCCCGCCGAGCTCGAAGCCCACGCGCTGCCCGAGGGGAACCTCGAAGAGCAGGCCTCCGCCATAGCCGAGCTTGCCTTCGAACCGGATTCCCGGAGGATCCAGGGTGTAATCCACGAAGCTCATATCGCCCGCTCCGGCCATCGACACCTTGACCGCGGCTTGCGCGCCAGCCTGGGTCATCGCCAAAGCCAGCACTCCCAACACAACGAATTTCGCTACCTGTTTCATTTTCAATGCGCTCCTTTGCATTTCGAGACGACGCGGTCATCGACTTCAACCACTCCTGAAATTATGGAGTGGTTGGTCGCGAAGCGCAATAGAGGCCTGCTCGCCGGATAATACCCGACCGAGCGCAAAGGAAACGATCAAAGCCGGCTAAAATCAGTCGACAAAAGCCTTCAGGAGCTTGGCGCGCGAAGGATGACGCAACTTCCGAAGCGCCTTGGCTTCGATCTGGCGAATACGCTCGCGGGTAACGAAGAAGTCCTGACCGACCTCCTCAAGCGTGTGATCTGATTTTTCGCCGATGCCGAAGCGCATGCGCAGGACCTTCTCCTCACGAGGCGTGAGGGTGGCCAGCA
Organism: Oligoflexia bacterium; assembly: GCA_023700925.1. GTDB lineage: Bacteria > Bdellovibrionota > UBA1018 > UBA1018 > UBA1018 > JAMPXJ01. The sequence goes on along the minus strand of JAMPXZ010000034.1, from coordinate 19,149 downwards.
CCTTGCGGGTCTGCTCGGACAGGTTGATGTTCATCACGGCCTCGGCCGGATTGATGATCTTCTTGTCCTCGATGAAATCGCCCAGGTAAGAATCCTCTTCCTCGCCGATCGGGGTCTCGAGCGAGATGGGTTCCTTGGCGATCTTCAGGACCTTGCGGACCTTGTCGACCGGGAGTTCCATCTTCACCGCGATCTCCTCGGGGGTCGGCTCGCGGCCGAGCTGCTGCACGAGCAGGCGCGAGGTGCGGATCAGCTTGTTGATCGTCTCGATCATGTGTACCGGGATGCGGATCGTGCGGGCCTGATCCGCGATCGCGCGGGTGATCGCCTGGCGAATCCACCAGGTGGCATAGGTCGAGAACTTGTAGCCGCGGCGATACTCGAACTTATCCACCGCCTTCATGAGGCCGATATTGCCTTCCTGGATCAGATCCAGGAACTGAAGGCCGCGGTTAGTGTATTTCTTCGCGATGGAGACGACGAGACGGAGGTTCGCCTCGACCAGCTCGCTCTTGGCCACGTCGGCCTTGCGCTCGCCCACGGTAAGCGTGTCGTGGATGCGACGGAGCTCGGTGATCTCGATCCCGGCCTCTTCCTCGAGGCGGCTGACCTTTCTTTCGACCTCCTCGTCCTGCTGAACGAGAAGCGTGAGCTTCTGCTCGGTGACGTCGTACTCGCGGCAAAGCTGGGGATGAGTCTCGACGCCCTTCTTGAACTCGCGCGAGATCTCGCGCATCTGCTTCTCTTCCTTGATGCACAGGAAGTCGTAGACCTTCTTGCGCTCGTCGAGCAGCTCCTTGCCGCGACCCCAGTAGCCTTTGATCTTGGTCGAAAGCTGATTGATCGTCTTGCGGTTGAAGGAGATGTCCTGGAACGCTGATTCGACCTGGCGCTCGCGTTTCTGAATTTCCTTCTGCAGCTCTTCCTTCTTCTTGGCCGGGGTCTTCTTCGACTCCGGACCGTGGAGCTGCGGCTCGATCTTCTCCTGGTAGCTGACCAGAGATTTCACCTTGGAGATCGCGAACAGGACCTTGTCGAGATACTTCTTCTCATCATCGACCGAGATCTCCTCGTCCACGCCGCGGATCACGTCCTTGACCTTCGTGCGGGCGGTCTCGAGGCGCTCGCCGAGATCGACGATCGCGAGCGTGCCGAGCTTGGAAGCGAGAAGGGCGCGGAGAATCTCCACTTCGCCTTCCTCGATGCGCTTGGCGATCTCGACTTCGCCTTCGCGGGTCAACAGCGAAACGCTGCCCATCTTCTTGAGGTAAAGCTTGACCGGATCGGCACCGCGCGCGTACTCCGCGGCGGCGGCGGGAGCGGCGCCTTCAGCGCCATCGGCGGCCTCGGCTCCTTCGGCAGGCGCAGGCCCGGCGCCCAGCGGCGCCTCTTCGCCTTCTTCGTCGTCGTCGCTTTCTTTGGGGCGCTTGGCCGCGTCGATGACTTCAACTTCGTTCTCGCCTAAGAGATTGAGTACCTCATCGATCGCCTGGGGCGAGATGAGCTCAGGAGGCAAAAGCTCGTTGACCTCGACGTAGGTGAGGTAGCCGCGCTGCAACCCCATATCGAGAAGTTTTTTGATCTCTTTAGTGCTTTTGCTCAAAGCGATCCCACCCTCTGACTTGTGAGGCGAGGGAAGAACTGCGTCTTTAGGCTTCGTCATAGAAGCTTGTAAACTCCTTCATTTTGCGCTGGACGTCAAGGTATTCTTTCATCAGCTTCTGGTGTAACTCTGCGTCCTTCTTGGCTTCTGCAGCAGCCAGCGCGTCTTTGATTCGTTGCGAAAATCGTGCCCAACACCGGCCCATAGCCCGGCCCATGGCGCGTTTCAGGTCTCCCACCTCGAACGAGTCGGTAGGGGCAACCCAGGCTTCCGTAAGAAGCGACCGGGCCGTGGCATCCCCGCTTCGATCGAGAACACGACGAGCGGCATCCGGAACCTGGGAAAGGCTATTGAGCTCTGAAACATGGGATTCTTTTAGGATTTCACCCACCAGCTCGCGTGCCGGGGCGTACTCGAAAAGGTCAGCAAGCGTCACCTCCGGAGGCAGTGCTTCGCGCGTAGGCTCGAAGTGGGCTGTCCATTCCCCGCCTCGCACCAAAGCGCAGAGCAAAATTCTTTCTGCCGAACCCAGTTCTTGCACCGGCCGGGAGGGCTGTGGCCGTGCACGGGTGGGGCGGGGCTGAAAACCCCTGTTTTGCGGCAGGTGAGCTGGGGGCTGGGACGAAGTGACCATGGGTGCAGGGCCCTTTCGCACCTGGACAACGGGGATGGCAGCCGTCGGCTTGCCATGGTTGTGTGGTCCCATTGCCCTTTCGAGGAGTTCCCGCGAAATACCCAGCTGCGTTTGCACGTGCTGGGCCCGCACCTCTCGCCCGACCGGATCCGTGTACTTGGCAAGCCAGGCCCCGATCTGTTTGATCGCCAGAGTTCGCGCCTCAGACCCCTGCTCCGACGAACGAATGGCATCAGCGATACGGACATCGACGAGCGGTTGAGCGTCCTTGAGAATCCCCGCCATCTTCTCCCGTCCACCGACCAAGGGCTCGCCCGTCTGCTGGTCGAAGAGCACCTCATCCGGATCGAGACCGGCCGGCATCGCCGCGCCCTGGATGACCCAACCATGCTCAAGCCCCAGCTCCATGGCCCGCTCGGTGGCGGCGATCCCGGCCTTGTCTCCGTCAAAAAGCACGACGATCCGGCTGGCGAATCTCCTGAAGATAGACAGGTGATCCGGGGTCAAAGCGGTCCCGCAGCTCGCGATCACGTTCTGAAAACCCGCCGCATGCAGCGCAAGAACGTCGAAGTACCCTTCGACAAGGATGACCTCGTCTTTTTCGCGGATATGTTTTTGGGCCTGGTACAGGCCGAACGCGAGCTTGCCCTTGTGGAAGATGAACGACTCGGGGGAGTTCAGGTACTTCGGGTTCTCATCGCCTCCCGGCATGGCGCGCCCGCCGAAGCCCGCGACCCTCCCGCGCAGATCAATGATCGGAAAGATCGCGCGGTTGCGGAACAGGTCGAAGTACCCGCTACTGTTGGTACCCTGCCCTTTGGTCGACGGCCGGATCACGCCGAGTTCGGTGGCCAGGGGCAGCGGCGCCTTCTTTGCCGCGAGGTAGCCCGCGAGGCCTTCCCAGCCCGCGGGCGCGGCGCCGAGGTAGAACGAGCGGATCAGCTCGTCGTTGAGGCCGCGACTCCGGAAATACTTCGAGACCGCGGGATTCTCCGCGAGCTGCTGATGGTAGAAGTGCGCGACGAACCGATTGAGCTTGAGGGCGGTCGCAAGCTTTTCGCGGGCCTCGTCGCGGCGACGGCGCGCCTCCGGATCCTCGTCCGCGCCGCCTCCCCCGTCCCATTCCTTGGGCAGCGGGATCCGCGCTCTTTCGGCGAGCTCTTCGATCGCCTCGCGGAAATCCAGGCCATGAAGCTCCATCACGAACGAGACCAGATCGCCGCCCTTGCGACAGCCGTAGCAGTGATAAAGCTGCTTGGCTTCGCTGACGCTGAACGAGGGTGTGCGCTCGGAATGAAACGGGCAGAGGCCCGAGAAGTTCGCGCCCGACTTGCGGAGCACGACGTGTTCGCCGATGACCTCGACGATATTGACGGCGCCCTTGACCTTCTGGAGCAGCTCGGCGGAAATTTTGCGGCTCATGGGCTGAGCACCTCGCGACGCGGCCCCGCCCGCCAGGATCGGGCAAGCGCGTTCTCTCTCGCGCGACTGACGAAGGGATGTCCCGTGAGAAAGAAGCGCCAGAAGCGCTCCTGACCCGCATTGATACCGACACGGGGAGAGCACGAGACGGGGCCGGGCTGATAACCATCGTCACGCACCTCGAGCCGAGGTCCCTGAAGGGGCTGCCCATTGTGCGAAAGCCGGATCCCGAGCGCCTGGCAGAGCTTGCCCGGCCCGCTCGTCAGATCCCGCGACGAGCGCGCGGTCGGGCGACGACGCCGCATCAGCTCCTCTCCGGCCAAAGGCTCGGCGGCGCGGATCAGCACCGCGCCAGGCAGACCTTCGGGTTCGGTGACGAAGTTGAGCATCTCGTACATCCCATAAATGAAATAAACGTAAGCGCGTCCCGGAGGCCCGAACATGATCGAGGTTCGGGGTGTCCTTCCGCGGGACGAGTGCGAGGCGGGATCGTCGCCGCGATAGGCCTCGGTCTCCACGATCCGCGCCATGACCTCGGCCGCGCCGCTTCTCACGACCAGGAGCTTGCCGAGCAATGCGCGCGCCACTTCGAGCGTGCAGGGCGCGAAAAACTCCGCGGGGAGAAGCTTACCCTTGGCCGAGCCGTTCCTTGACAAGCTGGTTGACCAGTTTCCCATCGGCCCGCCCCTGCACCTTCGGCATCAGAAGCTTCATGACATTACCCATGTCCTTGGGGCTCGAGGCCTTCGCCTCCGTGACAGCCCAGTCCACGATCTTGCGGACTTCGTCCTCGCCCATCTGCGCGGGCATGAACGCCTGCAGGAACTTCGCCTCGGCTTCTTCCTTGGCGACGAGATCCTCGCGCCCGCCCTGACGGAACTGGGTGATCGAATCCTGCCGCTGCTTGAGCAGCGACGCGATGATCTTCTGGACGCCGGCGTCATCGAGATCGACGCGGTCATCGATCTCCTTCTTCCGGACGGCCGCGTGCAAGTTGCGCGCGAACGCGAGCGTATCCTTGTCACCGGACTTCATCGCGGCCTTCATTTTCTCGGAAAGCGTTTCCTTGATGGTTGCCATGAGCGTTCCTCCATCGGCAGCTGAGCAAAAGAAAAGAGCCCGGGCCTGGGCCGCGACGCTGTGGCGATCGGGGCGCGAGCCACGGGCTCTTGATCAATTCCGACTTAGTAAGCGCGGAAAGGACGGGTTTTCTTCACCGCGCGCTTACGCGCGGCCGCGTCCTTCTTCTTACGCTTCACGGAGGGCTTTTCATAAGCCTCGCGCTTGCGTACTTCCGAAAGGATGCCCGCTTTTTCGCATTGTTTTTTGAACTTCTTGAGCGCGGCTTCGAACGAGTCGCCCTCACGAATCATGATTCCAGGCATTTGTGTCACCCCCTTTCGGGCCAATAATTGGACAAGAGAGTGATTTATAGGGATTTTGCGGTAAAAAAGCCAGAACCAAAGTCGGAACCCCCGGGCGGAACGGTCTGGCGGCTCTATCCGGCGGAAATCTTGCGATTTTCAATCGCGCCTCCTAGACTGAGTGCATGAAGAAGGCCCCGAAGACCTCGTCTCGCCTTTCCGAGCCCGTCACCCTGCGGGGAACTGCCGACTCCTCCCAGAAACAGGAGAAGCTGGCGCGAGTCGCGGAGGCGACCGTCAGACACCTGGCGATCCACGGCGTGGAGAGCCTCACCTTTGCGAAGATCGCGCGGGTGGCGCAGGTTTCGCGCCCGTGGCTTTACCTGTACGTTGGAAAGTCGCGGGAGGCACTCGTCGATTTCGCAATGAGTCATGTCGGCACCTTCTACGCCTCGCTGGACCACCATCGCGAAGTCAAGACGCGGCGGGACTGGCTGGCAAGCCAGCGCGAGGGTTTCAAAACGCTTCTCGACTACGCCAAAGAGCTTCCTTGGGCGGCGCAGATCTATTTTCGCTACAAGGGTACGCCAACTGACATCGGCCGGAAAATCGAGCACTTGGAAACACGTTACGTCGAAAACCGGGTCAAAGAGCTCCGTGTCTGCTTCCCTGAGCTCGATGACAAATCGGCGAAAGCCGCTGCCGAGCTGCTCATGACTTCGAAGCTGGCCTTCGCCCATCGCTGGTCGGCCGACCGGCTTTGGGGGCGAATGAGCAAGGACGAGTTCGCAGCGCTGCTCGCGAAGGCACTGTCGCTATTTTAAACAAAAGAGCTTGATCGGCGCGTCGTCGCGACTCGACGCGCAATCTCATAATTTCAAGGTGATTTGCCGGCCGCCGATAAGTCCTTTGAGGAGGAATGAGGTGGGTCTTCGGATCAACACCAACATCCAGGCATTGGCCGCGCAGCGACACCTGCGGCAGAACATGGACGAGGCGAGCTCCGTGATGGGCAAGCTCGCGTCCGGTTCGCGCATCACGCGCGCCGGGGACGATGCCGCCAGCCTCGCGATCTCCGAAAAGCTTCGCGCGAACATCCGCTCCTTCCGGCAGGCGGGACGGAACGCGAATGACGGGATTTCGCTGCTCCAGACGGCCGAAGGCGCGCTGAACGAGACGGGGGCGATCCTCGTGCGCTTTCGCGAGCTGGCCGTGCAGGCCGCGTCCGACACGATCGGCGACGCCGAACGCGGCTATCTCGACAAGGAAGTGCAGCAGCTCAAAGCCGAGCTCGAGCGCATCGCGCGGACGACCGAGTTCAACGGCACGAAGCTCCTTGATGCCGTGGCGAATATTCGTGAGATCCAGATCGGCAAGGACAATGACGGCGACAACGACCGTTTCTATTACGACGTCCTGAAGACCGCGGTGAACCCCACGCGTCTCGGCGTGATGAGCCTCTCCGTGACGAGCAAAATCGGCGCGCAAAGCGGCCTCGGAGCCATCGACAAGGCGATCAACAAGGTTTCGGGCACGCGCGCCGAGATCGGCGCTCTGCAGAACCGTCTCGAATCCACGATCCGCAACCTTTCGATCACCGACGAGAACCTTTCGGCCTCGAGGAGCCGCCTCACCGATGCCGACATGGCGTCGCTCACGGCGGACCTGACCCGCACGCAGCTCCTGACGAATTCCAACCTCGCGGTACTGAGCCAGGCCAATACCGGCGGCGCGATCGCCCTCAAGCTCCTCGGAGCGTGACCCTCGCCAAGTACCGCGGCAACCAGGCTAGAACGCGGTACGGAGGGAAACCACGGCGCTCGTCGTGAGAAAATCGATCTTGTCCGCGACCGTCATGCCCTCAGCCGTGTACTGCAGCTTGAACCAGCCAAGATAACCGCCCGCGCCGAGGACGAGGTTACGGGTGAGCCTCAGGTCGATCAGCACGTTGGCGCCCATGCCTTGGGTGCCGGACTTGGCGATGGCACCTGAGGCGCCGCCGATCAACGTCATCGGAAGGGTGATGTAGCCCGCCGTCTCGAGCGAGAGCATCTGGAAGCGGGGAAGAAGGGGGAAACGCAGCCTGACCCCGGCGCGCGCGCCCAGGACCTGCGGCGTCGCGAGGGTATAACGGGTCTGATCGAAGGAAAGCTGCATCGTCGGATAGGACTCGAGCGCGGCACCGAGCAGGAGCTGGGCCTCCGGAGTCCAGGGCTGGGTATGGCCATAGCCCAGGAAACGGTAGCCGAAGAGAAGGCTTCCCGAGGTATAGCGGATCGAGGGTCCGACGGGCGCGATGAACGAGTTCACGAAAAGGGCCTGAAGGTCCGCTGAGATCCCGAAGCTTCGCCGCCGGGCCGGACCGCCCTGGAACCAGTGATCCGCCTCGAGACGGAACCCCTGCAGGAACTCCGGCACGGTGATCGTGGCGTCCGAGGACGCGTTGGTCGAAGTGTAGTTCACCGGACCATAGAGGAGCGAGACGCGGGCCTGATACGGGCAAAGCCGGCCCGAGGTTTCCCGGGTAGGAAAATAACCCAGAAGGTCAAAGCTGTCGGGCTCCTCCTGCTCCTCCGCGGCCGTCGCCGGAGCGGCGAAGGCGAGCGCGAGCAGCAGGACCGCGAGTCCCGACTTGAGCGCGTCTTTGACGGATCGACAGACCATCGTTTCCAAACTCCCCTACCCTTATCTTACCCGATCGGGTGCGAGCGAAAAGGGGAGAAAACTGCCTACCTCAGTCCGCGGTAAACGCGGAGGAAGGCGACGTAAACGGCGCGGGGTACCGGTTCATCTGACTGACCCGGACCTCGTCGATGACTCCGTTCAGGCCATCAGTGGAGCCCTCGGCCTCGCCGATGCGGAACAAGGTCGTGCTGTTATTGAGGCTCTGAGCTGAGGTGGTCCCGCTCCCGATCAGCTTGCCGTCGAGGTAGATCTTCGCGGCCCCGTGATCGTAAACAACCGCGAGGTGATAGAAGGTCGCGGTATTGTAAGCTATCGATGAGCTGCGGACTTCCGTGCCGGTCGAGGGACCGGTGCTCACGAAGAAGCTGAAGCTGAACTTGCCGCCGCCTTTGCCCTTTCGAAGCCTGACTTCCCAGCCTGCCCCACCGGCCGCCGAGGCGGTCTGCCCCGCGATGACGTTGTAACCGGAGTTCGGCACGGAGGCGACTTTGACCCGAGTCTCGAAGGTCAACTGCCGGCCGATCGTGTTGAGGGTCGGAGAGTCGGGCGCCGATAGCACGCCTGCACCGGAGAACTGACGGCCTTCGGCGAACACACCCGTCGTGGCGACGTTGCCAGTACTGACCGTGAGGGCGTTATTGCCAGCGCCGGCGTACAGGCCGCTGTCGATCGTCGGCCCGGACGAGTCAAGGTGGTAGAGCGCCACGGTGCGGTTCGCCGCCTGAGTCCAGCTGTAAGAGACGGTATTGCCGAGGTTGCCCGCGACGTCGGTGCCGCGAACCTCGAAGGTATGGGCGCCGTTCGGAAGCTCAAAGTAGCTCAGCGGAGAGAGGCACGCACCGAACGCCCCGCCATCGATGCTGCACTCAAAGGCCACGGGCTCGCTCGCCGCGAAGGAGAACTGCGAGAAGATGGAAAGGTTCGGATTACCCGGACTGCCCGTCAGAGAGATCACCGGCGCCGCGGCGTCGCGGATCCAGCGCTGGGTCGCGAGGGCCGAATCGAACATCCCGTCGTTCTGCTTGACGGTGAAGTCGAAGTTGCCATCCATGATCTTGCGAATCGTGAAGCTGAAGGTGGAGGCCGCACAGGTCTGGGTGAGCGAGCCCGGAGGATCAAGCACGTCGGCGGCAAGGATGTTACCGGACAAGGTGACCTGGTTGCCAGTCACGCAGTCGCCTGCGAGCACGATCGAGTTGCCGTTATACTCGTAGGGGTTCAGGCTCGGGCTCGAGATCACGGGCGTGGGCGGCATCGAGGAGTTGCTGACCCACGTCAGGCCCGTGGTCGGTGAGGTATTGCCCGCCTGATCCCGCACGGCGATCAGGAAGTCATAGCTGCCGTCGGGCAGACTTGGAACGGTGAACTGGTAGCTGCCGAGCGCGGTGCACGAGGTCGACTGAACCGCGCCTCCAGTGAGATTGACCGTCGCGCCGGCTTCGCAGTTGCCTTGGATCAGCAGATCGCCCGCTGACGTGTAAGGACTCGACGCAGGGGTAAGCCGCGTGGGCGCGGCAGGCACCGAGGTGTCCCGTACCCATTGCACGCTGGCCTCCGAGGAAATGGTGCCCGTGGTGGCGTTTTCCTGGCTGATATAGAAACTATAGGTCGCATCCGCGCCCTTGGTCACCGTGAAGGTGAAGGCGCCGCCCGCGGTGCAGGTGTAAGGCGCCTGCGTATCGTCACCGCCGAGGTTCACGAGGTAGCCCGCATTGCAGGTACCGCTGATCGTGAGCGTGCCCAGATTCGAGTAGAACGGACTCGACGCGGGCGCCGTGATCACGGGCGGAGCCGGAATCGTCGACTCCTTGATCCACTGCAGAGTCGCGTTCGCGGAGGTGTTGCCGGCGGTATCGCGCTGGTTGACCGTAAGGTTGTAGGTCCCGTCGACCCCCTTCGTCACCGTGTAGGTGTAAGCCGACGCCACACAGGTACGGGTCAGGCTCCCGTTGGGCACCAGAACGTTGCCCGCGACCACGTCGCCGCCAAGGGTGACCGTCGTACCGGTTTCGCAGCTTCCTGAGATGGTCAAATCACCGCTCGAAACGTACGGATTGCCGGCCGGCGCGGCGACGGTGGGAACGCCAGGGGCAGCCGTATCGCGGATCCACTGCTTCGTCACTGACGCCGAGGCGTTGCCCGCGGCGTCCGACTGGCTGACCGAGAAGCTGTAGGTCGCGTCCGTGGTCTTGCTGACGTTGAAGGAATAGGTGCTCCCCGCCGTGCAAGTCGTGCTCTGCGAACTCGCGCCCGAGAGCTGGACCGTGGCGCCGGCTTCGCAGGCGCCCGAAATCGTCAGCAGGTCGAGCTTCGAGTAGAAGGGCGAGCTGGCCGGTGAGGTCATGGTCGGCGCGAGCGGCGCCGAACGGTCGAGCTTCCACTGGCGCGTCGCGCTCGAAGAGGTCTTCGGACCCAGGGTCTGGGTCACGGAGAGGTTGAACGTCCCGTCGACCGCCTTTTCAATTATGAACGTATAATCGAGCGCGCCGGAGCAGGGCACGCTCAAGCCCGAGGCCGGCGTCGTGACATCGGCATCGTTCACACCGGCGATCGTCACGGTCGCGCCCGCCTCGCAGCCGCCCGTGAGGGTCAATGTGGGCACGTAGGTAGTGTAAGGATCCGTGGCCGGCGAGGTGATCGTCGGGGTAGCGAGAATTTCGGTATCCCGCTGCCACTGGAAGCTCGTCACACCCGAGACGTTCTGCGCGCGATCTTCCTGCAGCAAGGTGAAGTCATAAGTCCCATCCAACGCCTTATTGACGCTGAAAGAATAGACCGAACCGGCGCAGGAGAACTCCTGCGTCGTCGCGGCGACAATATCCGTCAAGGTCACGACCGCGAAATTTTCGCAGGCGCCCGAGATCGTGATCGTCGAATCCCCCGACTGGAAGGGATTCGCGCCCGGGGTCGTGCGCGTCGGCGCCGAAGGAGCGACGGTGTCGCGCACCCAGGTTTGGCTGGTCGTGGGCGAGGTGTTGGACGCGAGATCGGTCTGTTTCACCGAGAAGGCGTAAGACGCATCGACGCTCTTGGTGACGCTGAACGAGTAGCTTGCGCCGATCGGGCAAACCACGCTCTGGGTCGAGCCCCCCGTCAGGTGAACCGTTGCGCCCGGCTCGCAGGCGCCGCCGATCGTGATGCCGCTCCCGTTCGAATAGTAAGGATTCGCCCCGAAACCCTCGATCGTAGGCGCGAGAGGAGGCGTGGCATCCCTTCTCCATTCGACGGATGCCGGCTCGGAGTCCTGGTTAGTCGAGGGGTTCTTCTGCCGGACCGACAGAGTGTAAACACCGTCGAAATTCTTGCTGATCGTGTACGCGAACGTACCCGCGCCCGAGCAGGCCTGATTCAGGTTATTCGCGGGACTCGTGACATCGCCCGCGACGACTCCGCCGAGCATCACCGTGTAAGTGGGCGTGCAGCTTCCGGTCAGGTTCAGACTGCTGCCGTTGGAATAGACAGGGCTCGATGCCGGAGAGGTGATCACCGGCGTGTTCGGCTTGAACTCCCGCACCCACGTGAAGTTCGGAGCGCTGGCGCCGTTGCCGGCCGGATCGACCTGGCGGAGCGTGAAATAATACGAGCCATCAGCTCCTTTGCTTACCGTGAAGCTGAAAGCCGACTCGGCGCAGGTCATGCTCTGCTCGGAGTCGCCACCGAGATACACCGTGGCGTCAGTTTCGCAGGTGCCTTCCAGCGTTACCGACTCGGTCGCCGACTGGAACGGATTGGTCGCGGGCTGGGTGATCACCGGCGGCGCGGGCGGGGTCGCGTCGCGGAACCAGGCGAAGTTCACCACGGGCGAGACATACTCGAGAGTTTCTCCCTGAAAGACCGCCTGCTGCTGGATCTCATAGGAATGCAGGCCGTCGCTCGAGGCCGTGATCGTGAACGAGTAGGAGGATGCCGCGCAGGTGGTAGTGAGCGGAACCGCGGTGCCGCTCTCCAAAATTTCCGTGAGATGAACGAGATTGCCGGTCGTACAGCCGCCCTGGAGAACCATGGAGCTGCCGTTGGAAAGATAAGGATTCGCTCCGGGGGCGGTGATGGTCGGCGCGGAAACATTCGTCGCCGCATCGCGCGTTCCTGAGCCGGTCGTTCCCGCGCTCACCGAAGCTCCGCCTCGCTTGCCGCAACCGCTATACGTTAGCGAAAGCAGGACGATTCCCAACGTGACCGTGATTCGAAATCCATTTCGGACCCACGTAGCCATACCCGTTCACCACCTAAGTAAAAGTCTAACATCGAACAACGATTAAGATTATGAAGACACCTTCATGCCATAGCCGCTTATAACTTATCGAAACTCTGTGGAATTACTGAAGGGAGCGGGCAGCAAAAGAGGTGGAAAAACGAGGATTTGAAAAAAACCTTTAAAATCCTAGTCTTTCCACAGCGCGACGAGCATGCCTCCGCCCCCGGCACCCGTGATTTTCACACCCAGGGCACCTTCCGCGAGAAGGCTGCGCTCAAGCTCCCCGGCCTCGGGCGGGAGAAGATCCCACGCGCGGAAGCACTCCTGCCCCCGGGCCATGGCTTGCGCAAGGAGCTCAAGTCCCCGACTTCGGTCACCCCGGTCGTACTGAACGAGTCCTTCGATCGCAAAACGAGCGGCCTCTCCCATCGCCTCGTCCACGCGCATGGCTCTGGCTGGCTCGCGGTCGCGGAACGCCTCGACGCGGGAGACGCACTCGTGGGTTCGGCACCGAAGAGCCGTGTCATGGAAGGTGAATTTCGGGAGATGCTTGACGCCAAGAGGCTTGGGGCCGACTCCCCTGACAAAAGTCACAGGTTCGCCCGTAGCGATGACAGCCACGTCCATCCCGCTGCTCTTGCCGTGGAAGCGATCCTCAAGCTGCGTCGCGAAATCCAGAAGTTCGCGCTCGGCGAGCCCGAGCGGCCCGCGCAGCCAGCGACTCATTGCCACGCAGAGCGCGGCCGAAGAGCCGAGGCCTGCCCCGATCGGAATGGAGCTTTGAATCTCGAGTGTACCGGCCGGCGCGCCGAAGCTTCGGCCCCGCTCCTCGCAGGCATCCCGCACCGACTCGAGCAGCTCGAGAATCACGCGGGCGGCGCTTTCAGGGACAACCCTGAGACCCTCGAAAGAGCCAGGTTCAAAAGCCAGCGTGAGGCCCAGCTCCGGATGCGGAAGCGCCACTGCGGTCGCCCCGCGCAGAACCGCGTGTTCCCCGGCGAGCACCCACTTGCCGGGCACCCGGCTATGAAACGAGCGCCACATCAGAGAAGCCCCCCGCCCGTGCCCTGACCATCGCGTAGAAGCTCAAAGCCCAGCGCGCGCAGGCGCGGCTCCCAGAGCGGCGTACGCGTCGCCTCGACGATCACGTGGATGTTCGGACCGGCATCGAGCGTGACGATCGGCGGCTCGGTTTCCCGGACCCACGGCGCGAGCGCCTGAAGCGCAAGCATCGTCCCGGGCTCCCAGTAGGAGAACGGCTCCGCGGCGGTGTGAAACAGGCTGTGCATCTCCCACGCCTCACTCCACGCCACGCGCGCGACTTCGGCCAACTCGCCCTCGCCGATCGCCTGCCGGAGCTGCGCAAGCCTGCGCTCGACGCGCTCGACCCGTCCCTGCCACAGAGGAGAGCCTTTGACCCGCTGATGCGCCTCGGACGAGGAGACCTTTTTGGCCTGCGAAGATACGAGCAGGACGAAATGGGCCAGCCGCGGCAGGCGCGACGGGAGAACCGAAACGTCCTCCCCTTCCCACTGCACCCAGGGACCATCCAGGGAGCGGCAGGAGCTGCCCGAGCCTTCACGGGAAACGCGGGCGAGCGCGGCCCGGAAAGGCGGCTCGGCACGCCAGGCCCGCTGGAAGGACTCACGTTCCGCGGCACAGGCGCCGGCCGTGGCCAGCGTTACCGCCGCGAAGCTCGACGCGCTCGAGGCGATGCCCGAGGCCTGGGGAAAGCTGTTGGCCGTGCGGAAGACCCAGCGCTCGGAGCTCGCGGCGTCGACGAGCCCCGGACGCAGCGGTACGCCCCAGCGGGGCAGAAGTTCATGCGCGGCGGAGCGAACCCGCTCGACCTGGCGGAGAACCTTGGCTTTGCCCTCCTCGCTCAGATGCGGCACCTGAAACGAAAGCGCGCCCACGCCGGCCGGAGGGGCCGGAAGCTCGGGCCGCCACTCGACCGTCCCGCGTCCAGCCGCAACCGACACCTCCGCGAGCGAGCAGAGCGCGTCGAGGGTCAGCGAGATGCTGCCGTTTTCTGGAAGATTCCGGGAGGAATCCTTCTTGCCCATGTATTTGATCAACGCGATGTTGGACGGAGCCCGGGCGCGGAGGACTAGCTGTGACATGACACTCCGGGTTCGCAGGCAAGGCCGTCCCGCAGGAGCGCGAGATCGCGTCCGAGAGCCTCTTCGATGACCCACTGCCGGTGCGGGCTGCCCGGCTCGAGCAGCACCAGAAGCGCATCCGCCTGGAGGGCGCCGGCGCCTTTCACGCCGAGCACGCCGGGAAGCCGCGAAAGCGCCTCGCGGTCCTCGCGGGCGGGCGGAATCTCCAGGCCCGCGGACGACAGCGCCTCGGCGTACTCGTTCATCGCCGAGCCGAGCCCGACATGGTGGTTCTCACGGATCGCCTGAATGCCCTTCATCAGCGGCGCGCGAAGCGCCTCGCCGAGCTGCCGGAGGCGCGCCGCATCCCCGAGCGTCGCCAGATGCTCGTGGGTGGCGACCTTGCGTCCCTGCTGTCCCGTCGCCGAGAAGACCAGGACGTCCTGCCAGTCAAAAAGCTTCCACAGATTGCGCGCGGTCGGAGCGGGCTCCTCGTCGCCTTCGAAAAGGACAACGCCGCCTTCCCACTGCGCCACGAGATCGGCGCCGCTGGGCGGAAGTCCCTGCTTTGTCGTGCCGCGAGTCAGCTCGCGGTAAAGCTTCCACGCCTTTTGCCAGCTCGCGTCCCACTTCTCGAGCTCCGCGAGCGCGCGATAAGCCAGAGCGAACTGCGCGGTCGAGCCGCCGAAGCCGCCGGCGGCACCGAAGGGATCCTCGAATTCCATCTCCAGCCGCGGGGCCCGCAGGTCACTGGCCCAGTCCAGGAGCTGCGCAACAGGGCTGCGCGGATGCATCCAGCTCGGCTGCCGCGCCGGGGCGGGAAACGGGTCGGGAGCCGAGGCCGTGACCTTCGCCTGGAAGCGCGGACCGACGGCGGCCACGACGGCCGGAAGCCCCGCGAGAACCGCGTACTCGCCAAGGATGAAGATCTTGCCGGGAACCGAATAATCCGCGGCAAAAGCGGAATCGCCCTGCGTGGCCGGCCCCGCCTCTTCAGTGGATCGCAGCGGACTGTTCTGCAACACGGATGGCCTCCAGGATCTCCCGCGCACGGGTCAGGTTGATGTTCTTTTCGACGCGAAGGACCTCGGTCAGGCGGTCGCGGACCTGCGCGATCTCGTGAATCTCCGCACCCGCGGCAATCGCGAGATTCGCCGCATGGAGCTGCATATGGCCCTTGACGATTCCGACCGTGGCGAGCGCCTTGAGGGCGCCCAGGTTCTGGATCAGACCGACCGCCGCGCAGATGCGGCCGAGCTCCTCGGCCTTGGTGATCCGAAGCATCTTGAGGGCGACGCGCGCCGAAGGATGCACGCGCGTGACTCCTCCGACCGTACCCACGGCCAGCGGAACCTCGATCCGGCCCACGAGGTCGGAGCCTTCCATCCGCCAGTCGGTGATGGGCTGATAGGTGCCGCTGCGGGCGGCATAGGCATGGATCCCCGCCTCGACCGCGCGCCAGTCATTGCCCGTCGCGATCAGAATGGGATCGATGCCGTTCAGGACGCCCTTGTTATGAGTCGCCGCGCGGTACGGGTCGGCTTTCGCGAAAAGGGTCGCCTCCTCGATGCCGCGCCCCACGACGGGATCCACGTTGCGGATGATTGCCTCGGCGACCGCCAGCTTGGTGTCCACGAGGTTCGAGAGAATGCACAGACCGACGCGCTCGCCGGTGATGTCTTCCACGCGCGGTTTCAGCGCCTCGCAAACCTGGTTGATCAGGTTGGCGCCCATCGCATCGCACGGATCGCAAAGGATGTGCAGGACGATCATCGTGCGGTCCTTGCCGCCGTACTCCGAGTCCGGCCGCGGAACTTCGCGAACCGCGATATCGCGGATGCCACCGCCGCGGGCGACCAGGCCCGGAATGCAGGCGTTCGCCAGCCCCATCAGGGTCTCGCGGCTCTCGTGCAGGAGGCGGCGTGCCCGCGCCGCATCGCGGACGCTCGGGAGCTGGACCTGGCCAATGATCAAGTTGCCTTTGGAATAGGTGCGGATCAGGCCTTCGCGCCTCACCCACTTCGCCGTCGCGCTTGCCGCCGCGATGATGGAGGTCTCTTCCACCGCCATGGGGATCAATAGATCACGGCCATCGATCGTAAAGTTCGTGGCCACGCCGATGGGCATCGGGAAGTAACCCACGACATTCTCGATCAGGTGCTCGGCGACTTCCCAGGGCAAAGGTCTTTCGCCCGAAAGGATCGCCGTTTCCTCCTGGGTGAGGCCGCAAAGCTCCTGCACCCGGCTCAGGCGTTCCGTACGCGTCAGCCGGTGAAAGCCCTCGGTCAAATGGCGTTTGGATTCCATTTCCTCTCCTTCGGTCGGCCGCTTCCTATTGCGCACGCACGACCTTCTCTTTCGATCGCCTCAGCTGCTCGGGCGTAGCCGATCCGGTGCAGAACAACGCGACCCGCAGCTCGAACTCCTGGACTTCCATCCAGCGCTGGAGGGCGTCGGGCCCCTCGAGCGCGGCCTCGAGCGCCGGCTGGGCGTAGCCCACGCGATGCGCGCCGAGCGCGATCAGCTTGGCGGCGTCCAGTCCCGAGCGAACCCCGCCCGAAGCCCAGGCCTCGACGTTCGGCAGGCTTTTTCTCGCCGCGAGGAGCGAGTCCACCGTGGATTCCCCCCAAGTCGCGAAGGTCGCGGCCGCCGCCGCCCGCGGACTTCCCGCTTCGGCCCGCGCTCCTTCGATCCGCCCCCAATGAGTGCCGCCCAGACCGCTGATATCCACGGCCCCGAGACCCATGCCATGGAAGCGTCTCAGCGTCTCGCCGCTGAAACCGCAGCCGGTCTCCTTGATCACCACTGGCAGGTCGAGCTCCGAGCAAACGCGATTGATCGCGGCTGTCGCGCCCCGGAACTGTGGCGTACCTTCGGGCTGCAGCGCCTCCTGCAAAGGATTGAGATGAATGGCCAAGGCGTGAGCCCCCATCTCCTCGGCCAGGCGGCGAAGGTCCTGGGTTTTGGCACGAATGAGCTGCGAGACCCCGATATTCGCGATCAACACCAGATCAGGTACCGCGTCCCGCAGCCGTTTCCAATGGTCGAGCGCCCCTGCGGCGGGAGATTCCAGCTCACGACGCTGGGACCCGACGCCCATGGCCCAACCGCGCTGGGCACAGGCCGACGCCAGGATCTGATTGATCCGCACGGCGTCGGGATGGCCGGCAGTCATTCCCGCAACATAGAACGGTGTAGGGGCAGAACGGCCCAGGCAAAGGGAGTCCAAGCGCACGTCCTGGAGATCCAGCTCCGGGAGCGCATCGTGTACCAGACGAATTCGGTCCAGCCCACTCAGGCCAATAGCCTGGTTTGCCGGATTCAGCGCCTCGCGGATGTGCTCGCGCTTCCGGCCTTCAAACTGCTCGGTATCAGGCCCCATGGGACGCACCCTACAACGTCCTGAGTCATGATTCTAGGCGGAAATTTTCCTTCAAAAGGTTTAGCTTAGAAGAATGTTCGACTGGGTCACACGCCTCTTTGCTCGCCCGCTGCCGCAAGGGCGACTTCACCCCTGGATCCTCGGGGGCGTGGTCGCGTTGATCCTGGTGCAGATCGTGGCCCTTTCGCCCTCTTCGGTTGATGAGCGGCCCGAGACGGTCAGCTCCAGCGTCGATCCGGAGTTCCTGCTTCCGCGGGGTGAGAAGACGCTGGCGTCGGGAATTCCCTCGGGCAAGGTGCCCGACTACAGCGTGGACCAGTTCAACTACGTTTCGACCCAAGATGGCGTAAAACAATGGAAACTCGTTGCGCAGCAGGCCTTTCTCTATAACCACGAAAAGCTGGTCCACGCGAGAAACGTCAAGGCCTACCTCTACGACGCAAACGAGAAGGTCACCCTCGTGACCGGCCTCGAAGCCAAGTACTTCATGAACCAGCGGGATCTGGAAATTTTCGGCGACGTGACCACGACCTTCCCCGACGGTTTTGTGCTCAAGAGCCCCTTTCTTCGCCATCGACCCCAGGAACGGAAGATCGAGATTCCGCCACAGTTTCCTGTAAATGGCGACGGCAGCCAGTCGCAGGACCAGAAGCTCGCATTCGACAGCTACGGCCTGGAGTTCACTATGGCGAACTCTCGCATCACCCTCTCGCGCGCGGTGCAGGTCCGCACGTCCTCCCCTACCTCGGAGACAACCGCGATCGAGTCGGACCGCTGCGTGATCTACCGCGATCGCCAGCTGGCCGAATTCACGATGTCGCCGAGCCGCCCCCTGGACACCCGTTTTGTGAGGATCGTGCAGCCGACCCTGCTGACCCGAAGCCGCAGGACGGACCTCAACTATGGCAATTCCGCGAAGATGCTCAACTACATGGTGGCCTCCGAGGACGTCCTGATCCGCGAGCTGAGCAAGACGGCGCAAGGGCTCAAGTACGCTACCGGTGGCAAGGCCCTCTTTGACGCCAAAAGAAATGTGATCGTGTTGACGGAGTATCCTCAGGTTTATCAGGATAGTGATACGGTAACGGGCGAGGTCATTACCCTGCATCGGGACAAGGACATCGTGGAAGTGGAGCACAGCAATGCATACAGCCAAGGACAGTAAAGGCGAGAGCGGCGCGAGCAGCGCCCAGCCGCCCGCCAAAAAAAAGCACGTCCTTCGAGCCGCCGACCTGGCGAAGGCCTATAAAGGCCGCCCCGTGGTGAGCGGCGTCAGCTTCGAAGTTGAATCCGGGCAGGTAGTGGGACTGCTCGGCCCGAACGGCGCCGGCAAGACGACCTCTTTCTATATGGTCGTCGGGCTGGTTCAGGCGGACGCGGGCAAGGTCACCCTCGATGACCAGGAGATCACGAAGTGGCCGATGCACCAACGCGCCCAAGGCGGAATCGCCTATCTTCCGCAGGAGGCTTCGGTTTTCCGAAGGATGACGGCGGAAGAGAACATCATGGCCGTGCTCGAGACGCTTCCGATCGGCGCGTCCGAGCAGCACGAGACCCTTCACAAGCTTCTGGATGAGTTCAACATCAACCACATCGCCAAGCAAAAGACCTACACCCTCTCGGGTGGCGAGCGGCGGCGGGTCGAGGTGGCGCGCGCGCTCGCATTGGACCCGGTATTCCTTTTGCTAGACGAGCCGTTTGCGGGCATCGATCCCATCGCGGTCGCCGACATTCAAAGAATGATCCAAATCCTGAAGAAGCG
>JAMPXZ010000033.1 GCA_023700925.1 Oligoflexia bacterium | reverse complement strand
TGCCTTCCGTTCCGTCTTCGCGGATCAATACGTAATCCCCAGCGGTTCCATGGAACCCACTCTTCAGCCCGGCGACCATGTCCTGGTCAACAAGATGGCTTACGACCTTCGTGTACCCTTCAGCGACCAGGTCATCCGGCGCACCGGCGAGCCCGAGCGCGGAGACGTGATCGTCTTCACTCATCCCGGCGACCCGTCGGTCAATCTGATCAAGCGCCTGGTCGGGCTCCCCGGCGATCGCGTCCGGATCCTAGACGGGCTGGTCGAGCTCAACGGCAAAACCCTCGAGCTGGAGCCCGCGGAACTCGGATCGATCAGGGAACGTCTCGCCAGCACGAGCCTGCCCTTCGAGTACCGAGAACGCCTCGGCGTCACGCTCCACGACGTAAAACGAATCCCCGGCCTCGCCAGGCACCAGGAGCAGGAGTTCCTCGTTCCGGAAGGGCACTACCTCTTCCTTGGCGATAACCGCGACAACAGCGCCGATAGCCGCGAGTGGGGCATGGTCCCAAGGCAAGCGCTCCGCGGCAAGGCGCTGCGTGTCCTCTATTCGGTAAGCTGGAAAGATACGATTCCGTCTCTCGTATTGGATCGCACGGCAAGGCAGATGCAGAACTAGCGCCGCGATGACATGGCCCCGACCTTTCGCTCGCTCTTTGGCTCGATAGCGCTGCATGCGGCTTTGGTCGGGTTTGCTCTCGGCTTTTTTCGGGTGCATCCAATGACCCAGCCGCTCAAGCCTCACCTGCTCTTGCCGGTCGAGGTCGAGCGTCCCTCAAGAGGGTCCGCGAAAACTGCCGGGCGGCGCTCAGTCGGGAGAGGAACTCGCGGCGGACCATCAGGGAAACTGGACCTCAGGCCCTCTTTCGCAAAGAACGGTTTTCTCTCCTCCCCTCCTGACACCAGCGCTACTGAGGGTTCGGGCTCACAGGGAATTTTGAATCCCTGGAGCCGCGAACTGCTTTTCACCGAGAGCAAGGTCTTTGACGTCTTCGATCTTCTCGCCTCGAGAATCGACAAGCACCTGGATTTCCCCTGGATGCTTGCCGAACACGGCATCCATGGCATGGCGAGCCTCGAGCTCTTCTTTGACCGCGAGGGACACATTGATGAGTCGAGGAGCAGGTTTTCCGGAAACCACCGACTCCTCCGCGGGCTCCTGGTTAAAGCCGCCCGAGCCGGGCTCATCGAATGGTTCTCGAACGACACCCACCGGATCAAAAAGGAGCAGTTCCGGGATCAGCATTTCCGAGCCGACTTTCTCATATCCAGCGGCACCGATAACTCTTCAGGGCTCAGCATTGAGCGTGAGGGTTCTTACCGTTTCCTCCGCCGGCGTTACATTCGCCCGGCGGTGAGCTGCATTACCTCCGCGCTCACCCAGCCGTCGTTAGCGATGGTGGACTTCGGCTGCCTGGGCGCTCAGGTCGTCGGGTCCTTGAGGAGAAAAGTCGACTCTAAATATATTTCTCGCTTCAACGCCTTGAAGGACACGCTTGAAGAGTACGACAGGCGCGAATTCGGCGGAATCAACTCGCAGGTCGAGGGGAACTCATAACGAAAAGTTTGGTGCTCGCGAGCCGACTCGCCTTCCGGTTCTCGGCCTAATCGGCCTCGACCTACAGGCTGGGCTCACTCGGCACCCGCGCTCCTCGGCAGCTTTGCTGCCTGCGGGGCAGGGGGTTCCCGCCTCGCTCCGCCTTTCACGTCGGCTGGTTAGTTACGCGACTCGCCAATGGCGAGTTGCCGACTTTGGAACCGCACCATACAAAAGCAGGCGCCATCAGCGCCTGCTTTTGTATGGTGCTCGCGAGCCGACTCGAACGGCTACGGGAATCCCACTGGCTTCTAAGACCAGCGCGTCTACCAATTCCGCCACGCGAGCACTTCTTTCACTTCTAAAACAGTTTTGGGGCCCAGGCAATCCTCAAGCCGCCTTTGTCCCGCCGTCCTCCGGCTTGCTCCCGCCAGGCCGCTGCGAGGCGCGCTGGCGCAGGCTCTTGACCTCGAGAAGCGCGCGCTTGAGCTCGGACTTCAGCCGCACATCCTCGCGAGAGAGCTCTTCGACGCGGAGCTTGAGCTGCTCATTGTCCTTCTGAGCGACGGCAAGTTGCTTCATCGAGGCTTCAAGTTTCTTGGGGTTCTCGGCGGCTTCCGGCTTGCCGGCCTTCTCGGACCTGGTGGCAAGCTGCTGGATGCGGGCCGTGAGCTGCTCGTTGATCCCACGCAGCTCCTCGAGCTGCCGGACGCTGCGCTCATTCTTGGTTCGGAGGGTCTGCAGCTCCATCGAGGCCGTGTTCGTGCCGCGCGACTTGAGCGCCATCTGGGCGCTGGCCAATTGCCCTTTGAGGTCATCCACCTTCGAAGTCAACTTGGAGACCTCGTCCTTGGAAGCCAGGAGCAGCTTCTGGCTGAGCTGGAACTTCTGACGGAAGTGACTCTCCTCGGCCTTGCCCTGGGTGGCCGATTTGTACTTGTCGATCTGCATGCTCATCTGACTGAGCTGATCCTTGGCGCGAGTGAGGGCATGGGCCTT
Source organism: Oligoflexia bacterium (assembly GCA_023700925.1). Classification (GTDB taxonomy): domain Bacteria; phylum Bdellovibrionota; class UBA1018; order UBA1018; family UBA1018; genus JAMPXJ01. Next base: position 20,406 of record JAMPXZ010000033.1, on the reverse strand, counting down.
CTGCCGGATGCTTTCGTCGCGTTTGCGGACCTCTTCCTGGAGCCGGATCTCCTTGGTCCTGAACTCCATCTCCTTCTGGCGGATCGAGGAATTGAGCTTCTGGGCCAGCTCATGGAGGCGGGCTTTTTCCTGAACCAGCTCGCCCATCAGACCGTCCATCCAGCGCTTGGCTTTGCGGCTGGAGACGTCCTCCTTGATCTCGTTGAGCTCGGATTTGGCGCGGTTGAGCGTCATGTCGAGCTTGCCCTTTTCAAGCTCGGCAAGGAGCTCGGTGGCCTCTCTGACGGTCTCGGCCTCTTCGGCGGCGGCGCTAGGCTTATTCTCTTCCTTCAGTACCTGCTCGGGCGCGAGCTGCTCGGCACCCTCCTCAAGCTCCTCCTGCTCCTGGCGTTTGCGGAAGGGCCATACCTTCTTCAGCAAACCGGTAATGACCCGCGTGGAGCCGGCGAGCTTCTCCGCAGTTGCGGTGGCCTGGCTCGCTTCCACCCGTGCCTCGGCCTTGCCCTGCTCGAGGTCAAGGATCCGCTGCTGCAATTCCTGAATCTTGGTCAGATAGAGCTGAACGCGGGGATCATCTTCGGAGAGCGCCCGAGTGGTGTCCTCGCCGGCGCCGCTCACGAGCGTGGAGGAAGCGTCTTGCGGCTCCTGCGGGGCGCCCTTGACGAGAGTCGAAGCGGAGCCGAGCTCCTCCTGCTTCTCCCCTTTGATCCGGAAGAGCTGCGGACTCGACTCCGGGTTCAGGCCTCCGACCGTGTACTTCTGCTCGAGCACCGCGGCCTGAGCGCGAAGCCGGACGGCCTCTTCGAGCTCCGAGACCCCGTGCGCGATGAACTCGCCGGTCGGGGGCGGAGGGACCGCCACCGTCGCATCCGAGCTCAGAAGCCTGGCGTAATCCAGATCCGCGAGTTCGATATAATCCTCGGCTTTGGGCGCCTCATGCGCCTCTTCGCCACCGCCCAGGAGAACGATCTCGGGCTGCGCCTTCTCCTCGCCCGCCGGAGCGGACGCGGTCGCGAGACGCAGAAGTGACACCGCCTCGACCTGCTCCCCCGGCTGGATCCTCAGCACCAGACGGTCCGAGTACCGGTAGAGCGAAGCCAGAAGCTCCTCGAAGGTTCCGACCGGAGGCGCCTCTGAAAGAATCGCCTCGCGAAGCTTCTCACCATCAACGTCTTGTGAAATTCGGAAAGAGATCCCCACCGCGATGTGATCGCTATCGATCCCGCACTCGAGCAGCACCGGCTCCGGAGCGATGACGGCCTCGCCCTCCTCGCCTGGCGCCGCCGGCTGGCAGCGATAGGCCTGGAAGACACTGAACAGCAGCAGCGCCCGCAGTCGCAGCTCGTCCGCGCCCGCCTCGCGCAGCCGAGCCAGCAGGAGATCGGAGATCTTCCCGACATGCCGGGTGTTGAAAAGGTTGTCGTAGTAGACCTTGCAATCCTCGCTCAGGAGTCCGCTGACCCCGAAGCTGTTCATCGATCGCACGGAGGTGCTGACGTCAGACATCGACGAAACCTCCCGGTCCAAAGATCGTGGCCACCGGCCGCTCGGGCCGCAGAAGGTCCTGAATCACCCGTCGCAAACGGGAGAGCATCTTTTGAGAAACACGGTCCGTCTGACCGACGAAACCGTCCGCCCGAAGGGGCGCCAGCCGGCTCTCCGCGGGCAACGATCGGCGCGCGGCACTGATCACCTCATCGACCGGCGCGAACCGCCTCTGCTCACCGGCTCCATACGCCGCCTCGGTGAAGACGCGAACACGCAAGGCGTTCAGAAAGCCGAGATCGCAGTGCCCGATATGCAGCGCCAGGAACACCGCCCAGCTCGACAGGAGCATCGCGCTTTCGTACGTCTCCACGCTCTGCTCGCGAACCTCGGTCAGAAGCTCTCCCGGCAGCAGCTCGCAGAGCTCGTTGGCGAACACCGCCAGGAAGAACGGCTCGATCTGCGTATCGCGTCCCCAGAGCGGCCCGAGCAGCCGCAGGACCGCGTCGGCGAGCTCGTAAGACGCCGGCGGCAATACCGAAGGATCGTTGCGATCGGGACGCCACTGAAGCAGCGTCAGGACCCCGCGCGCCGCCGAGCGGAACGGCAGGACGGAGTCCACGAAATCAGGCAAATACAGGCTCTCGAATGATTTGAGCCGCTCCAGCTCCTCGGGCGTGAAAAAGTCGAGCGGCGCCTTCACGGAAACGAATTTTTCATTCCTTGGCATATAGACGTACGCCGGCGCCAGCATGGGCGCGTAGGGTTTGACCGTGTGAAGCGGACACGCACGCAACGTCTGCGCTGCTTCTTTCGGTAGTTTTCGCCGAGAAAAGTCCATTCCGGAGGAGACTCCTTGAAAGACTTTTCGGCAGGGAGGCTCTCTAGGATAAGGAATTTAGAGAGGAAACCCCTCTATTTTGCATAATGACACGACACGCAATGCCCCTCTGCGACCCCTCCGGGGGCGGCCAGAAGGTGCGGCGCGTCATGCTTGCAGTTCTCCTGAACGAGCGAACAGCGCGGGTGAAAGAAGCATCCCGACGGGGGCGTCAGCGGCGAAGGAACATCCCCTTTAAGAATTATTCTTTCTTTTTGATAGGTTGGATCTGGAATGGGAATCGCCGAAAGCAGAGCGCGGGTGTAGGGGTGCTTGGGATTGGCATACAACTCCTCAGCAGGCGCCCGCTCGACGATCTGACCCAGGTACATCACGGCCACCTCGGTCGAGATATGCTCCACGATCTTCAGGTCATGGGCAATGAACAGATAGGTCAGCTTCAGCTCCTTCTGCAGGTCCTGCATCAGGTTCACGATCTGAGCCTGGATGGACACATCCAGGGCCGACACCGGCTCATCACAGACGATGAACTCAGGCTCGACCGCCAACGCCCGGGCGATGCAGATCCGCTGCCGCTGTCCGCCCGAAAACTCGTGGGGATAACGGGAGACCGCCTCGCGCCTGAGACCGCAAAGATCCAGAAGCTGGAGGATCCGCTTGCGGCGGTCGTCACGCGTCGCGCAGATCCGGTGAATATCGAGAGGCTCGCCGAGGATGTCTTCAACCGTCATCCGCGGATTCAGCGAAGCGTAAGGATCCTGAAAGATGATCTGCATGTTGCGGCGAAGCGCACGCAGCTCGCCGGCGGGCAAATGGGTGATGTCGCGCCCCTTGAAGAAGACCTGGCCCGAGGTCGGCTCCAGGAGCCTGAGGATACAGCGGCCGAGCGTCGACTTGCCGCAGCCCGATTCACCGACGAGGCCGAGCGTCTCGCCGCGCCTGATGTCAAACGAGACGCCGGAAACCGCCTTCACGCTCGCCACTTCGCGCGAAAAGAAGCCCCCCTTGACGGGGAAGCGCTTCACCAGATCGCGTACCGAAACCAGCGTTTCCATCTTAGACATCCCTCACGCAACGGATCGAGTGGTCGGGGCCCACCGCGCGAAGCTCGGGCTCCGCCTGCCGGCATTCGGGCGCCGCATGGGTGCATCGATCCTGAAAACGGCACCCCTGGGGAAGATGCAGCAGATTGGGCACGATGCCGGGAATCGTCTCGAGGCGCTTCTTCTTGATCCTGCCCGTCGGATCCTTGCGCAGTACCGGGATGCTGTTGAGCAGCCCACGGGTGTAAGGCATCTTCGGATTCGCGAAGATCTCGCGCACCGGCCCCTGCTCCACCACCCGGCCCGCATACATGACGATCACCTCGTCAGCGACCTCGGCCACGACCCCGAGGTCATGGGTGATCAGGATGAGGCCCAAACCGACCTTGGCCTGCAGCTCCATCAGCAGATCCAGGATCTGCGCCTGGATCGTCACGTCCAGCGCCGTGGTCGGCTCATCGGCGATCAGGACCTGCGGGCTGCACGAAAGCGCCATCGCGATCATCACGCGCTGGCGCATTCCGCCCGAAAGCTGATGGGGATAATCATCGACCCGCTTCTCGGGCGAGGAGATCCCCACGAGCTTGAGCATCTCGATGGCCTTGTTGCGGACCTCCTTGCGCGGCAGGTCCTGGTGAAGCGCGATCGCCTCGCAGATCTGGTTGCCGATGGTGAAAACGGGATTCAGCGAGGTCATCGGCTCCTGGAAGATCATCGAGATCTCGTTGCCGCGGATATGCCTCATCTCGCTCATGTCGAGCTTGAGCAGATCCCGGCCCTTGTACAGCACCTCGCCGCCCATGATCCGGCCCGGCGGGGTCGGGATCAGGCGCATGATCGAGAGGTTCGCCACGCTCTTGCCGCAGCCGGATTCTCCGACGATCCCCAGCGTCTGACCCTTGCCGACCGAGAAGCTGACGTCATCGACCGCCTTGATCTCGCCTTCCTCGGCGAAGAAGGAGGTCCGCAGATGTTTCACTTCGAGGATCTTTTCCATTTCCCCTCACCCTACTTGATTCTGGGATCGAGCGCATCACGAAGCGCATCGCCCAGGATATTCAAAGCCAGTACGACGAAAAACATGGCCGAGGTCGCGCCGGCGAGCTGCCACCAGACCGGCGTCGTCCCGTTGAGCCAGGGCCAGAATACCCAGCGGCTGAGCTCGTCCTTGGCATCGCTGATCATCACGCCCCAGCTCGGCAGGCCTTGGGCGCCGATCCCGAGGAACGAGAGGATCACCTCGGCCTTGATCGCCCCCATGAACTGGATCGAGAAGTTGATGATCACGAAATGCGACACGTTCGGAAAGATGTGCCGGAAGATGCGCGCCGAGTGGCCGGCGCCCAGGCTCTCGGCGGCGACCACGTACTCGCGCGACTTGTGCTTCATGAATTCGCCGCGCATCACGCGGGCCAGATGCACCCAGGAGGTCGCGCCCAACGCGATGCACATCGCGGTCATGCCCTTGCCCAGCATCAGCGTGATCGCGATCAGGAGCATGATCCCGGGAATCGACGCCACCGTGGTGTAGAACCAGACGACCGCATCGTCCCACCAGCCTCCGAAGTAGCCGGCGGTCGCGCCGAGAAGCACCCCGATCGGCACGCTGATCAGCGAGGCCAGAAGTCCCACGCTCATGGCGACCCGGGCACCGTGAACCACCTTGTACAGGACGCTGCGCCCCAGGAAGTCCGTCCCCATGATCAGCTCGAGACGGTCAAAGCTGGGCGGTGCGAAAGCCTTGCCGACTTCCTGCTCCCACGGCGAGGCGATCCAGCCGAACTGGGCGAGCAGTGCGGCGGCGGCGTACGCGAGGACAACGAGCAGGCAGAGGACGGCAAGGCGGTCCCTCCTGAGCCGGCGGAAGGCATCGCTCCAGAGGCTCCGCGCCGGCCTCACCTCTTCGTTCGCGATCGACCCCGCCTCAGCGCCCATCGAAGCTCACCCTCGGGTCCACCAGCGTGTAGGCGACGTCGGTCAGCACGTTGCCCAGGATAAAGAGAAAGGACTGAAAGATCGTCATCGCCTTGATGACCTGAAAATCGCTGTCATGAACGGCATTGATCGTGATGCCGCCGAGCCCGGGTATCCCGAAGAACTTCTCGAGCAGAAAGGCTCCCAGCACCAGCAGCGGCAGATCCATCACGACGTTCGTCACGATGGGCACGAGGCTGTTTTTCAGGACGTGTTTGAGATAGATCCGCGGCTCCGAAAGCCCCTTGGCTCTCGCCGTCCGGACATAGTCCTGCGAGGTCTCCTCGATGAGCGCGGTCCGATAGAACCGGACGCTGAAGCCGACGCTCACCATCACCGAGATCAGGATCGGAAGCGCCAGATATACGAGCCGCTCGGGCCATTCGGGGTCATAGCCCGCGATCGGGAAAAGCTGGAGCCGGTACGCCAGGAAATACTGACCGAACAGGATATACGCCAGCACCGGCACGCTCATTCCGAGCACGCACAGCAGGACGGTGACCCGGTCGATCCAACGCCCGCGGAAGTAGGCCACGAGCAGCCCGATCACGACCGCGATCAGCGTCGTCAGGAAAAAGGCCGGAAGCGTCAGGCTGAGCGACGGAACGATCCCGTCCAGGATCATCCGGCTGACCTTCTGTTTGGTCGCGTAGCTCTCGCCGAAGTCAAAGGTGACGATCTCGCGCAAGAAGCCCACGAACTGCCGGTGAAGCGGCTGATCAAAGCCGAGCTGATGCCGGAGCTCGGCCACCTGTTCGGCCGTCGCATACTTGCCGAGCATCTGGTAGGTCGGATCGCCCCCCACGACATGGAACAGCAGGAACACGATCAGCGCGACGCCGAAGATCGTGGGTATCGTTCCAAGAAGCTTGCGGAGCAGATAGACGGTCATCTTCGCGGGTGCCGCGACCTCACTGTTTCTTGAGCGCCGGATCGACGCGGTAATACTTCATCGCGTTGTGCTCGAAGCCGTGACGCTTGTAGTTTTTCACCCAGGGCTGCACGAGGCTGAAAATCGAGCGATGGACCGCGAAGATCCACGGGCAATCCTCCACCACGATCCTCACCATCTGCTGATAGAGCGCCGTCCGCTCGGGGCCATCCTGAAGCTGGAGCGCCTTCTCATACAGCCGATCGAACTCCGGATTGCTGTAGTTGGCGTCGTTCGGACCCGGCGACGCGTTCTTGCTGTAAAAAAGCTGCAGGAAGTTCTCCGCGTCCGGGTAGTCGGCGTTCCACGCGTACGACCACAGCTGGCCCCGGGCGTTCTTCACGCCGGCCTGGAATTCGGGCCACGAGTAGGTATTGACCTTCAGCTTGATTCCGAGCGGCGCCAGCAACTTCTGCAGATACTCAGTGGTCTGGCGAGAGACCCCGTCGGCCGTCGCCGAATACTCCAGTGGCGGAAGCCCCTTGCCGCCGGGGTAACCCGCCTTGGCGAGCAGCTCCTTGGCCTTTTCCAGATTGTACTGCCGATAAGGGTTCTTGAAGTCGGGATCAAAGCCCGCCACCCCCGGAGGGATCGGACCCTGCGCCGGGATCGCCCTGCCATTGAAGAAGAGCTCGATATACGGCTCGGCGTCGTAAGCCAGGCTGATGGCCTGCCGAAGCAGCTTGTTGCGGCCCACCAGCGGGTCCTTCATGTTGAAGGTCGTGCGGACAATGTCGATCCCGGGATTCTTGTGAAGCCTGATCCCCTTTTTCTGGAGCTCCGGCGTGAGATCGTGGTTGCCGCCAACCGCTTCGGCGAAGTTGTCTTTCGGAATCCCCGTCGCATCGAGCTTGCCGGACAGGAAAGACAGCCACTGCGGATGAGTCTCGTCGAAAACCTGAACCACGATCCGATCCAGGAACGGAATCGGCTTGCCGGCATCCTCGAGCAGGCCGGCCTCCTTGTCCCCCGATTCGCCCTCCGAAGGGTAAAGTTCCTTGCGGTAGGTGGGATTCTTCACCCACACCAGGCGCGAGTTGCGGTCGAACTCCGCCATCCGGAACGGGCCCGTTCCCACCGGATGATTGAGAAACTCCTTGCCGTAGTGCTGAACCGCCTCGCGCGGCACGATCGACGTGAACGGCATCGCGAGCGCGAAAAGAAACTGCGCCGAGCGCCGCACAAGGGTGATGCGCACGGTATAGCGATCCAGGGCCTGCAGACCCGTGATGGGTTTCGTGTAGTCCGGCGGCGCATGCTTGGCGGATTCGCGCCACTCGTTCAGTCCCTCGATCTTTCCATCGAGAACCCACCATCCCGTCGAGACCAGCCTGGGATCCACGAGCCGCAGAAATGAGTAAACGACGTCGTCCGCCGTCAGCTCGCGACCCTGGCCGCCCGTCTCCTTGAAGCAGGGATCATCCTGAAACAGCACGCCCTTCTTCAGCTTGAACGTATAACTCCGACCGTCCGCGCTCACTTCGGGCATCGCTTCGGCGAGATTCGGGGCCAGCTCGTACGGCCGCTTCAGGTAGTGGTACTGGAGCAGCCCTTCGTAGGCCCGCTTGACCTCGGTTCCGCTGTAGATGTCGTCGGCGTAAATCGGATCAAGGCCCTTGATCCGGCTCGGCTGATAGGTGTTCAAGGTGTTGGCCGTATCCGTTTTCTTGCGGGGGGTACAGCCCCCGGCGGAAAGCATCAAGGCGGGTACGAGCAGGAGCGGCAGCAGGTCGTGAAATCGGCGGTGCATGAGCGTGTCTCCAGAAGGTTCAGCGCGGCAGCTGGCGGTCTTTCCAGCGAACCTTCACCTCGCCCTGGGGGGATTTGGCCTCCCAGCGCCGGGGGCTGTGGGTATCGCTTTCAGGATTGGCGAAGGTGAAATCCACTTCGAGTTTCGGCGGATTCTTGCGCTCCCAGTGGAGCGCCTCGGGCCAGAGCCGATCGCCCTGGGTCTGGACCCGATAAACGAAACGCTGCGCCTCGCGGCTCAGATTCGGTGGGACGTCGACCTCGAGCGTCCGTTCATCCGTCCAACGAATCGCGCTATCGGCGATCGCGTCGGAGGGCGGGCACGGAAATCGCCCCAAGAAGAGCTCGGCCGCCCACTCGAGCGGTATCCCGCCCCAGGTCCGGGTTCCCGCCTGGGATCGTCCCTTCTTCGGCGGCACGTCAACGGTGTACTGCTTGCCGCGGATCGTGATGAGCGCCTCTCGCCCACCGAGGAGATTGGTGACCTCCATCACGAGCGCATCCGGCGCACTGATCTCGATCGTCGCCGGGAACTGGCCGGAAACTTCCTTCGAGCTGACCTTCAGCCAGACCGTGCCGCGGGCCTTCTGTAGCTCCCGGCCGACCTCGCAGATGGAGCGAAGCTGCTCGTCAGGTCCGGCTTTCTTGACCGCGACCGGCGCATGGGCGCAGCCCAGAAGTACGACGGCAAGGAAGACACCTGGCAAGAGAGTCCGATGAACGGTCATTGCCTACCAGTGTCACTCGGAGAGGCGTTCTAGATCAAGGGGTTCCAGCCGGAACGCGCCTGGCTCCACCAGGCGCCTTTTCGTCCCGCGCCAGCTCCCCGGAGAGATTGCGCAGCTTGTGCTCGATCTTCCGCCGGGCTTCGTCGTCTTCAGCGAATTTCACCGCGTCGCGGTACTGGAGCAAGGCCTTCTCACGAAGGTTCGAGCGCAGATAGGCGTCACCCAGATGCTCAAGGATCGTAGCTTCGTTGGGCTTGAGCTTGGCGGCCTTCTCGAGCTCGACTACGGCCTCGTTCACCCTTCCCCGAACGAAAAGGTACCAGCCCCAGCTATCCTGGACGTAACCGTTGTCCGGGCGCAGGCCGATCGCTTTGCGCAACAGCCTCTCGGCGTCGTTCAGGCGAACGCCCTTCGCGGTCCAGGTGTAACCGATGTAATTCAAGGCATCGACGTTGTCGGGGTTCACGGTGAGGATGGCTTCCATCTGAGCCAGTCCTTTTTCCTGATCGCCCTGACGGTCATAGAGACTCCCAAGGTAGTAGCGGACCTTCTCGTCTTTTGGGAACCGCTTGACCGCTCCCTCCAGAACCGTGATCGCTCCGTTGAGGTTCTTCGCCTCCTCTTCGAGGCTCGCCTGAAAGACATAGAAGCCCGAGGTGTCCGGCGCCTTCGTAATGGCTTCCTGGATAAAGGCCTTCGCCTTTTCGAGCCGCTTGGTTTGTTTCAGCAGGTAAGCCACATGCAAGGCCGCCTCGGTGAAGAGCTTGGAGTTCGGCTTGATTTTGCTCAGCTGGACGATCGCGTCATCCGTTTGCTTGAGCTCCTCGTAAAGACTCCCGAGATAATAATGCACGCGGTCAGAGTCCGGATTCTTCTCGAGGATGCTCTGGAAGACCGTGATGGCGCTCTCATACTGCTTGAGCTCCATGCGGACCAGGCCCAGCTTCACCCGCACATTCAGGTCGTCGGGGTCCGAGGCTTCGATCGCTTCGAGATACGGAAGGGCTTTCTGGTACTTCTCCTCTTTCAGATAAATCGTCGCCAGCCGGTTCGCGGCCGCCGAGTCCTGAGTGGCGTCGTAAAGCTCCTGATAGGTCCGGATCGCCTGCGGGTTCATCGCCTTCTCTTCGTAAAGAAGTCCCAGCGAAAGCGCCGCCTGACTGAACGAGGGCCGAACATCGAGGGCTTTGCGATAAGCGATCACCGCCTCCTTGAACCGATCGCGCATCTGCTCGGCCCGGCCCAGGTAGTACAGCGCAACGGCCGAATCAGAGTTGCCCTTCACGAATCGCCGAAGCAGCTGGATGGCCTCCTCGGCGCGTCCCTCTTCGATCAGCACCTGCGATTTATAGACCGCGGCTTCCTCATGCTTGGGGTTCTTCTTGAGAATCCGTTCGTACTCGGCAAGCGCGGCCTGGGAGTCCCGGGTGGCCGAGTAGATCCCCGCGAGCATCAGCCTCGCGTCAACGTAGTTGGGATCACGATGCAATGCTTCTTTGCACGCTTCCATTGCAGCCGAGAGCATCCCTTTCTTCACGTATTCAGCCGCAAGACGCGCGTAGACGAGCGAGGAGTTCGGATCAAACATCAAAGTGAGCTTGTACTCTTCGATCGCGCGGTCCGGATTCCCCTCCGCGACGTAGGCCTGCGCCATGCTGAAGTGATACTCAGCGGTAGCCTCGGCGTTTTTCTTGGCCACTGCGGCGTTGCGCTGGCCCTCGATCATTTTTTGCGCTTCAGTGAGCTCCGAAATTCCCTGGCCGCCCGCTCCAGATGCGGGTTCCCGGGAATCGGCGCCATCCCTCAGCAGCGCGCTCGAACAGGCCAGAAACGAGCCTGTAATCCCCAGCAGGAGGGAGGCAAACGCCAATCGGCTGCCTATGAACGACCGTTTTTTGATTTCGTGAAACTTCTTTTCTCTGGAGCCAGCCATTGGGAAATCTCCCCCTACTGGTCCGCATCGACATTTTTGGCCAAAAACTAAAAGGCTGGTTGGAACGTTAACTGCATTGCCCCAAAACCAGCATCTGGTGGGCCTCTTGCGTTATTGAGAGGCACATGATTAACTAGGTGCGTTAGCCGCGGGAGGCCACCTGAAATTCGGCTCTCAGAGCGGCACTTGACTTTAGCGCGGCGGGTTGTTATTTGGCTCTGAGAACGGTCATGACACGTCGTGGCGAAAGCGGCTGAACACGCCCGCTCTTGGGGTCGGGCTGGTTGGTTTTTCCGCTTCTTTGGACATGATCTGGGGGATCGAAAAAGTAGGAAGGAAAGTAAAGCAGGACAGATTTAGTCAAATAAATTTGCCCGCCTTACTCTGGTTCTCGTATTAATTGCGACACGCAAATGAACAGGGGGAAAAATGAAGGAAGTTAAAATCATTAAGCGTTATCAGAATCGGAAGCTCTATGACACGCATGAGTCCAGCTACGTTACGCTGGATGAAATCGCCAAGATGATCAAAGGCGGCGAAGACCTGCGCGTGATCGATAACAAGACCAAGAACGATATCACGGCCTCCACCCTCACCCAGCTCCTCTATGAGAGCGAGAAGAAGGCGAAGACCCAGCCGTCCGTTGAGCTCCTCAAGGAGATCATCCGCCACGGCGATGGCAGCTTCTCCGGCTTTATTCAGGCCAAAATCAGCACCGAACTGGCTCACTTCGACCAGGATACGACCGCTGCGACGGCGCCCCGCGCTGCCGTCATGAATCAGTAATTGCCGGTTAGCACAATCCTAGTTAGACTAGAGAGGTAGGGTCCGAGACGCACATCACGACCGTGATGAGCGTTCTCGGATCTACCGTTAGCGAGACCTGGGCATTACGCCCACAAAGCCTAGGGCTGGAAGCCCGCAATGCCTCCCGGAGGGATGCATTGAAAGGAGTCGAGCATGGACCTCTCTTTCAAAACAATTCCTCTGTTGCTGTTAGTCACGACGCTGGATTGCCTCGCCTCGACCGGTGGCAGCTGGCAGCAGAAGCCCGCCTGGGCCAATGAAGCAACGCCCTCACGAAAGGCCATTCTTAACGAAAACCCGGGCGGACCCATTGCCCCCTTCACGCCGGGATCCAACAATCTCTCCCTCGACGTCGGACAGGTCTTTCTCATGGGCGACCTGAGCACCGACTACAGCGATAACATCGGCTCACAACTTCACTACACCTACGGCGTCAGCGACCTGTTCGGCTTCGACGCCCGGCTCGGCTACTCGGAGCACTCCGATGGCGCCTTCTCGATGACCACGCTGCTCACAGGCCTGCGCACGAACCTCGCCTGGTACGACAAGGTGGTTCCGTACGCCGTCTTCGGGATGGGCTTTTACCGCCCGTCCTATCGGATCACCGCGGACAACGGCACCGGTAGCTCCAGCGTTTCGCCCGTGCTCTTTGGCGTTCACCTCGGGCCCGGCGTGCACCTGGAGGTCACCAACAAGCTGTTTTTCGGCGCCTCGCTCACGTTCCACGACGTCTTTGGAACCACGAAGAACACGCAGAACGGCCCCAAAGCCGTCGGCGGGACGTTCACCTCGTTCTTCCTGAACGCCGGCGTGACGTTCTAATCGGATTTGGCTGGCCGGTCGGTCATGGCGCCACTCAATGGCGCTATTCTGACCCGCCACGAGCGGCCTGGATCAGCTTTTCGAGGCCTGCGGCATCGACTTTGTATTCTTTGCTGCAGAAGTCGCAATGAACCGAGGCGGCGTGGTCCTCCTTGAGCATCGCCTTGAGCTCCTCCACGCCCACGAGTGCCAGAGCGCGGTTCACCCGCTCCCACGAACAATTGCAGCGGAACTCCAGCGGCCGCTCCTCGACCACGAGAAAGGCCGAGTCCTGAAAGATCTGCGAGAGCAAGGTCATCGGATCACCCTGAGCGGCAACCTCTTCAGCGATTAAATGAATTTCATTTATATGCTGCTCCATCGCCTTGAGCTCTTCAGGGCTGGCAGCCGGCATTGCCTGGATGAGGAAGCCGGAGGCCGAAATCACCTTTCCCTCGTCAACCGAAACAGCGAGCCCCACCGATGACGGGACCTGTTCGCTATGAAGCCAGTAGAAAGTCAGATCCTTCGCAAGGTGGCCCGTGATGAGCGGAACCGTCCCGATATAAGGCTGCTCCATTTGCTCACTCTTGGTCCGAAGTACGGAGAGGTACCCATCGCCCCAGGGCCCATCGTTTTCGCCCTTCAGGGGCGGCACGGAGCGCGCAATGACGTAACCCCGGGCGACGCCGTCGGGATAGGCATCCACGAGTGCCTGACTCACGATCCCGGAGCCCTGGATATTGAGATTCATGCGCTCCTGGTTCTTGCAGTAAGAGGCAATGAGGAGCGCGCCCATCACCGCCTCACCCAAGGCGCGGATCGAGGTGTCTTCACACAGGTGATGAGCGTCCGCCATGAGCTGGATCAGGTCAGTGGCCTCCAAGGCGACGCCGCGCACGCTCCCCTGGGAAGAGATGCATTTGATCCAACGGGAACTGCCTGTGGCCGCTCGGCCAACGGGATGGGTGTTTTCCATTTTTTCGATCTAGCACAGTTTATAGCAAAAAGCCCCGGGCGTTGCCGCCCGGGGCTTATGGATCATTTCGTGCGCTTCGCCGAAGCGAAGATCACATCATGTCGCCGTAGCCGCCCATTCCGGGAGCGCCGCCCATGGGGGCGGGAGCTTCTTTCTTGGGCTTCTCAGCGATCAGGGTCTCGGTCGTGAGCATGAGGCTCGCGACGCTGGCGGCGTTCTGCAGAGCGCAGCGCGCGACCTTGGCCGGATCGATGACGCCCGCGGCGATGAGGTCTTCGTACTTCTCGGTCAGGGCGTTGAAACCCCACGACGGAGAGTCATTCGACATGACCTTGTCGACCACGATGGACCCTTCGAAGCCCGCGTTGCCAGCGATCTGGCGGAGCGGCTCCTCGAGGGCACGACGGATGATGTTCACGCCAGCCTTCTGCTCGGCACTGAGGTCCTTGAGGGTATCCAGGACGCGAGCGCCACGCAGGAGCGCGGTGCCGCCGCCGGGAACGATACCTTCTTCGACCGCGGCGCGGGTGGCGTTCAGGGCGTCTTCCACGCGGGCCTTCTTCTCCTTCATCTCGACTTCGGTGGCAGCGCCGACATTGATGACGGCCACGCCGCCGACGAGCTTCGCGAGGCGCTCCTGGAGCTTCTCGCGATCGTAGTCGGAGGTGGTCTCTTCGACCTGCGCCCGGAGTGTCTTCACGCGGGCGTCGACGTCGGTCTTCTTGCCAGCGCCGTCCACGATCGTGGTGTTGTCCTTGTCGATCGTGATCTTCTTGGCCTGGCCGAGGTCCTCAAGACGCGCGGTCTCGAGTTTGTGGCCCATCTCTTCGGAGATCACGCGGCCGCCGGTGAGGACTGCGATATCCTGGAGCATCTCCTTGCGACGATCGCCGAAGCCGGGGGCCTTGACGGCCGCGACCTGGAGCGTTCCGCGGAGCTTGTTGACGACGAGAGTGGCGAGCGCTTCGCCTTCCACTTCCTCGGCGATGATGACGAGGGGCTTGGAGCGCTGAACGACCTTCTCGAGCAGCGGCAGCAGATCCTTCATCGAGCTGACCTTCTTGTCGTAAATCAGGATGTAGGGGCTGTCGAGGTTGGTTTCCATCTTCTCCGGATTCGTGACGAAGTACGGGGAGAGGTAACCGCGGTCGAACTGCATGCCTTCGACGACGTCCAGGGTGGTCTCGGCGGTCTTGGACTCTTCCACCGTGATCACGCCTTCCTTGCCGACCTTGTCCATCGCCTCGGCGATGATCTTGCCGATCGTCGGGTCGTTGTTCGCCGAGATCGTGCCGACCTGGGCAACTTCCTTCTGGCTGTTGATGGGTTTGGAGATCCTCTTCAGCTCAGCGATGACGATCTCGACGGCCTTGTCGACGCCGCGCTTGAGTTCCATCGGGTTGTGGCCCGCGGCGACGATCTTGGCGCCTTCGCGATAGATCGCCTGAGCGAGAACCGTCGCAGTGGTGGTGCCGTCACCGGCGTCGTCGTTCGTCTTCGACGCGACTTCGCGGACCATCTGCGCGCCCATGTTTTCGAACCTGTCGGAGAGCTCGATTTCCTTGGCGACGGTCACGCCGTCCTTGGTGACGTTCGGAGCGCCGAACGATTTTTCGATCACGACATTGCGGCCCTTGGGACCCAGAGTGACTTTCACGGCATCGGCGAGGATATTGACACCGTTCAGGATCGCTGAACGGGCAGCCTCGGAGAAACGAAGTTCCTTAGCGGACATGGTAAATCTCCTTGAATTCAATAGTGAAGGTGACGATCAGCCGAGCACGCCGAGGATATCTTCCTCGCGCATCATCAGGAACTCGTCGCCATCGATTTTGATCTCGGTCCCGGCGTATTTGCCGAACAGAACGCGATCGCCTTTTTTCACATCCAGCGGACGGACCTTGCCGTCTTCGCCGATGCGTCCCTGGCCGACAGAGATGATTTCGCCTTGAGCCGGCTTTTCCTTGGCCGTATCCGGGATGATAATTCCACCCTTGGAACGCTCCTCTTCGGTAAAGCGCTTGACCAGAACCCGGTCATGTAACGGACGAACTTGCATAAAATTTCAACCTCCCATTTTTCAGCAGCCACGATAAGTGACCACACGATTACGCGATTAGTGAGAGCCGGCTTTTCCATCGGCAGCCCGGGCAATAACCGCTCAAAGTTCGATAACTTCTCGAGGTATATTGGTCACTAGGGCGGGCTTGTCAACTTCAGAACCGATTTTTTCTCAAAAACAGGCCAAATCTGGCTGAAAAAGATGCAAGACCTTTGCAGCCTCCCATGCAACCTGCACGACCGGGATCAAGCACCATTACTCGGTGCGTCACCGCGGATTTCAATCCGCGGTGTCCGCTGCATTGATGGACTTCGCCCTCCGGGTCGAGTAAGGTCACCGCCACTTTCAGGGAGATTGATCATGCGTACCTTTACACCGAGAGTTTCTTTGCCACTGCTGACCCTCACCCTCGCGACCGCAGCAGGCCTTGCGTGCGCGCGGCCAGCCGTCCAGGGCGTTGCCAAGCTTCACTTCCCCGAGGAGCTGCATCTGAAAAACATCCGGCAGCTCACGACCGACGGCACGAACGCCGAGGCCTACTGGTCCTTCGACGGCCAGTGGCTCTCCTTCCAGCACACCGGGCCGGGTTACGCCCCGAAAGGCCAGACCCCTGAGCCAGCAAAATGCGATCAGATCTATCGCATCAAGGCCGACGGCTCCGAAGTCCACCCGGTCTCCTCCGGTCAGGGCCGCACGACCTGCGCGTTCTACTTCCCCGATGATTCACGGATCCTTCATGCGAGCACCTTCAAGAGCGACGCGGAATGCCCGCCCGTGCCCGACCACAGCAAAGGTTACGTCTGGCCAATCTATGAGACCTACCAGCTCTACAGCGCCAAGCCCGATGGCAGCGACGTCATGGCGCTCGAGCCCGGGGCGCCGCGCGCCTACAATGCCGAGGCAGTGGTGTGCAAGGACGGCAGCGTCGTCTTCACGAGCGATCGCGGCGGGGATCTCGACCTTTATGTCGGCAAGCTGGACATGGGCTCGATCCGCGACATCAAGCGCGTGACGAATCTCGTCGGCTACGACGGCGGCGCGGTTTTCTCTCCGGACTGCCAGAAGCTCGCCTGGCGCGCGTCGCGCCCGAAGCCCGGCAAAGAGACTGAAGAGTACCAGGCGCTGCTCAAGCAGCACCTCGTGCGTCCCGGCCAGCTTGAGATCTGGATTGCCGACCGCGACGGCTCCCACGCACGACAGGTCACTCAGGTGGGCGCCGCGAGCTTCGCGCCCGCTTTCACTCCCGACGGAAAAAAGATCGTCTTTTCGTCGAACCCGCGCGATCCGCGCGGGCGCCACTTCGACCTTTACAAGATCAACATCGACGGCACCCGGCTCGAGCGCGTGAGCTTCTCGAACACCTTCGAAAGCTTCCCGATGTTCTCGCCCGACGGCAAGTCCTTCGCGTTCTCGTCAAATCGCAACGCACGCAAGCCGCGGGAGACCAACATCTTCCTCGCGGACTGGGTCGAAACTCCGGATGCACCGCTCACGACGACTAACCCCACGAACGCGGCCAACCGGTTCATGGCCACGGTAGAGCAGCTCAGCACCCCCGAAATGGAAGGACGCGGCCTCGGCACAGCAGGGCTCAAGAAGGCCGAGCAGTTCGTGGCCGAGCAATTCACCGCTATCGGGCTCAAGCCGCTCGCCCGGGCTTGGCCGAAGAACGGGCTGGATGGCTCCTTCTTCCAAAAAGTCGAAATCCGTACCGGCAAAGCCGGTGAGATCGCCGAAGCCCAAAACGTGATCGGCACCTGGGGAGACGCCTGCGGCAAGCGCGCTCCCGTGGTGATCGGCGCGCACCTGGATCACCTGGGCCACGGAGCGGAAATCTCGCTCGAGCCGACCAAGAAGGGGCTCCATCCGGGCGCCGACGACAACGCCTCCGGCGTGGCGGCGCTGCTCGAGTCCGCGCGGATCCTGATGGGAACGCCGGAGCTCGCCGCGAAGTCCTGCTTCGTTTTCGCCGCTTTCACGGGCGAGGAGTCCGGGATCGCCGGCTCGTCGCGGCTCGCCGAGCTCTTCAAGAAGATGAAAGTGCAGCCCAAGGCCATGCTCAACCTCGACATGGTCGGGCGGATGGAAAACAACAAGCTCACCGTCTTCGGCACCGCCTCGGCCAAGGAGTGGAAGAAGCTCGTCGCCGACGAGTGCGCGCGGCGCAGCCTCGAGTGCCCGGGCGGCGGCGACGGCTACGGCCCGAGCGACCAGATGGCCTTCTACATCGCCAAGGTTCCGGTCCTGCACTTCTTCACGGGGCCGCACGTCGACTACCATCGCTCCTCGGACGTGGCGTCGAAGATCAACGCCACCGGCGGCATCCAGACCGCCCAGACCGTGGCCGCACTCGCTGTTGCCGCGGCCTCGCCCCGGCAGCGCCTCACCTACGTGAAGACAACCAAGCCCGCCGAGTCGAATCTCTTCGGCCGCGCGCGCGCCAAAAGCGGCGCCTACCTCGGGACGATTCCGGATTACTCGACGCTCTCATCTCCGCAGGGTCCTGCGGGCGGTGGCGAGAAAGGCGGCGGCATCCGCCTCGCCGGTGCCCGGCCCGGAAGCCCGGCCGACCAGGCCGGCGTCAAGGAAGGCGACATCCTGCTGTCCATCGGCGATCGCAAGATCGACACGCTCGAGGGCTTCATGACGATTCTTTCGGACCTGCAGCCGGATCAGGAGATCGTCCTCGGCATCCGCAGGGGCGACAAGGTCCTCAGCCTTCCGGCCAAGGTCGGAAAGCGGGAGTGACAAGAATCTTAGTTGCCTTTTGCAAAGAGATCGCATAGGCAATCAGGGAGTGGCTTGGTAGCTCAGTTGGTAGAGCATCGCATTGAAAATGCGAGTGTCGGCGGTTCGATTCCGTCCCAAGCCACCACTTTCAAACTTTTCCCCTGAAAATTCAGAGACAAGCAAAATGCACCGCCGACAAATGTGTCGGCGTTGTCGGCGGCGACTCGTCATCGTGCTACGATAAAAGGCATGACCGAGGCCACCGTGAAAACCGATCTCGTAATTGAGCCGAAGAGCCGGATACAGGCGCTCGTGTATGCTCTCGGCATTTCCGGCTACGGTCTGCGCCAAGTGCTCGCGAAAGCCCCAATTAGGATTCCTCATGATCGCATTATCAGCTGCACCAAGGTTCCGTGGTTTACTCGCAGCTACTTCGTCCTAGTGTTTCAGACCGACATGCCCAGCCACATCTCACTCTGGGAGCTTCCTCCCGATGCAGCCCTCGAATGCAAGGAAGCCAAAGCCCTCCGGTTCCACCTTGATTGGATGCTTCGAGACTGGCGCAACAGCATCAAGACGTTGGCAGCGACATTCTACATTCTGGGAATGATCCCACTGGCTCTCGGAATGGTCTATTACGCCGAGTCTCACCGACTGTCCCAGATCGAGTACCGCAGGTACTTCCACTCAGTTCTATCGATCTATTCGGTGACATTCCCTGTTTTCTTCTACCGCTTCGCACGACCATCAATGAAAACCGCTTGGGACTTGCGGTCACTGCAAATTCAAACAGCCATAATTCTGGGATTCGCCGGCTTCTTGATCGTTCGAACGTTGTCGCTCCTCTAAAAAACATGCGGAATGGCTGTCCTATAAACGTGCGTTTCATAATATCTTATGTAATATATTATCAATGGCCAAACGCCTGCTCGAACCATCCGCCAAATTTCAAGTCAGCCCGAGGAAGAGGGAGAAGTACCGCAACGTGTCTTACCGAATACGCGAAGATGTCCTCAAACGGCTATCGCAGTATGTCGATAAGGACCAGAGTGCCAGCTTTCTCGTTGGCAAGATGATTGAATGGGCTCTCGATAGTCAGGACGGTAAGAAATGATCTATTTGAAGGTGGATGACCTCGACAACTGGATCAGAAAGTTCGACCTCGAAGTCATCGAGTACGTCTGCCCAAAATGCAATCGGGGCTTCAAATCCTCAGTCCCGTTCGTGATGAAGGGATACGTCGGACTCGAAACCCCGATCCATGAATGTGGCCCGAACTACCGCGATATTGTGGTAGTCCCAACCGATCCAGAGAAGATTAAGTTCTGGAACTCGGTGCTTTAGGGAAGCGCCTCATGTAAAAACCAAAATCCGCGCAGCTGGATTTGAACTCCACGCTGATCTGGTTTTCTGCAATAGCCTCATCGAGCGTTTCGAGGCCCTTCGCGTTCACCGCGTCATTGCCCGTACTCCAGAGGTAAAACCCACGCCAATTGCTCGTGTCCATGGGTCCGCTGTAAACACTCTGCTGTACCTTCTTCATCATTTTGCGAAGAAGATTCTCGACCAGAGTCACCAGCTGCTCATTCGTCACGGGCAGGCAACTCGCATCAGGGGTCGCCCTGATCCTCACTTTCGTGGTCCCAGCAGTGACGATAAACCTCGCGTGGATTCCACCCGGAGACGACACATGACCGCGCAAGGCGGCTGCGTCATCATCGGCGACACGAACGATGCCGTAATATTTCACGGCACCCTTCGACACCTGACGATGGTGCATCTTCGATTTTTTCTTATTAATGAGATCAGACAAAAATGCCTGAAACTCTTCCGTAGAAATGGGTTTTTGAAGTCCCATACTTCCTCCTTGAAAACCGAGGGCATCCTGCCTGGGCTCAGAAAATCTTTGACAGCACTCCCCAGTGCTGCCAACATCGGGCTACCGTAACTACCCAATTTGTTTTTCTGAGGGCGGGGAGCCCTCCGGTTAATTATCGAAACCGAAGAGTTCCCCTCCTCGGACACTTCTGAACAATTTCAAAAATGCATGGATATTTTGCGTCAGCCGCTCGGTTCCGTCAAATTTTCGACACGTCTTTCTCACTGCGCATTGCGTCAGTTTTGGGCAACAGAGGCTCTACCAACCCCATCTCCGCGCTTGCCTGCAACGGCAGCCTGTAATGAACCCGTTGCCTGGGCGCGCCGGTTTCAAAAGGGACAGAATCCACCGGTTCACCGGTACCAGGGGGACAGCCGTCACCGGTTTCAAATTGGACTGTCCGCACCAGCGCGTAGCGCGGCATGAGTCGCCCGACATTTTAGTCGAGTCCCACGCCGCGCCTT
>JAMPXZ010000032.1 GCA_023700925.1 Oligoflexia bacterium | reverse complement strand
AGCTGGCCAGAAGGCAGCTCAGAAGGCCGCGCAGAAGGCTGGGCAGAAAGCTGGCCAGAAGGCAGCTCAGAAGGCCGCGCAGAAGGCTGGGCAGAAAGCTGGCCAGAAGGCAGCTCAGAAGGCCGCGCAGAAGGCTGGCCAGAAGGCGGCTCAGAAGGCGGCTCAGAAGGCTACCGTCACGACCAGCTAAACGTCGTACGTACCTTCGGAGGAGTGCTTAAAGGCGGATCCCGCCAGGCGGGGTCCGCCTTTTTGCTGACTCAGCGCCCGTAAACCTGACATTTTGTCAGGAAAAAGGGGGGCTGAGTCGACTCAGAGGGGCCCAAACCTGACACTTTGTCAGGAAAAGTGGGGGCTGAGTCGCCTCGGAAGGGCCCAGCTGAGTCACGGCTAAAGATTACGGATAAGAAACGCCCAGACCGGCACGGTGAGGAACGAAAGCGGGATCCCGATGCCGAGCATAGCTGAGGCGATCCGGGTGTTGAGGCCGAACTCGCTCGCGAGGATGGCGCCGGTCACCATCGGCGCCATGGCGGCCTCGAGAATCGTGATCTGGATGGCGCGCCCGTGAAGCCCCAGCACGGCCACGTAGAGAAGCACCATGAGCGCGGGGGCGAGGACGAGCTTGAAGACGAGGCTCCAGAGGAGTCCGCGGTTTTCCGCACGGCTTCGGGAACGCAGCGAAAGGCTCGAGGCGTCGAACTGGAACGAGATCGAAATGAGAGCGAGCGGGATCAGCAGCGCCGCGAGCTTGTCGAGCGCGCCTTCCACCGCGGCGGGAATCGGCCAGGGATGCAGGACGAGCGCAATGATGAGGGCGATCATGGGAGGAAAGCTCAACGCGCGCTTGGCGATTCCGCGCGCGCTTGCCCGCCAGTCGCCGCGCTGCCGCCGTGGCGAGCACGCCGTCGCGGTAATAAGGCCCAGGGTCGCAAGCACCAGAAAACTGCCCGGCTGGTCGACGATGATCCCTGTTTCCAGGGATTCCGGGCCGTAAAAGGCCTGAAGCAGCGGAAAGCCCACGAAGGAGGTATTGCTCAGGCAGCCGGTGAGGACCAGGGCTCCCGTGGTCGCACGGTCGAGCTTCCAGCGGCGCCCCACGGCAAAGAAAAGCGGCGCCCCGATGAGGAACACAATCCAGGCCATCGCGGCGGGATAGAGCAGCGAGGCGTTGAGCTTGAGCTGATGGAGCTGGACGAAGGTCAGAGCCGGAAGCGAAAGGTTCACGATCACGCTGTTGAGGACGGCCGGAGTGCTTTCGGGGAGCTGGCGGCTTTTCCGGAGCACGACCCCGAGGATCAGGCAGGCGGCTAGCAGGAGCAGGTTGTCCATGCTTCGCTCGTACCGCAGGAGCGGCGAAGTTGCTAGCCTCGCGGTCGTCTTCGGCGCAATAGCTCGCGCAGCTCGGCCAGGGGCCGGGTATTGAGCACGTCCCGCGGCTCGAGCCAGCCGCGCCGGGCCTGCGCCAGTCCCAGCCGGATATTGCCGAGGTGGGCAGGGGAGTGGGAGTCCGTCGAAATGGCGAGCAGGACGCCGCTTTCCTTCGCGGACTTGCAGTACACATCGGCGAGATCGAGCCGGTCCGGCTGCGAATTCACCTCGAGAAAACAGCCCCGGTCCCGGGCGCCGGCGATGATCCGCCCGAGGTCCACGGCGTAGGGCGGTCTCCGGTCGATGAGCCGGCCCGTCGGATGGCCCAGGATCGTGAAGTAGGGATTGTCCATCGCACGGAGGATCCGCTCCGTCTGCTTTTCGCCACTGAGCTCGAACTTATGGTGGACGGAGCAGACGGTGAAATCGAGCAGGCTCAGCAGACTGTCCGGGAAATCCAGCGATCCGTCCTCGAGGATGTCGACCTCGGCGGCCTTCAGAAGCGTGAGCCCGGCTCCCGTGTTGGCGAGGCGCGCGTTCATCCGATCGATCACTCGAAGCTGCTGGCGGAGGCGTTCGGGAGTCTGCCCTTTGGCCACGGTCAGGCGGCGTGAGTGATCCGTGATCGCGAGGTACTCGTAGCCGCGCTCGCGGGCGGCCTCCGCCATTTCACCGAGGGTGCCGGTGCCGTCGGTGGCGATCGTGTGCCCGTGGAGATCTCCGCGCAGATCCTCCAACGTCACCAGCTTCGGAAGCGTCCCGCGAGCGGCGGCGTCGAGCTCGCCCCGGTCCTCGCGGAGCTCCGGCTCGATGAACGGAAGTCCCAGGGCGCGATAGACCTCTTCTTCGGTGGTCCCCGCGATCCGACGCGGTCCGCGCTGCACGCCGTACTCGTTGATCTTGAGCTTCTTCCGCAGCGCCAGGTTGCGGATCGCGATGTTGTGCGCCTTGGAGCCGGTGAAGTACACGAGCGCCGCGCCGAAGCTCTCCTTCCTGACCACGCGGAGATCGATCTGCATGCCGGTGTGGAGGCGAACGCTCGAGCGGGTCGGGCCGCGCGAAAGGACCTCCGCCACCTCGACATAACCGGTGAAGCCCTCCATGATCCGGCGGGCGGCTCCAGGCTCGCAGGTCACCAGCAGGTCGAGATCGCCCACCGTCTCGCGCTTTCTGCGGAAGCTTCCCGCCACGGCTGCCTGGCTCACGCCGGGCAGGCCTTTGAGGTAGGCGAGGAGCGGTTCGGCGCTCTGCTCCGCTGCGCTGAGCAGAAAACGCCGGGGCGCGTCCTTGCGGCGTGAAAGTTCGCTCAGGATTTTTTCCTCCGTCCTCGTGCCGAAGCCCGGCAGCGAGCGGAGCTGCTGGCCGCGGGCGGCCCTCTCCAGCTCGGCCAGGCTCTCGATGCCGCGCGCTTTCTGGAGCGCCCTGACCCGTTTGGGACCCAGCCCCGGCAGCTGGAGCAGCTCCCGTACGCCTGGCGGAACGCGTTTGGCGACGTCGTTCAGGAGCGGCAGGCCCCGCGTACGCGCGATGATCCGGATCTTTCCCTCGAGATCCTTGCCGATGCCGGCGAGGCGCGGGAGGGGCGTGCCCTGTTCGATACGGGCCGCGAGGCTGCTCGGGTAGGATTCGATCACGCGTGCCGCGTTTCGATAGGCCCTGACGCGGAACGGATTAGCCCCCTCGATCTCCAGCAGATCGGCGAGCTCATCAAACACCTCGGCGATCTTGGTGTTCGGAATGGCCATGCGGGAGCCAGGCTGCACCGGGCATTCCAGCCACGGGCGGCCGTCCCAAGCCGGCGTCCAGGCGCGGCTGCCTGATGGCGTTGTACCGAATTTGCAGCTTCCTTGGAACGAAGGGAGAACTCCAACGTGAAACTCCCCATGCAGATCAGCTTCCGAGGTTTTTCACACTCGGATGCGGTTGCGGACGCCATCCGGCGTCGCGCGGAAAAGTTGGATCAATTCTACAACTCCGTCATCTCCTGCAGGGTCATGGTCGAGGCGCCTCACCGAAGCCACTCGCGAGGCAACCTCTTTCATGTCCGTATCGATCTCAAGGTTCCTGAAGGCGAGCTGGTCGTGGGCCGGGACCCACCCGCGGACGGCTCGCACAAGGATGTCTACGTGTCGATCCGCGACGCCTTCGATGCGATGGAACGACGGCTCAAGGACCACGGTCGCAGGCACCGGGTCCGCGTTCACCTCAATGGGCGCGGCGCCGCCGCGCACGGTCGGGTGATTCGGCTCATCGAGGGCCCGGAGGGCTATGGTTTCCTCCGGACCGAGGATGGTCGCGAGGTCTACTTCCACGGCAACAGCGTGCTCAACGGAGCGTTCGGGCGGCTGCGCGTGGGGACTGAGGTGCGATTCGCCGAAACCCAAGGCGAAGAGGGCGCGCAGGCGACCACGGTGGAGCCGGTGGGCCGCGACGGCAGGCACGTCGTGCCCCGCGCCAGCTAGTACCGCGGCGCGGTCCGGACGTCTTGAGAAAGCCGGCGTTCCTCTTTACAATCAGGAGGAATGAGCAGCTACGTTCCCGCCCTGACGGGCCTGAGGGCCCTCGCCGCCGCGCTCGTCTTCGTGCACCACATGGGACAGATCCAGGGTTCCGAGTCGTACCTGACCCGGGTCTTCTTTCAGGGCTATATCGGCGTCGATATCTTCTTCGTCCTGTCCGGCTATCTGATCACGCGGACCTATTTCGCGGCGTTTCGGAACAAGGACATCGGCTTCGGCGACTACTGGTTCCGCCGGTTCGCAAGGATCTTTCCCGCGTATCTGGTCGTACTTATGGCCAAGCTGGCGCTCGACCCCAAACCCTGGCCGGAGCTGACCGAGTGGACCGTACTGCTCACGCTCACGCAGGGGTTCTTCGGCGCCTACCGCTTCAACGGCTTGTCGACCGCCTGGAGCCTCACGGTCGAGGAATCCTTCTACCTTCTGGCTCCGCTCGTTTACGGCTGGCTCGGTCCGGTGACCCGGGCGGGAGCGGCGATCGGAAAGCTCGCGCGGACGCTCCTGGCGCTCTCGGTCGGCTTCTGGTTCGTGGGAATGCTCGTGACGCAGGCCGGGCTTCCCGGCTACTTCCTCCACGTCCAGGGCCAGATGGAGATGTACAGCATCTTCGGCCGCTTCACGGAGTTCGCGATCGGGATTCTGTTTGCCTTGCGGGCTCCGGCCACCAGGCCTGGGCTCCCGCAGAAGGCCATGCGCGCGGAGCTGGCGTTCTTCGGTGGGCTCGGGCTGATCCTGCTTTCGATGGTCGTACTCCTGGAGCTGGAGCTTCGGCAAAAAGCGATGTGGGGGATCCTGGCCACGGGAGGGATCGCGGCGAGCTGGATCGCGGCGCTCGGGGCGGGGTTCGTGATCAGTGGCTGCGCCCAGGGAAGCCGAGCCGGCGCGCGGCTGCTCGGGAATCCGCTCATCGAGTACCTCGGACGGATCAGCTACGTGTTCTACCTGCTTCAAGACGACTGGATCACCAAGAGGGTGGATCTCGCGTGCGCCACCCTGAGAGGCGACGGAGCACGGAGCGGCGTTTTCACGTATCTCGCGCTGACGCTCCTGGCGGCCGCCGTCTATGAGCTCGCCGAAAAACCGCTGCACCGGCTGCTCCTGGCTCAGATGTCGAGAACGAAAAGGCAGCGCCAGGCTTCGCCGGCTCTTTCGACTTTGAATCGGTGAAGCGTGACGCTCTTGACATCGGTGCCGAGCGCGTGCCGCTCCCGATCGATCCGCTCCCCTGAGCCGCTCACGTGAAGTCGCGTCAGCCCGTTCTCAAAGCGGAGCCGCTCCACGCGCAGGAACAGCGCCTCGGCGTCCTTGAAGAAGACGATCTTCTGGAGCAGGTCGTGAAGCAGCTCCTCGATCCGGGCCTCCTCGGTCGCCTCCTGGGACTCGAGGACGAACTCGCGACGTTCCTCGGCGCGGAGCGTGGCCGGCTCGTCGAGCATGACCTCGAGCGTGGCGGCGCAGGCGGAGAGAAAAAGCTCTTCGAGGGACCCTCCGGTTGCTTCGATCGCGACATCGGCCCAGGTGATCTCCTCGACGAAGCGAAACGGCATGGGCTCAGCCTTTCACGTTTCCGATGGGGACGAGCTTGACGACAGGTCGGCTCAGTCCCGCCTCGGCGGTCAGCGCGATGACCTCATCGATGTCCTTGTAGGCGCCGCCGGCCTCCTCGGCGAGGCCCGCAAGCGAAGCGGTTTTCACATAGATCCCGCGCTGGAGCATGGACTGGGAAAGCTTGCCGCCCTGAAAGAGCTTCTTCGCCTGCGAGCGGCTCATCAACCGGCCGCTGCCGTGCGCGGTGGAGAAAAACGTCTGGAGGCCGCTCCTGACGCCGACGAGAAGGTAGGAGCCCGTTTCCATGCTTCCGCCGATGATCACGGGTTGGCCCAGCTTGCGGTACGGCCCCGGCAGGCCTTCGGCGTCCGGGCCGAGCGCGCGCGTCGCGCCCTTGCGGTGGACCAGCAGCTCGCGCCGGTGGCCGTCGAGGACGTGGGTCTCGAGCTTGGCGGTATTATGGGCGACGTCATAAACCATCCTCAGGCCGAGCTCTTCAGCGGGTTTGCCGAAAACATCGCTGAAGACCTCGCGCACCCGGTGCAGGATGAGCTGCCGGTTGGCGAAGGACATGTTGATCGCGCATTTCATCGCGCTGAAGTAGGCCTGGCCTTCGGGGGAGTCAAAAGGCGCGCAGGCGAGCTCCCGGTCATCGACGGAAATCCCGAACTTCGGGCCCATGACCTTGCTGAAGCTCTTGAGGTAGTCGCTCGCGATCTGATGGCCGAAGCCGCGGCTTCCGCAGTGGAACATGATGGCGATCTGATTGGGGCGATCGAAGCCGAAGGCGCTGGCCGTCGCCGGATCGCGGATGTTTTCGGGCCGTGCGACCTGGAGCTCCAGGTAATGGTTGCCGGAGCCGAGCGTCCCGAGCTGCTCCTGACCGCGGCCGATCGCGGCATCGCTGACAAACGCCGTATCCGCACCCTCGGCGCAGCCGCCATCTTCGGTCAGCGCGAGGTCCTCGGCGGTGGCGTAACCGTTCTTGAGGCACCAGCGCGAGCCGGTCCGCGCGAGCTCGAGAAAGTCATCGGTCCGCAAGCGCAGCGAGCCGCGACCGCCGACGCCCGAGGGGACGCGACGGTAGAGCCCGTCGATGAGCTCGTGGAGTCGCGGCTGCACCTGCTCGAGGGTCAGCGAGGTGACGGCGAGCCTCATGCCGCAGTTGATGTCGAAGCCGATGCCGCCGGGCGAGATCACCCCGGTGCGCGGATCCATCGCCGCGACGCCCCCGATGGGAAAACCGTAGCCCGAATGCCCGTCTGGCATGCAGAAGGCGTATTTCACGATCCCCGGGAGAGTCGCGACGTTCGCGATCTGATCGAAAACCGCGAAGTCCATCCGGCGGAGCAGGGCCTCCGTCGCGTAGATCCGGGCGGGGACCCGCATTCCTCTTTTGAAAGCGATCGGGAGCTCCCAGAGGGTATCCGAAAGGCGGGTGAGGCCGGCGGGAAGGCTATGTTGCGGCAAGGAGGGAAGCGAGTCCATCGTCGATGGCGGATACTAGCGCGAACGGTTCGGGCTGTCGACGACGCCTCGCGCCGCGGCCGCGGGCGGCGCGCTCGGGAATCGCGCGCCGGGTGGCACCTGCCTGGCAAAGCTTTGTTTGATGAGCAATGAGCTTTTAGCGGCCCGCGTCCGTTCCAGGCTCCGGGAGTCGCTGCCTCACTCCGAGGCGGTGACGGTGGAAGCCAAGGATTCGACCGTTCTGCTGAGCGGCATGGTCCTGCACGAGGAACGGGGCCGCATCGAGGAGCTCGCCCGTCGCGTGGCCGGGGTCGCGCAGGTGGAGAATCAGCTGCGGGCCATCGATCAGCCGGCATCCGTGCGGGAAAGCGGGCGCACGACAGGGCGCTCAAGCGGCTGGGGGGCGGGGGCCCGCGCGCTGGCGGGTCTCGGTGCAACCGGACTGCTCGCTTCCGCGCGCTCGGGAAGCGGCTGGCTACGGCCCGTGCTTCAGGGGGCGGGAGCGTCGCTCGCGCTCCGGGCGCTGCTGAATGTCGAGGCCCTCGGGCTCATCACGTCCGTCCTGAAGCCCGAGGTGCAGCTCAAGCGAACCGTTCTCGTCGCGGCGCCGCCCGAGGACGTCTTTGATTTCTGGAAGGACTTTTCCAATTTTCCGCGTTTCATGTCCTATGTTCGCAGAGTGAAGGTGAACGAGCGCGGCGGGATCTCCTGGGTCCTCCAAAGCCCCCATGGGATCCGCTTCACGTGGAGCGCGGAGATCACGTCGCTGGTTCCGGGGCGCGAGCTCTCGTGGAGGACCGTGGGCGGAAAGCTGGGAGAGACGCTGGTGAGGAATACGGGACAGGTCCGTTTCGAGGCGCTCGTGGGGGCGCGGACGCGCGTTCGCGTGGCGCTGGGATACTCGGTCTCGGGCGGCGCGCTCGGGCTCGGCGCCAGCCGGGCGCTGGGCTTTGATCCCCGCGCGCGGATCGACGGAGATCTGGCCATCATGAAAGGCCTGATCGAGAGGCGGAAAGAGCAGCCCTCAGGGTAACGAGGCCGGGGCGCGATTGCCGATCACGCCGCCTTGGCTGCGGATCCGCGCCTCGAGCGCGGTCCACATCGGAACGCCCGTGTCACGCGGCTCGAAGAGCAGGCGGAGCAGGGCGCTGATCTCCAGACTGCCGCGTCCGATGCCTTCGCTGACCGCGACGGTGTAATCCCGCAGGTCATCCAGCTTCTTGCCGTTCACTCGCACGCTGCGGGCGCGTGGCCTGCCTTCTTCGTCGGTCCCGACGCGGTAGGTGACGCCGGAGGTGATGAGAAACTGGCCTTCCCTGAGCGCGGTGTTCAGCGCCGTGCGCAGCAGCCATCCCGGCACCTGGATGCTCCAGACCGTCCAGCCGGAGGAGTTGTTGATGTCAAAGACGCGCGGATAGAACTGCATGAGTGTCTCGCGGGTGACCGGGCCTTCGGGCTGCTCGGTGCCATAGAACTCGCCGACGTCAACGGCGAGGTCGGCCTGCGCCGCCTCGCGGAGCGAGTCCGCGGCGAGCTGGCCCCAGGCGGTGGGGCCGGTCAGCGGGCGTTCCACCGGAACCTGCGAGTGGCCGATGATCTCGTAGAGCCACTCCTTGGAGAAGCGCTTCTCGAGCTGCTCGCGGACGCGGGTGACGAAGGTCTCCATCGCCGCATCGCGGGGGCCGTCGCGGAGGACGGGCACCAGCTGGTAGCTCAGGATCTTCAAGGCCTTTCCCGGCTCCAGATCCACGAGCAGGTCCCCCACGGTTTCGCCGTGCGGATTGGCCTGAACGATCGGGACGTCAGCGCGGTAGACGGGTGCCTTGAGCGGCGTGTGCGAATGCCCGCCGATGATCAGGTCGATGCCCGGAACCCGGCGCGCCAGCTTGCGATCCCGTTCATAACCCAGATGACTGAGAACGATGACATGGTCGTTGCGCAGGCGAAGTTCGGGAATCAGTGCGCGCGCGGCCTCGAGCGGCGGAGTGATCCGGCCGTCCTGGGTGCGCCAGCTGTAGAGGCGCTCGTCGGTGGATAGTCCGAGGATGGCGATGCGGATGCCGCCCCGGACGGTTTCGACGAAGGGATGCAGGTGCCGATCGAGGTTCGGTACGCGATTCCACAGGTCCACGTTCGCGGCGAGAAGAGGGGTCCGGGGCCGGACGGAGGCGACGATCGCATCCATCTGCGGGCTGCCGATGAGCCAGTCGTGGTTTCCGAGAGTGACGGCGTCGTAGCCCATGGCATCCAACGCGCGCCAGGACTCGCGCCCGGCGTCGGCCAAAAAGAAGGCGGTTCCTTCGGAAAAGTCACCGGCATCCACCAGCAGCGTCTCGATCCCCTGGGCGGCCGCGCGTGCGCGGATGCTCTCGATCACACCCTTGACGGCGGCATAACCGCCGGTGTGCTCGGTATCTCCCCGCTCGAAGTAGGAGTGGAGGTCATTGGTGTGGATGATCTGAACGGGGCGGGCAAAGGCGGGTGGGGACAACGTCAAAAACAGAACGCCGAGAGTGAGGCTAAGGGGACCCAAACTTCGCTTCAGAAGGTCTCGGAGCGAGTTCATGTTTTATTGATCGACAGGAATGATCAGGAACTAGAGGAAATCTTTGCCTAGTGAAAGTGACGCAATAGGTCGGAGCAGGAATTTCTTCGTCGCCGCGCAGAGATGAGTCGGCTACCATTTTTGGGTGAGACCCACATGAGCCCTTCGCCTTCGCAGCGCCCCCTGGCTTTCGTCATTCACGATCTGAATCCCTGGGGCGGTCACGACCGTTCGACACTGGAGATCGCGCGCCGGCTGAGTCACCGCTGGCCCGTCGAAATTTACGCGTTCTCGCTCGCCGATCCCGAGGGGCTCGGGCGCTGGGGGAAGGTGCGCTTTCATCGGATCCAGCCGGATCCGAAGCGCCCGATGGCCGCCCGGATCGGCTGGTTCCACGCGGCGACGCTGGCGCCGCTTCGGGTCCTGCCGAGACTGCGGGGACGGCCCGTGCCGCTGGTGCATGCCACCGGGGCGTGCGCGCTCGCGAGCGATGTGGTGCAGGTCCAGTTCGTGAACGCCGCCTGGGAAGCCAGGCAGCGCGAGTTGCCTGAGGACGTCTGCGCGCGTCCTTACTCGCGCGGCGCGAGCGGGCTCGCCACCCGGGCTCGCCGGTTTTATTACGACTCGCTCCTTCGCTACAATCTCGCGGTCGAAAGACGCGTGTATTCCCGAAACAAGACGTACATCGCCATCGCCCGGTCCGTCGCCGAGGAGCTGCGGATTCATTTCGGAATCACCGAGCACGTCCATGTCATCCACCACGGCGTGGACTCCGAGAGGTTCTGCCCGGCAACGGGCGAGAAGCTGGCGGCGGAGCGCGCCGCGCTTCGCGCGCGGCTCGGGATCGCCGAGGACGAGATCGTGGCGCTTTTCGTCGGCGCCTACGAGCGCAAGGGCCTGGCCGTGGCCATCGATGCGCTCGGGCTGCTCGTGCCGGAGGCGCGCGCGAAGGTGAGGCTCCTTGCCGTGGGCGGCGGGGCCACGGAAGGATTTCTCGCGCGGGCGCGCGCGCTCGGAGTCGAGGAGCGCGTCCTGCTGCACGGACCGACGAAGGATATCGCCGCCTTTTATCGCGCGGCGGAGATCTTCGTGCTGCCGACGCTCTACGAGCCGTTCGGCCTCGTGATCATCGAGGCCATGGCGAGCGGGCTTGCGCCGCTGGTTTCGCGTCTCGCCGGCGGCTCCGAGCTGCTCGAGGACGGCAAGAGCGGAAGCCTCATCGAAGACCCCGCTGACGCCCGCGAGGTCGCTCGACGCTGGTCAGAGCTCCTCGCCAATCCGGCGCTTCGGCGCAAGATGGCCGCCGAGAGCCGCGGGATCGCCGAGGCGCGCAGCTGGGATCGGGTGGCCGACGAGTACGCCGCCGTCCTCGCGCCGCTGCTCGGGGGGAGCTGAATGTTCCGGATCCTGGCCACGGCCTTCGACTATCGCCCGCGGCTCGGCGGCGTCGCGACGCTCGCGTATGAGCTCGTGCGCGCGCTCGGCCGGATCGAGGGCGTCGAGGTACGGCTGATCGCGCCCGAGGGGCCGGGGGCGGCGGAGTTCGATCGCGATTCGGGAATCGCGACGTCGCGGGTTCGTCTGCCGCAGGCAGCGCTCGCGCCGGTGCCGCTTTCGGCCCGGCTCACCCGCGAGCTGCTCTCGTGGCGCCCCAGCGCCGTTCTCAACCTGCTCTGGCTTCCGGAAGGGGTGGCCTCTTTCCTCGCCTCGCCGGTCCGGGCCCCGCTTGGCATTCCCTATTTCGTCTATGGCCATGGCGTCGAGCTGCTCGAGAGCTCCGCCACGACCAAGAAGCGGGTGCGGGCCGCGTTTTCCCCGGCAAAAAAGGCGGTTTTTCGCGGCGCGCGCCAGGTATTCGCCAACAGCGCCTTTACGCGCGGCCTGCTGAGCGCGCATTGCGGGGTTCCCGACGAGCGCATCCGGATCGCTCACCCCGGCGTGGACCCGGCCCTGTTCTTTCCCGAGGCGCCCGCGGCGGATCTGATCGCGAGGTACGGGCTCGAGGGCAAGCGCGTTTTTCTCACGGTCACGCGCCTTGAGGACTACAAGGGCGTCGATCGGGCGATCTCCGCGCTGCGCTGGGTTCAGGAGAAGCATCCCGAGGCTTGCCTGCTGGTTTGCGGCGAAGGGCCCGATCGCGAGCGGCTCGAGTCGATCGCCCGCCATTATCGCGTACGCGATCGCGTGGTGTTCGCGGGCGCCGTCCCGGCCGGCCGGCTGCGGGATCATTTCAATCTCGCCGACGCGTTCGTGCTGCTTTCGCGCAGCAACTGGGAAGCGCCTCACCTCGAGGGCTTCGGGATCGTGTTCCTCGAGGCGGCCGCCTGCGGAAAACCGGGAATCGGCGGCGACAGCGGCGGAATTCCGGACGCCCAGGGCGGCGAGCCTTACGGCTGGCTCGTCGACCCGCACGATGACCGCGCCATCGCCGCGGCGATGCTTGAGGTGCTCGAGCACCCGGAGCGTGCCCGCGCCAAAGGCGAGGCGGCGCGGCGGCGCGCGGTCGAAGGGTTCACCTGGGACCGCATGGCGGCGACCGTCCTGGCGACCATGAAGGGAACCTCGTAGCATGTGTGGAATCGCCGGCTTTCGCCTGCGGGAAGGGGAGGCTGCGGAGCCCGGCGCCCTGGAGCGCATGGCCCAGGCGATGCGACGGCGCGGTCCGGATGCCCAGGGAACTTTCACGGACGGGCCGGTCGGACTGGCGCACCGGCGCCTCAGCATCATCGATCTGACGGAGAGCGCGCAGCAGCCGCTTTTCAACGAGGACGGGCGGCTCGCGGTCGTCTTCAATGGCGAGGTCTACAACTTCACGGTCCTTCGCGAGGAGCTGGAGCGCGCGGGCCATCGTTTCCGCACCCGTTCGGACACCGAGGTGATCGTCCACGCTTTCGAGGAGTGGGGCCTCGGGATGTTGGCGCGCTTCAACGGGATCTTCGCGATCGCGCTTTGGGACGGGCGCGAGGGCCGGCGCGCGCTTTACCTTCTGCGGGACCGTTTCGGCGTGAAGCCGCTCTTTTACGCGTACGAAGAAGGTCGACTCTCGTTCGCCTCCGAGCTCAAGCCCCTGCTCACGCTCCCGTGGATTTCGCGGGAGCCCGATCTCGAGAGCGTCTACCACTTCCTGAAGTTCAGCCATGTGCCG
This sequence comes from Oligoflexia bacterium, assembly GCA_023700925.1. Classification (GTDB taxonomy): domain Bacteria; phylum Bdellovibrionota; class UBA1018; order UBA1018; family UBA1018; genus JAMPXJ01. The sequence continues at coordinate 10,552 of JAMPXZ010000032.1, read as the reverse complement.
ACGCCGCGCTCGATCCTGCGTGGAGTGCGGCAGCTGCCGCCGGGAAGCTGGCTGCGCCTCGACGAGGAGGGCCTCGAGCAGGGGCGTTTCGCACCGTCGGTTGGGGAAGGGAAGCCGGCCGCGCCAACGTTGGATAACGAGGAGGAGGCGCTCGCGGCACTCGATCGCGCCCTCGGGCAGAGCGTGCGCCGTCAGCTCGTCGCCGAGGTGCCGGTGGGGTGCTTCCTCAGCGGCGGCGTCGACTCGAGCCTCCTCACCGCGGCGTATGCCGAAGCCGCGCCCCCCGGCGCGGCGCGGACTTTTTCGATCGGTTACCGCGAACGGGAGTTCGACGAGTCCGGCCACGCCCGGCGCGTCGCGGAGGCTTTCGGCACCACTCATCACGAGCTGATCGTCGGTCCGCGCGATTACATCGATCTGATTCCCGAGGCGCCCGATTACTTTGACCAGCCCTTTGCCGATCCCACCTTGCTTTCGAGCCTGCTGCTCGCGAAGTTCACCCGCCGTGAGGTCACGGTCGCGCTTTCAGGCGACGGCGGCGATGAGCTTTTCTTCGGCTATCCCTACCAGCGCGCGCTCCTGCATCTGGATCGGCTGCGCGGCTTTCCGGCCGGTCCACGGCGGGCGATCGCCGCCTCGGCGGGCCGGACGCTGGAGTGGCTCGGAGCGCTCGGCTTGCGCGGGAGACGCCTGCAGCAGGGGCGCAAGCTTGCCGACATCCTGAGCTACCAGAACGAAGCCGAGCTGCTTCAGTCCTTCATCGGCACGGTGGGGCCGCTGCCGCTCGAGCGCCTCGCACGCCTGATCGCCGGCGAGCAGGGGAGTGAGGCGTTCTCCCGCGGGCCGTGCCATGCGGAGCTCATTGGCTCACTTCGCGGGCTGCAAGCCCCGGAGAAAGTGACCCGGCTTTTCCTGGAGACCTTCCTCGTCGATACGGTCCTGGCCAAGACGGATCGCGCGACCATGGCCTACGGTCTGGAGGCGCGCGTGCCGTTCCTCGACGAGGAGCTCGTCGCCTTCGCCGAGACTCTGCCGTTCCGCTGGAAGCTGCGGGAAGGGACCTCGAAGTACCTTCCGCGGCGTCTGCTGGCGCGCAAGCTGCACGAGCGCGGCGCTCCGACCGATCTCGCGTGGCGCCCCAAGCAGGGCTTCAGCATTCCGCTGCGCGACTGGCTGCGCGGAGAGCTCAGGTATCTTCTGGACGAGTACCTCGATCCGCGACGCCTCGAGCGTGAGGGCATCTTCGCGGCTCCCGAGGTCAGGACCCTCGTGCGCGAGCACCTGCAGGGCAGCGCGAACCATTCGCATCTGCTCTGGTCCCTCATCTCGTTCCGGATGTGGAAGGAGCGGCATCTCCCATGAAACCGGGTGAAAAAGGCGGGATCTGTTACTGGGCCGTGGCGAGCCATCTGGGCGGCACGGAGCGAAGCGTCCTCGAGCTGGCCCTCGGCCTCCGGGCGAGGCCTTCCTACGGCTATGAGCCCTGGTTCGTCCTGCCGAAGGAAGGCCCCTTGTCGGAGCGGCTCCGGGCCGAGGGGATCCGTTTTTACATCCTGCCGATGCCTTCCGAGTTTCTCAAGATGAGCCGGAGCAGGCCGCTCGCGTCCACGGGGCGCGCGGTGCTCGCTCTGCCGGGGATGCGCTCGTACCTGAGGCAGGTGCGAGCGCTGCTGCGGGAGGAGAAGCCGAGCGTGATCCACAGCAACGCGCTCAAGTGCCACGCGCTCTCCTCGGTCGTGGGCCCGTGGACGGGAATTCCGGTGCTCTGGCACCTGCGCGACATTCTTCCTCCCGGCGCGGCCTCGCGCGCGCTCCTCGCGCTGAGTCGCCTCCCGCGCCTGCGCGGGGGCCTGCGCGTGGTCGCCAACTCGGGCGCGACGGCGCGCTCGTTCCTGAGCGGCGGGCAAGGCTCCGGGCTCGGCGTGCGGATCGTGCATAACGGTATCGATCCCGGGCGCTACGAGCCGCGGCCGAACCGCGCTTTCAATGCGCTCCTCGGCGCGGCTCCGGAGGTCCCGGTCGTCGGGATCCTCGGGGTGCTGGCGCGGTGGAAGGGGCAGCTCGAGTTTCTCCGGATGGCCGCCGGTGTGCGCGCGGCGGGGCTCGACGCGCGCTTCGCGGTGATCGGCGGGGAGATCTACGATACCGACTCGGACCGCGGCTTCGCGGACGAGCTGCGCGCGGAGGCCGAGCGCCTGGGGCTCACCGGCTATGTCCATTTCACCGGTTTTCGAGACGATCCGGAGGTGGCCATCAATGGCCTCGACGTCCTGGTGCATGCCTCGAACAAGCCCGAGCCTTTCGGCCGCGTGGCGATCGAGGCGATGGCCTGCGGGGTTCCGCTCGTGGCCTCCGCGGCCGGCGGAATCCTCGAGATCGTCGATGACGAGCGCACGGGGCTGCTTTTCCCGCCCGGGGATGTCGAGGCGCTCACGCGCGCGGTCGCCCGGCTGCTCCAGGATGCCGGGCTTCGCGCGCGGTTCCGCGAGGCGGGCCGGGCGGAGTTCCTTTCGCGTTTCACTTCCTCGCGCTACGTCGACGGGCTTGTCGCCGTGTACGACGAGATGACCCGCCGGTAAAGATCGCGGTAAGACGAAACCATGCGTTCCCGCGTGAAATGCGCCTCAAAGCGCCGGCGCGCCGCCTGACCCATGGCCACTCTCCGCTCCTCGTTCGTGAGCAGCTCGCGGAGGGCGCCCGCGAGGGCGGCCGGATCGCCCGGCGGCACGAGAAGCCCGGTGACGCCGTCGTCGTTGACCTCGGTCACCCCTGAGTCCAGCCGCGTCGAGATCACCGGCTTGCGGCACGCCATCGCCTCGACCTGCACGAGGCCAAAGGCCTCGGCTTTAGAAATGCTGGGCAGCACCAGCAGCTCGGCGGCGTGGTAGTAGGCGAGAGCGGCCTTTTCCTCGAGGAAACCGGTGAAACGGACCCGCTGCTCCAGTCCGAGCTCGCGCGCCCGCGCCTCGAGTTCGCTCCTCAGCGGCCCGGTGCCGAGAACCACGAGCCGGGCCTCGATGTCGCGCATGGCCTCGAGGAGCACCGGCACCCCCTTGTAGCCGACGAGTCTGCCGACAAAGAGGACGAAGCGCCCGAGCTCCTGGCGGAGCTTCGCGGCGCTCTCGAGCACGCCGGCGTCGGCCTCGTAAAGCGCGGGGTCGATCCCGTAGGGAATGATGTCGCATTTGTGCGCCAGGCCGCGCAGGAACGGCGAGTGCCGGATGTGGCTTGCGGTGGCGACGCCGACGCGGGAGGTGCGATCCAGGAAGGCGCGGAACAAAGGCGCGTAGAACGGGACGAGAAGCCGCTGGCGGACGATGTCGCTGTGGTAGGACAGGACGAGCGGCTTGTCTCCGGCAAAGGCCAGGGTTGCGGTTTCGGCCAGCGGGTTCGGCGAGTGCAGGTGAAGGATGTCGTGCTCGCGGACGAGGCGCCGCAGCTCGGCCGGAAGCCCGAAGTTCAGCGGCTGGGAGAAAAGCTTCCCGTACGAAGCGCTTCGGATGACGCGAATGCCCTCGATCCGCTCGTCCGAGCGGACCGGACGTTCGGACGAGCACAGGACGGTCACCTCCTCCCCCGCGTCGCGCAGGCCGAGCGCGAGATTCCGCAGCGCGGTTTCGATCCCGCCGTGCGAGGGGTGGTAGTACTTGCCGATCATCAGGATCTTCATGCCAGTTCCGACAGCAGCTCCCGGAAGAAGTGGGCCGCGCGGGCGAGCTGGGGCTCGCGCGCGAAAGCGCCGGCCACGCGCGCGGACGAGGCGCCGCGGGTGCTGAGCTCCTCGCGCGTCACGGAGTCGAGGAGCTGCGCGAGCGCGTCGACGTAACGGGGATCCCAGGGAGCGTGGCCCGGGAGACGCCATAACCAGGAGCTGTCGGCGGTATCGAGGTCATAGGCGAAGGGCAACCGGCCGGTCACCACCGGAAGCGCGTGCGCGAGGTACTCCGGAAGTTTGGTGCTGTAGCGGTAGCTTCCCACCTGATCGCGGCTCTGGGGGAGGCTCCCGAGGTCCATCGCCGCCAGCCAGCGCGGCACCTCCTCGCGCGCCACGCGGCCGGGGAAATGAATCCTTTTGTCGGCCAGCGCGCCGGCCTCGCGGCGCAGGCGCTCGAGCCCGGTGCCGTCGCCCACGATGATCGCGTGAACGTCGGCGCGCCGGACCTTGGCGAGCGCGCGCACGAGCTCGAGGCCGTAGACGTAGCGCCTGCGCGAGTTCCACTGGAGTGAGCCCGCGATGCCGATGACGATCGCCTCCGCGGGGATTCCGAGGCGGGCACGGAGCTCGGTCCGCGCGCCCGCGCGCTCCTCGGCGGAGAGCACGAGCGGCGCCCAGCCGGGAACGGTGATGGCCCGCGGCGCCCCGAAGGCGAGCGCGCGACCGGTCAGGTACGGGGTCCAGCCGATGAAGCCGCTGCTCAGGCGGCAGAGCAGCAGCTCATAAAGCCAGAAGAACGGGCTCGCCAGCGGCTCCCGGGCCCCGACAAACGGCCCGACCGCGTCGCCGCTGCTCACGACGTAAGGGACCCCGTAGAAGAGCTTGCCGAGGATGGCGGCGCCGCCGCCCGCGATGCCGGTGCCTTCCATGCACGCGAGGCGCGGCCGCTCATCCCGCAGTGTCTTGAGGATCGACACGAAGCTGTCGCCCTTGTTGCCGTGATTGAACCTGAGCAGCCGGGGCTCGAGGCCCGCCACGAGCGCCTGCAGTCGCGCCTCATCAGGAGAGCCGTTTCCGGCGGTGGCAAAAGCGACGATGTCTTCCATTTCACGGGTTCCTTTCGAGCTGAAGCAGTTCCTTGACGAGCGGCCGGGTGCAGCGCCAGTCATAGCGGCGCCGGACCGTCTCGATTGCGCGCGCGCCCATCTCGCCGCGAAGATGCGAGTCCTCGAGCAGGTGCAAGATGGCCGAGGCGAAGCGATCCGCGGAGTCGGCCAGCCAGATATCGTAGGAGGGCGAAAGCGCGAGGCCCTCGGCCCCTTTCCGGGTGCTGACCACCGCCTTGCCCGCGGCCATGGCTTCGAGGATCTTGAAGCGCGTTCCGCTGCCCGAGAGAAGCGGGGTCACGACGACCGCGGCCTCACCGAGCAGCGGCTGAATCGCCTCGACGTCGGCATGGACCTCGATGCCGGCGTCCTGAAGGAACTTCACGGTTTCGGCCGAGGGCGAGGCGCCGGCCACGACGACGCGGGGGAGCGCCGGGCCCTTGGCTCTGCGAAGACGCGGAAGGATCTCCTCGCAGAACCAGCGCAGCGCCTCGATGTTGGGCTGGTAGCTCAATGTGCCGGAGAAGAAGAGCGTCGAGCCCGCGCGCGCGTGCAGCGGTTCGAAGTCCTCGGCGTCGATCGTGTTGGGGATCACCCGGATGCGTCCGGCGGCGTGGGGCGAGGTGAGACGCGTGAGCCGGGCCGCGTCCACGTCACTCGTGGCTACCACGGCGTCCGCCTGCGCGCAGAAGTGGCTTTCATGGTAGCGGCACTGGAGCGCCTGCCACAGGCCTGGCGCGCGGCGCAGGGAGGACAGTGCAGCGGACAAAAGGAGCTGGCTCTCGACGTTGTGCTCGTCGAGGATCACCCGGTAACCCAGGGCCTTGGCCGCCGGCAGGTACTGCGCCATCGCGAGGCGCGAGATCCACAGGACGCGGTCGGGAGCGGCGCGCTCGGCGAGGGCCTGCTCCATGGCGTCCGAATAACCGTTCACGATATACGGGCGGAGCGGGTAGATCGATCGCTGCCAGAGCGGGGCTTTGCGACGCCCGAGCTCCGTGACCCGCACCGGAAGCGACGGAGGCGCGGACGGGCGCGAGCCGGCAAAGCAGAGCAGCTCCACCTCGGCGTCCTCGCTCAGAACCCTCAGAAGGTTCAGATCACGAAGCTTGCCTCCTCCGCTGGGCGGAAATGGGCTCTCGCTGGTGAGAAAAACGAGCTTCTGCATGGCTTTCTCATCTTAGGCTTGCCCCGTTCCAGGCTCAAGCGGCTTTACCAAGCTCGCGGGAGGAGGCGGAGCGGACGAGTCGCTTCTGGTCCAAGGCGCGGAGCGAGAAGCCCTGGGACTGGGAGAAAAGGGCGAAAAGGATGACGAAGTTCCCGAGCGCGACGAACGAGAGCGTCGCGCACAAGGCGAGGGCCGAGCCGAGCCAGCCCGAAAAAGCCAGGGCCAGGGGCTGGCCGGTCCAGAGGCTGCGCGCGAGAAGAGCCAGGGCCAGCCCGGCGGTTCCGCCCAAAGCGAGGCTGAAGCCGATCAGCGCGCGGATGGCGATGCGGTCGAGGAACGGCATGAGCATCCGGATCCCGTGACTGATGAGCCTGACGAGGTTCATCCGGGAGCGGCCGGCGTAGCGGGTGCCCCGCTCGCAGGGCACGCAGGCGACCGGAAGCCCGAGGCTCAGCAGGCTCGACGAGTAGCAGAGGTCGAAGTGCGGATGGAAGATCACGGTGCGGGCGGTCCAGCCGCGGAAGGCGGCGAAGTTTCCCGTGCGGATCAGGGTGCCGGTGAGGAAACGGAAGAAGAGCTTGAAGAAGAAATACAGGATCTTGAACGAAACGGCTTCGCGGCGACGAGTCCGGCGCGCGAGCACGATCCGGCGCAGACCCCGGTGGCCGGGCTTCGAGAGCTCGGCCAGGAGCCGAGGCAGGTCCTCGGGGCGGTCCTCACCGTCGGCGTCCAGGGTCACGACGATGTCCTCTTCGGTCATCTCCTCGGCAAGGGTGCGGAGCGCATGGACGATCGCGCGCTGGTGCCCGAGGTTGAACGGCGGGGTGATCACGGTGACGTCGCCCAAGGCGGCGAGCTGCCCGATCTGCTCGTCGAGCCCGGCGGTGTCGTCCACGACCGCGAACCGCGCGACCTGGCCGGGGACCGCTCGCCGGAGCCGGTCCCGAAGGATCAGAAACGATTCCACGTCTCGATAGACGGGGGAGATGAACCAGATTGTATTCGGTCCCATGCCTTCTTCTTTGCGGATCGGCAGATCGGGCGCCCGAGTGAAGCGATCATTCGAGGCCGAATCAGCGTCAAAGAGATGACACCCGGGCCGCCTGCTTTTTCTGGTAAGCTGAAAGAAGGTGAAAGTCCTTCACGTTTACAGCGGAAATCTCTTTGGCGGCGTCGAGAGCATTCTTGTGACGCTCGCGCGGCACCGCGCGCTTTGTCCGGAGCTCGAGCCGTCGTTTGCCCTGTGCTTCGAGGGCCGGCTGAGTCGGGAGCTTCGTGAGGCGGGCTGCGCCCCCCTGCTTCTCGGCGAAGCGCGGGTGAGTCGCCCCTGGACGGTGCGCCGTGCGCGGCAACGCCTCGAGCGGGAGCTGCGCGCTTCGCGCCCCGATGCGGTGGTTTGCCACTCGGCCTGGGCGCACGCGCTTTTTGCCCCGGTCGCGCGAAGGGCGGGAGTGAAGACGATCTTCTGGCTTCACGATGCGCTGCGGGGAGTGCACTGGCTCGAGCGCTGGGCGGGGCGCACGCGCCCGGACGGGGCCGTCTGCAACAGCTTCCATACCCTCGGCACCTTGCCCCGGGTTTTTCCGAAGGTCCCCGCGCGCGTGATCTACTGCCCGGTCTCACCGCCGGTTGCCGCCGATCGCGCGGCCCGCGCGGAGGTGCGCCGCGAGCTCGGGATTCCCGAGCAGGCGGTCGCGATCATTCAGGCAAGCCGGCTCGAAAAGTGGAAAGGCCATCGCACGCACCTTCGCGCCCTGGGAGCGCTTCGCGATCTGCCTGGCTGGGTCTCGTTGATCGCGGGAGGCCCGCAGCGGCCGCACGAGGAGCGCTACTTCGCCGAGCTCCAGGCGTTCTCCCGCGAGCTCGGAATCGCCGACCGGGTGCGCTTTCTCGGTCAGCGCTCGGACGTGCCGCGGCTGCTGGCGGCCGCGGATCTCCATTTGCAGCCCAATGAGGCCTCCGAACCGTTCGGAATCACCTTTGTCGAGGCGCTCTACGCGGGCCTTCCGGTGGTCACCACGCGCCTCGGCGGCGCGGCCGAGATCGTGACCGCCGCCTGCGGCAGGCTCGTCAGTCCCGGCGACCACACGGCACTGGCAGCAGAGCTCAAGGCGCTGATCCTGAGCGATGTGCTGCGCGAGCGTCTCGGACGCAACGGGCCCGCGCGGGCGCGCGAGCTCGCGGACCCGGCGACCCAGCTCGGGCGGTTCAGGGATTTCGCCAGCTCACTCCGGAACGGATGACCCTGGCCGGCACGCCCGCAACGAGCGAGCCCGGCGGACAGGAGCGCGTGACGACCGCTCCGGCCGCGATGACGGAGCCCGCGCCGATGCGGACTCCCTTGAGGATGGTGACGTTGCAGCCGATCCAGACGTGATCCTCGATGAAGACCGGCGCGGAGTAGGGGGGCGGCCCGAAGCCATGCCCGTCATCGTCGATGATGGTCACGCACCAGGAGATCTGGCATTCGCGGCCGATGGAGATCTCCTTGCTCGCGGCCAGGCGGCTGCCGTCGTTGATGAGCGAGCCCGGCCCGATGGAGATGCGCGCGCCCGGGCCGGCCGAGACGATCGCTCCGCGGCCGATCACCGCTCCGTCGATCGTGAGCTCGGCTCCTTCGGCGGCCGAGAGCACGGTCGTTGCCGAGAGGTTCGTCGCGCCGCCCATGAGCGGGATCCCGATCTGTGATCGTTCGCGCGGCCGCGGGAGACGCGCCCCCGGCGCGAGCGAAAGCTGCACCTTGCCGCGGCAGAGCGCGGTCCGGAGGCCGCCCAAGCGGCGTCCGAGCTTCCACGTCGCGCGCCAGTTGAGGTCACGCCAGAGCGAAAGCGTCACTTCGCATCTTTCGGCTTGTCGCCCTTGAGGCGGGCGATGCTCTCGTTGATGAGCAGGGGCAGGTCCCCGCAGTAGTCGCCGTCGCGGAACTGCAGCGGCGGCACGGGGTCCGCGCCGTTGCGGAGTGCCGTGAAAAAAATGCGGAGGCGGATGAGCGGTCCGGCGAGGCGATGCGAGACGATGAGGGTCACGAGCGCCACCGTCGCCAGTCCCGCGCCGAACGAGCCCAGGAGCGCGGTCTCGAAGGAACGGACCTGGTAGGCGAGGTAGCGTTGGTAGAACTCGGCCTCGATCCCGGTGAGGCCGGATACCGGCTCCAGATCCCCGAAGGAGCCGCGCACCGTGAGCCAGATGACCCCCATCATGAGCGTGAGTACGCTCAGGTTCACGCCGATCAGCAGGAGCTGAAAGCGCGGCATGATCAGCAGCTTTCGCCGGATGATGAACTTGCGTTTCGCGAGAGAAGAAAACTTGCTCGACATAGGGCCTCCGATTCCGATCCTTCAAGTGTTGAAAATTCAGACGGAATTTTCAAGACAGTTCTGCCGCTGATTCCCTGCAGTTCGCCGCGGGCCCCGCCGATAAGCCCAAGAGGGGCAGGGAGCGCTTGGTGACCAAATCGGTGAAGGCGATCGTCAATTTCGTGACGCTGGGCTGGCGTGAGCTGCGCGAGCCGGCAAAAGGCCGCGTGCCGGCCCTCGATGGACTGCGTTCGCTCGCCATCCTGCTGGTGATCGGCATCCACGCGCTGATGACCTTCCATACGGTCGGTGGCGCCGAAAGCGCGCTGACGCGCTTCCCGCTGCTCAAGGGCGGCTGGATCGGGGTGGACCTGTTCTTCGTGCTCAGCGGCTTTCTCATTGGAAAGCAGCTCTGGTCGGAGCTGCGCCGACGGGGCACGATCCACGTCGGGCGTTTTCTGCTCAAACGCGGTTTGCGGATCTGGCCGCTCTACTTCGCGGTGATCGGCGCGGCCTGGGCGCTCGGGCTTCCGCCCCGGGGCGCGAGCGAGGCGGCGTGGCCCGAGCTCGCCTTTCTTTCGAACTATTTCGGAGAGCATTTCGTTCCTGGCAGCTGGTCCCTGGCGACCGAGGAGCAGTTCTATCTCGCCTTTCCCGTGTTGCTTTGGGTCGCCTCGCGCTTCACGCGCGATGCGCGGGTGATCCGCGGCGGTCTGGTCGCGCTTCTGGCGCTCGCGCCGCTGTCTCGCGCGCTGACGGTGTGGCAGGCGACGGGGCCGCTTTCCTTGAGCTGGGAGCTGCGCAATCTCTACGCCCCCTTCCACACCCATTTTGACGGGCTCGCGGCGGGATTGCTCCTCTCGCACCTTCTGACGGGACCGCTGGATCGGCAGCGTGTCGCGAGGCTGGCGCCCTGGCTCCTGGGCGCGGCGCTCATCGTCGCGGACGGGCTTCGCCAGCTCGAGCCCCGCGTTTTCAAGTACACGGGGCTCGCGCTCGTCTTCGGTGGTCTGACCTGGCACGCGCTCGTGCGCGAGCGCGGCGTGATCGCGCGCGCGCTCGGCTGGCGTCCGTTTCAGTGGGTTTCGAAGCTCTCTTTCGGCATGTACCTCGTTCATCGCCTCTTGCTCGACGCGGCTGAGCCGCTGCTTCGGGGTTGGGTGAGCAGGCTTCCGGCCGAGGCCGGCCTCGTCGCCACGGTACTCGTGGCCGCGCTCGGTTCGGCAGCGCTTGCGGCCGTGGGCTATGTGCTGGTGGAGCAGCCCTTCCTGCGGCTTCGCGGGAGATGGCTCGACGCCGCTCGTGCCAAGGAGTTCGCTCCGAGGCT
>JAMPXZ010000221.1 GCA_023700925.1 Oligoflexia bacterium | reverse complement strand
GGCCGCGCCGTGCCCTCGCTCGTGTCGGCGAACTCGGCGCTCACGAGCATCACGGATCTCGGGCGATCGCCTCTTTGGCCCGACCCGCTGGAACATGGTGGCGCACGAGACACTTCGGTGGCCCAGGCGCTTGGACTAGCGCTCCCGCCGGCCGGCCTTCCGCCAGACCGGCCCCGTCTTGGCTCCTGGTTCGGACGGAGCGTGAGCCGCTGGATGCGCAATCTTTCGGGCTACTGGGGAACGCCCTCCACCGCCTCCGCCGCCCAGGGCGAAGCGGCGCTGAACGGAACCGTGGAGCGGATTTTCCCGAAACTTCGCGCGGTTTGGGAAGGCTCCAACCCGAACCAGCTCTTCCGCTCGTGGTACTCGCTGCTGCCCCCGAACAAGAGCTTCGCCCGGGGTTGGATGCTGGCCATCCTCCTCGCGCTCGCGCTGGGGCTGTGGCTGTACCTGTTCCTGGGCTGGCGCGCGACCTAGAACGTGACGTGACGATTGACTTCCAAAAGAAACTGACCTAGTTTCACTTGTCTCTTCCAGAAGGTACGGGGTGTAGCGCAGCCTGGTTAGCGCGCTTCGTTCGGGACGAAGAGGTCGCTGGTTCGAATCCAGTCACCCCGACCACTAAAAAGGCTCGCCGACTTCGGTCGGCGGGCCTTTTTAGTTTTCAGAGTGATTGGCAGACGAATCAAAGCGCACGGGCCAAGGGCCCGTTACGCTGGTTCACAAAAGTGCCACGAAGGCCCTTTTGCACGCGCGACGAAGGAGCGTGCCCGAAGGGCGAGGCCCAGGATGGGCCGAGTGAAATCCAGTCTGGGGCAAAGCACAGGCAGGTCACGTTACCCGGTAACGTCGCGCACCGAGATCAAACTTCTGATCTCGGGCTCAACCTGATGAAGGAATGCCTTCACTCCTTCTGGCATGTTCGAATCTGTTTCCAGAGCAACAATCGTCGAAACCCGATTCCCGATGGTCACGCAGGAGAAGCCGTTCGCTTCCCCACGGTTCACCGGCCAGAGCTGGTTGTTCTGCAAATAGCGATAACCTTCAGGGGAGATTTCTTCGCTCGCGAGCGCCTGCTCAGCACGAAGGAGGATCTGATCCATTCCTTCGCGATGGCAGCTCACGCGTTCAGTTCCCAAGCCCCAAGCTAAGGCGGAGGTGGCGGTAAGCGAGGTCATCAACAGCGTGGCAACGAATGTTCTTTTCATCGGTATCAACTCCTAATGCGGGAGTAATACAGGAAATAACGCGCCGCGTCAATGTTAAAAATTCCTCGTCCTGGGTCCTGGGCGAGAATGGATCACTCCTCTTTAAAACTTTTGAGAATCAGCTCAAAGATGCCGTGATAACCGGTCAGGCGTTTGCGCAGCTCCTTGAAATCCCCCTGCGGCATCGATACGTCGCCGACTATTCCGCAGGCCCCGAGAAGCTTGTCCCGGTGATGCATCGGGATCCGGAACCAGTGGCGCTCCTCGACGGAAAGCTTCATGAAGTCATCCTTGGCCCGATCGATGGAGAGATCGAATAGTTTGATGTAGGTGGCGAGCTGCCCCATGTCGAAGCAGATCTGCGGAGTCAGGTCGTAACCGGTTTCAAGATGCAGATCGACGGAATAGAGGGTGGCATCGATCTGAAGAAGGCAGGTTTCCGCCTCGAGCTTCACCTGACGGAACTCCTCGCTCATCTCGGCGTGCGCGAGCAACGGAGCTACGGACAAGAAAATCGCAACCATCAGGCTTTTCATCGGGACTCTCCTCTATTGAGACAGTTCTAATCCGTCAAGCCGGCGTCTGCAAGAACGCCGCGAGTGGCGCACCGCGGCTACGAACTAATACGTCAGCCCCAGGAACGCATTAGCTTCCCATCAGACTCCGACTCAGCTAGGGTGAGAGTTCCTCTCCGTTTCCAATTCTCGTTTACCAGTCCAAAAACATACATCCGAAGGGAAGTCTTTATGAAAGCCCAGATCGTATCGTTTCACTGCGTGCTGAAGAACAGGTTAGGACAGGTCCTGAGCTCCTCTTTCAACCGAGACGTCATCAACCAGCTCGAGGATTCCTCATCCAATGAAGGCATTCCCAGGCTCCGTGGCCTGGTCGCCAGGATCCAGAACGTTCGCCAAGGCGAAAAAAGGCAGTTCACCGTTCCGGCGAGTGAGGCTTACGGTCCTTATGATCCGAACCTGGTCCTGAATATTCCGCGCAAGAACCTATCCAATGGCGATCAACTCGGGATCGGAAGCGAGATTGTGAGTCACGCGGGCCCGAGCGGCCCGACGCAGGTTTATCGCGTGGTTCAGATCCAAGGCGACAGGCTGATCCTTGACGGGAATCACCTGCTTGCCGGACACGATCTCGTCTTCGACATCGAAGTCGTGTCGGCGCGAGACGCCTGCGCCGAGGACTTCGGGGAGCCTTGCGCCCCCGAGCCGGGCGCTTACGTCCACTGACAGCTGAACATTCTTTCCAAGTCGTCGGTATTGGGGATGGCCCGGCAAATGGGTTAGGCCATTCCGCGCCTTCATGGTAAGCTCAGGACTTCAGTAGTTCATCTCGCTTCTTCTCGAGTCTGCGGACATGGTGTCCCTATCCTCTTGAGTGGCTCCCAGCCTTTAGGAGGTTTCATGGGTAAAAAACTATACGTAGGCAATCTTCCGTACTCCGCAACCGATCAGATCCTGAGCGACACGTTCTCGCAATGCGGGACGGTTCAGTCCTCGAAGATCATCATGGACCGCGACACCGGCCGCAGCAAGGGCTTCGGCTTCGTGGAAATGTCGACCGAAGCGGAAGCTCAGGACGTCATCAGCAAGTTCAATGGCGCCGACTATGACGGCCGCGCCATGACCGTCAATGAAGCCAAGCCGATGGTCCCCCGCGAGAACCGCGGCGGCTTCGGCGGCGACAGCGGCGGACGCCGTTACTAAGCCTTGATTCTCGAGGGAGGCGCCGGCCCCGGGTCGGCGCCTCCCTTTTTCTTTTCATTCACCCATCACACAAAAGAGGCGTCGCCATGAATCAGATGAGAATACCCCGCGCTCCCAAGGGCCAGTTCAAATGTTTTCACTGTCGCGCCCTGACCCGCTCCAAAGACGGCGCATGGCACGAACTGGTGAACCAGCAGGTTTTCCTCTGTAAGCCGTGCGAGACCGTTCACGCCAAGGCCGCTCCGGTGGCCGCCGATTTCACTCGGACGCGCTGAGGTCCGAACCTCCGAAATCCCGGCTCCTCCAGTACCCTGCTCAGAATACGCCCAGCCAGGCGCTGGCCTCTGAATTTTGTCCGCTCGATCAAAGCCAAAAAAACAGCAGGAGTTTGAAAATCCCTATTTTTCAAGCTTTCTCAGCCATTTTTTCCTGACAGATCCCTCCCGACGCATAAGGCCATTATTTTCAAGTAGCCTAAATAATTTCCCCAATCCTTCCGATACTTTAATGGCGAGCTGCTATTAACAATATCTGACTATTTTGCTGCTAAAATATAGGGGAGCATGTTAGCGGAACGTTTGCGGATTAAATTGCTGCTTGTTGTCATCGCCGCCTATTCGGTGGGCGCCCCCGCCTATGCTGCACCCCTCCTCTCTCCTCAAGGATTTACCTTCCAAGGCCGCCTCTATGACTCTGGCGGAGTAAATCCCCTCGTCGAGAACATCGATCTCACCCTGGCGATCTACTCACCCGATGGCAACTGCCTACTCTACGAGGAAAAGCAATCCGCCCTCGATCTCTCGGCCACGGCCGGAATCTTCGCCGTCCAGGTCGGCTCTCCCACTGGAGATCCTAAACGCTCCGCGGGCACCGACCCCGGCCTCACGATGGCGCAGATCTTCGCCAACGGTGGCGGCGCGATCCGCGCGGCCGGAAGCTCCAACTGCGCCCTGGGCTACACGCCCTCGCCTGGCGACGCTCGCCGCCTACGTGTCACGGTGACTCCGCAGGCTGGGCTCCCGATCACGCTTTCGCCCGATCAAACGATTCTCGCCGCGCCTCAGGCGTCAGTCGCAGAGACCGTGCAGGGACTCGGGCCTGAACAGCTCATCCAAGTCTCGGGCAATATCTCGCAAGGAAGCCTGGGGACCCTCACTGATGGCTCGGACGCGTCCTCGCTCCACACGCACGACTCGCTCTACATCCAGGCAGGCGGCTCTTCCAATCAGAGCCTGGGTTCCGGCATCACCTACACAAGCGGCATGTTCGGTATCGGAACCTCGGCGCCTACGGCCGATCTGGCCTTCGGGGGCAACGTCCCGAGAGAAATTCATTCTGAAAGAAATCCCACGCCCGGCACCGCCGGGAACAACCTCACCGTGGGCGCGGGCGGCGCGGCTTCGGGCAGCACTGATCGTAACGGGGGCTCCCTCGTTCTTTCATCTGGCACCTCGACCGGATCCGGTGAGTCGTCAATCGTCTTTCAAACCGCTTCGGGCGGGGCGAGCGGATCGGCTGACCACACGGCAAATCCGAAGATGGTGATCACCGGCAGCGGCCGCGTCGGCATCGGCACGGTGGCGCCTTCAGCCACGTTAGATGTCGCCGGTGACGCCAAGATCAACAGCGACCTTCAGGCCGGAAGCTTCTCGATCGCGGGTTTTGGCGAGGTGATCAACTCATCGGGCGAATGGGTGGGCGCGGGCGGCACTATCGGCTCGACTGGTGCGACAGGAGCCACGGGTGAGACGGGTGCTACCGGTGCCACCGGTGCGACGGGGGAAACTGGTCTTACGGGTGCAACGGGCGAAACCGGAGCTCAAGGTTTGACTGGCGCCACGGGCGAAACCGGAGCTCAAGGTTTGACTGGCGCCACGGGCGAAACCGGAGCTCAAGGTTTGACTGGCGCCACGGGCGAAACCGGAGCTCAAGGTTTGACTGGCGCCACGGG
>JAMPXZ010000220.1 GCA_023700925.1 Oligoflexia bacterium | reverse complement strand
GCCAGGGACTGCTCAAAGATGAAGGGATTGCGTAGCGCCGCGCGACCGATCATGATCGCGTCGACGCCGGAGCTGCGCATCTTCTCGATGGCCGTCTCGGGCGTGCTCACGTCGCCGTTGCCGATGATGGGGATAGGGCTGCGCGATTTGACCTCGGCCAGAAGATCCCAGTCCGCCTGACCACTGTAGCCTTGCGCCCGCGTCCGGCCGTGGATCGCCACCCAGGCGACCCCGGACTCCGCCGCCACCCGCACAACCTCTCCGGCATTTCGCGACTGCGCATCCCAGCCCGTCCGGATCTTGATGCTCAGGGGAATCCTGACCGCTTTCACCATCGCCTCGAGCGTTTTCGAAAGCGCGAGCGGATCGCGACACATCGCGGAGCCGGCGCCCCGCCGAACCACCTTAGGCACGGGGCAACCCATGTTCAAGTCCACGAAATCCGCGCCCAACTTCTCGACCTGGCGCGCGGCCTCGCAAAGATTACCCACCTCTTCGCCGAAGATCTGGAGGCCCACGGGCCGCTCCTCCTCGGCGTACTTCAGCAGCTCCAGCGTCTTCTGCCCCCCGTAGTGGATCCCATTGGCCGAGACGAGCTCGGAGACCACCATGGAGCTCTTCATCCGGCGCATCAGCCGGCGGAACGGGGAATCCGTGATTCCCGCCATCGGCGCGATAATAAACGGGTGCTCCAGCCGGAAGGGTCCGAGCTGGACGGTACTGCTCGACATCAAATCCTCAACCCTTCAACGCCTCGATCTCGGAGCGTTCCTTGGGGGCATCCTTCGTGAGGTTCTCGCAGCCGGTGGCCGTGATGAGGATATCGTCCTCGATCCGGATCCCGATATTGCGATACTCCACGGGCGCGGCCGAATCATTGGGCTGCACGTACAACCCCGGCTCAATTGTGAAGACCATCCCGGGCTCGAGCGCTCTCGGCTCGCCGTTCTGCTGATAAAGCCCGACATCATGCACATCCATGCCCAACCAATGGCTCGTGTTGTGGGGGAAGAAGCGGCGGTGGCCGCCGCTCTTGATGAGCTCCTCCCGCTGCCCGGCGAGAAGGCCGAGCGAGAGCAAACCATCGACGAGCACCTCGCAGACGTGCGCATGGATTGCCGGCAGGGTAACGCCGGGGCGCGACATCTCGATCGCCTCCTTCTGCGAACGAAGAACAAGGTCGTAGAGCGCCGCCTGGGGCGCGCTGAAGCGCTTGCCGACCGGGAACGTGCGGCTGATGTCACTCGTATAGTAGCCATACTCGCCGCCCGCATCGATCAGCAGCAGCTCCCCATCGCGCAGCGGCTCGTTGTTCGACGTATAGTGAAGGCAGGTCGCGTTCTTGCCGCCCGCCACGATACTGCCGTAACCCATACGCTGGCAGCCGTTGCGACGGAAGGCGTAGTCGATGAGCGCCTCGATTTCGAACTCGTTCATCCCGGGGCGCGACTCGATCATCGCGGTCTTGTGGGCCAGCGCGGTGATCTGGCTGGCCTTGCGAAGCAGCGCGACCTCCTCCTCACCCTTGAAAAGGCGCATTTCCCCGAGCGGATCACCCGGATCGTGAATGGGGAGCAGTCCGCGGCCGCTCCGTCCGAGCGCGCGGCGCGTGGCCTCCAACGCCTTGAGAATCCTCTCGTCGGACTTCGCGCTCCGACCGAGTCGATAGAACACCTTCTCGGCCCCCTGCAAAAGCTCGGGCAACCGCTGGTCGAACTCGTCGATCGGAAAAGCCTCGTGCGCGCCAAACACGGAGCAAGCTCCTTCGACGCCGTACCGTGCCCCTTCCCACAGCTCCCGTTCGGGATCCCGACGCCGGACGAAAAGCACGAAGCGGTGGCTGCCCGGCTGGGTCGTGGAAGGCGCGAGAACGAGGACCGACTCCGGCTCCTCGAAGCCGCTCAGATAATGGAGGTTGCTCTCCTGGCGGAACGGATGCGCGACATCCGCGTTACGAACCTGCTCCTCTCCGGAAGGGAAGATGAAAACCGCTGACGGGTTCGCCTTCATGAGACGTTCCCGGCGTGCCTTGAAACAAGAGGGTACGTGCGAGAGCAACATAGAGCCGCACTTTAACTGCCACTCCGTTGCGAGTCAACAAACCGAGGGCGTCAGTTCAAGACCGGAGCGCCGGCCTGACCCGGCTCCTGTCCCGCCGGCGTGCCGGTCGAAGAGCCGTTGCCGCTTCCCGGCGCGGCGACTTCGGCCGCTGCCAACAGGTGTTTGGCTTGACGCTCATAATCGACGTAGGTGTAGCCGTGCAGCACTTCCTCGTAGAAGTTCTGGAGATCCACGCCTTCGCGGGGCTTGATGACGCCCTCGCGAACGCGGAGATCGATCTGCTCCTTGACTCGCTTGGCGAGATCCGTGCCGCTATACTGGATCCACGACAGGACGCCGGCGATATTGTTGCCCTTGATCACCTCTTCGATGTAGTAGCCGCCGGGCTCCGTCTCGTCGAGGAAGACATGGACCTCGTTCACGCGACCGAAGAGGTTGTGCAGATCGCCCATGATGTCCTGGTAGGCACCCATGAGGAAGAAGCCGAGGAAATAAGGATCGTTCGGCCTGAGCGCATGCAGCGGAAGGGTCTCCTTGATGTCCCGAAGATCGATGAACTTGGAGACCTTGCCGTCCGAGTCGCAGGTGATGTCCACGAGTGTCGCGGCGCGGGCAGGCTCCTCGTCATGCCGATGGATCGGAACGATCGGGAAAAGGTGCTGAATCGCCCAGTGATCCGGCATCGACTGGAAGACGGAGAAATTGCAAAGGTACTGGTCGGCCAGATGCTTGTTGAGCGCCTCGACCTCGTCCGGGACGTACTTCAGGCCGGTGGCGTTCTTATGGATGACCTTGCAGATCTGCCAGAAGATGTGCTCGACCTTCGCCTTGTCCTCGAGCGAAAGAAAACCCAGCTTGAACATGCTGAGCGCCTCTTCCTTGCGCTGAAGGGCGTCGTGAAAGTGCTCGAGCAGGTTCTTGGTGGAAAGATGCTGCGACAGGTAGCGCATCTCCTTCACCACGTCGTCCTCGTCCGCGGTCTCCTCGAGGGAGAAGGGCGTGGCGCCCACCTCGATGCTTCCGAAGACGTTCACGATCAGCGCGGAATGATGAGCGACGAGCGCGCGTCCGCTCTCGGTCACGATATTGGGCTCGGGAACCTCTTCCGCCTGGCAGATCTCCTGGATCGAGTAGACGACGTCGCTCACATACTCCTGCAAGGAGTAGTTGATCGAGCTCTCGAAGCTCGTGCGTGAGCCGTCGTAGTCGACGCCGAGGCCGCCACCGCAGTCGAGGAACTCCACGTTGAGCCCCATCTTGCGGAGCTTGGAGTAGATGCGGGTGCCTTCCTTGACCGCGTCCTTGACTGTCTTGATGTTGGTGATCTGGGAACCGATGTGGAAGTGCAGGAGCTTGAAGCTTTCCTGCAGCCCTTCCTTGCGGAGAATGTTGATCGCGTGGAGCAGCTCGGGAGTGGTGAGGCCGAACTTGGCGAATTCGCCGCCGCTGGACTCCCATTTGCCGCTGCCCTTGGAGTAGAGCTTGGTGCGGATGCCGATGAGCGGCGTCACGCCGAGTTCCTTGGCGAGCGCGATGACCTGATAAAGCTCGGAGAGCTTTTCGACGACGATGATCACGCGCTTGCCGAGCTTGATTCCCATGAGCGCGGTCTTGATGAAACCGTAATCCTTGTAGCCGTTGCAGATCACGAGCGAGTTCGGCGTCGTGTTCATGGCGATGACCGCGGCGAGCTCCGCCTTGGAGCCGGCCTCCAGGCCGAAGTCATAAGGCCGACCGGCGTCGATGATCTCCTCGACCACCTCACGCATCTGGTTCACCTTGATGGGATAGACGCCCTGGTAGTGGCCCTTATAGCCGAATTCGGCGATCGACTTGCGGAACGCCTCGTTCAACGTGACGACGCGATGGCGGATAATGTCCTGGAAGCGGATCAGGACCGGCATCTGCAGGCCTTGCGCCTTGATCTCATTGACCACGCTCACCAGGTCGATGCCCGGGCCTTCGCCCCTGCGCGGATGGACCGTCAGGTTGCCCGCCGGATTGATGCTGAAATACTGATCGCCCCAGCTCTCGATGTTGTACAACTTCAGTGAATCGGAAACGCCCCAGGTCCTCATGAAGTGCCCATTATCATCCCCGTTCTCATCGGGAAAGATCGAAATGGGTCATTCGTCATGAAGGTCGACGTTGAAGACGGAGTACTGGCACTGACTCTCGAACGCGTGCCTTTCGGCGCGCTCTCTGGGCGCCTGCTCGAGCATCCGTCGAAGCCCGGAAACGTTGACCCGGTTCTGCTCGGCGACCTGCTCAGCCGACGGGCTGTGCGTGGAGCCGATCTCGAAAAGCATGGCCCAGATACCGTGCTGCCAGAAGGCATAATCCTCGAAAGTCCCGTCAGCGGCGTAGATCAGCTCGGTGGAATTTCCGGTTCGATAGCCGCTTTCAACCGTCGCCGCCTCGGCAAGCGACCTGAAGAGCCCGTCGTAATGGGTCGAAAGGTCGGCCGCGCCGAACCCCCAGGGATACACCACCGCGGGATGCTTCGTGTGAAGAGTGGCCGCCGTCACGATGCCTTCGGCCTCCACGAACCGCGCCAGCGCAGCGGTGGACTTGAGACGGAAGGGACCTTCCGTTCCGCAAGGCCCGGGGTAATCACGGTTGGGGTCGAAGGACTGGCCCGCTGAGCCTCTTTCCCAGCGATCCCTCCGGTCAAAGCCGGAAACATTGAGGACCGGAACGATATAAACCGACTGACCGGGGATCGGGTGCTCGGCCATCGATGCGGCGAACGCCTTGGCGACTTCCGTCGCCCCGTACTCATTGCCATGATGAGTGGCAACGACGAGGTTCTTTACCGGGCCGCTGCCGATCTGAAGGCCCTCGATCGGCAACCCGCTG
>JAMPXZ010000219.1 GCA_023700925.1 Oligoflexia bacterium | reverse complement strand
TCGGGGAAGGCCTTTCAGGGTCGCCCGGCGGAGCTCCGCGCTCTCGCTCGGAAAGGCGACCTTCAGGCCGTGCGACAGCGCGAGGTCGGCCAGCTCGAGGGCCAGTTCGGCGGCCTCGGTCTGACGGTGTTTGATGACAAAGCCGATTTGTTTGAGTGAGTGGGCCATGGGATCTCTCTTGCGCGACAAGTGGCAGAAGCGTACCACTAGATCGGTGCCAACTAAAGGCATATGCTGGATTTCATGGATTCAAACGATCTATTTGATTTTGCGGAAAAAGAATCCCAGACCTCGGGCCGTGAACCTGGACTCGCGGGACCGCTCGCCCATCGCATGCGTCCGCTCAGTCTGGACGAGTTCATCGGTCAGGAAAGGGTTCTGGGACCGGGCAAGCCCCTTCGCCAGTGGATCAGCGCGGACCGGGTGCCGTCTCTCATTCTCTGGGGGCCTCCCGGTACGGGCAAGACTACTCTGGCCCGGATCATCGCCAACCAGACGCAGTCACACTTCGAGTCGCTGAGCGCGGTGCTCTCGGGCGTCAAGGACATCAAGGAGGCGGCGGCTCGCGCGAAGGAAGCGCGGCGGATGGGCCGCCGGCGGACGATCCTCTTCGTCGACGAGATACATCGGTTCAACAAATCCCAGCAGGATGCGCTTCTCCCGCACGTGGAGGACGGGACCATCACCCTCATCGGCGCCACCACCGAAAACCCTTCCTTCGAGCTCAACAGCGCGCTGCTGTCGCGAACCCGCGTGGTGCGCCTGGAGCGTCTCAGCGAGGAGGCGCTCGGCCGGATTATCGAAAGAGCGTTGAAAGATCCCGAGCGCGGTCTCGGAGGTTTCCTGCGGCTGAGCGTGGAGGCGATCGCGTGGCTGGCCGCCGGAGCGGAGGGCGATGCCCGGCGCGCGCTCACCGCCGTGGAGAACGTTTCGCTCTATGCGGCGAATGGCGAAGAGACTCCTGAGAGTGCGGCTCGAGCAGGTGAGCTTGGAGTCGAAGGGGTCAAGAAGGCGCTGGAGTCGGCACTCGAGCGGCAGCCCATTCCCTATGACAAGGGGGGAGAAGAGCACTACAGCGTCATTTCTGCTTTCATCAAGAGCCTGCGCGACAGCGATCCCCACGCCGGTTTGTATTATCTGGCCCGGATGCTCGAGGCGGGGGAGGATCCGCTCTTCATCGCGCGGCGGCTGGTGATCCTGGCTTCGGAAGACATCGGCAACGCCGACCCGCGGGCGCTCCAGGTGGCGATCGCGGTGAAAGAGGCAGTCGATTTCATCGGCATGCCCGAAGCGCGGATCAGCCTGGCGCAGGCAGTCACCTACCTTGCCGTCGCGCCCAAGAGCAACGCGAGCTACGTCGGTATCGGGGACGCCATCGCCGAGGTGCGGCGCACCGGCGCGCTCCCGGTACCCATGCATCTGCGCAATGCGGTGACCGGGCTGATGCGGCGCGAAGGCTACGGCGAAGGGTATAAGTACGCGCACTCGGAGACCGGCGCGCGGGCCAAGCAGACGCATCTTCCCGAGGAGCTGCTCGGGCGTCGCTTCTACGAGCCCAAGGATTCCGGTCTTGAACGGCAGCTGAAAGAGCGCCTCGATCGTTTGAACCCCGATTTCGAGAAAAAATAGCCCTGTCCTGCCCCGCCGGGGCCGCGCTCGTCCCAGCGGTGACCTCGCCCTGTCGAGCGGCATATATGTTGCTCGCACCACCGTCGGCGACCCGCCAGAAGAGGGGGCCTTATTCGTTGGTTCGGCCGCGGAGCAGCAATAATCTTGTTTTCCCTGGCGCCCTTCCTGGCGTCTGCGGATGAAACCGCCACTGGAAGCCCCAGTGTCGCCGAACTATCGATCGAAGAGCTCATGAAAGTGAAGGTGACTTCGATCGGTAGCGGCACCGCCAAACCGGAGACCGAGAGCCCGGCGGTCGCGACAGTGTTGACGGCGAGCGATCTGGAGCTGATGGGTGCAACGACGATGAGTGAGGCGTTGAACGCGGTGCCGGGCCTGCACGTCTCACGCACGGGGCATCGCCTCCGTCCGAGGTACCTGATTCGCGGAATCACCACCGCCTTCAATCCGCAGGTCCTCGTCCTGCTCAATGGCATGCCGCTCACGAGCCTTCTCCGCGGGGATCGCGGCACTACCGTGGAGGATATACCGATTGCCGCGATCGCCCGCATCGAGGTGATCCGCGGGCCGGGCTCGGCGCTTTATGGAGCCGATGCTTATGCTGGCGTGATCAACGTAGTCACGAAGACGGCCCCGGATTTCCGGGGGAGCCTGGCCGGGCTGGGAGTGGGCGGCTTCGATACGCAGCAGGCGTGGCTG
The DNA here is from genome assembly GCA_023700925.1 of Oligoflexia bacterium. GTDB lineage: Bacteria > Bdellovibrionota > UBA1018 > UBA1018 > UBA1018 > JAMPXJ01. The sequence continues at coordinate 2,594 of JAMPXZ010000219.1, read as the reverse complement.
GGGCATGGCGCGACCTACGGCGACCTCGACCTGTCTTTTCTGATGACCTACGACACCACCGGGGGGCATCGGCGGGTGATCGAGACCGACGCGCAAAGCGCGCTCGATCTGGCGTCGGGGACGGATGCCTCGCGGGCGCCGGGTCCGATGCAGACGTCGATCAAGGCGTGGAACCTTTTCGTCGACGCCAAGCGGGGCGGCTGGGGCTTTGACGGCTATCTCCATTCGGCCTGGAATTTGGGCGCCGGAGCGGGAATCGCCCAGGCGCTCGATACTTACACTCGCGCGCGCGGGAGTCGTGCGGCGGCCAACCTCAGTTATGTCGACGAAAATTTGCTGGCCGCCCTGAGCTCCCGTAGCGAGGTGGGATTTTTTCATTCCAGTCAGGAGTTCGATCGCGGGATTCAGCTCTTTCCTCCCGGGACGAATCTGGGCGGCGGCGAATTTATCGAGGGAGTCCTCGGTAGCCCCGAGTTCTGGGAGCGGCAGCTCAGGCTCAGGCAGACGTTCGAGTTCTCGGGTTGGGAGCGGCATCGACTTCGCTTCGGGCTTGGGTACCATTTCGGCCATCTCTATCGGGTGAAAGAGTCAAAAAACTTCGATATCTCCTTCGCACCGCTGCCCGGCTTGACGGATGTGACCGACACTCCAGCCGTCTTTATTCCGGAGCACTCCCGTCACAGCTATGACCTTTTCGTGCAGGACGAGTGGAAACTTCATGACTCCTGGGAGCTGACCGCCGGGGCCCGCTATGACCATTACTCCGATTTCGGCGGTACCTTGAATCCCAGGCTGGCCTTGGTTTGGGCCGCGAGCCCTCGGTTCACCGGGAAACTCCTTTACGGCCGCGCCTTTCGCGCGCCTTCCATGGCGGAGCTTTATACGATCAATAATCCCGTGTCGCTGGGCAATCCGGACCTCGAGCCCGAGCTGCTCGACAGCATCGAACTTGCGTGGTCCTACGAGGTGCCCGGAAGATGGTTCGCGGGCATCAACTTCTTCCGCTACGAGGCCAAGGACCTCATCTCTTTCGTGCAGGATCCGGCGGGTCCCACGGCGACCGCGCGAAACTTCGCCGATCAGGTCGGCAGCGGGGTCGAGCTCGAGGCGAGGTTCCGGCCGCTCCCGCGCCTGGCGCTCGTTAGCCATCACGCGATTCAGGACTCCACCAATGAGAACAGCGGTCGGGCTCCGGGCCTCTCTCCGAACCACAAAGGCTATGCCCGGGTGGACTGGAGTCTGGCCCCCGCGTGGAGCCTGAGCGGTCAGTTTTCGTGGGTGGGCGAGCGCAAACGGGAGCCCCTGGATCCGCGCGCCCCGCTGAACGGATTCACGACGGCGGACCTGATTGTCAGACATCAGCTTCTAGGCGATCGGTTGCGCGCGATGGTAACGGTCCAGAATGTCTTCGACGAGGATGTACGTGAGCCGAGCGGCGGACCGGGAGCCGCGGGGGGCGCGGTGGCGATTCCGGGTGACATTCCCCAGGCAGGGCGAAGGATCTATGCCGAGCTCGTGTATCGGCTTTGAGCAACATTGGCTCGGGAAAATCCGCTTAGGCGGGATTGTCCTGCTGACCCTGGCCGCCTCTCCGGCCCTCGGGCAGACGCAGTTCTCGCTCGATGAAGTCAAGGCGGCTTACCTCCTCAACTTCGGGAAATTTGTCGACTGGCCTCCGGGCGCATTGCCGCCGTCAACGGAGTCGGCGCTTCAGGTCTGCGTCCTTGGACGACAGGCGTTGCACCCGGAGCTCGAAACGGTTCTAGCCGGACAGAAGGTACATGAGCGACGCCTCGAGGTGCGGCGTCTGACGCCGGGAAATGCCTGGACCGGCTGTCACCTGGTTTATTTCGGCGAAGGGGCCCTCAAGGAGGCGGCCCGGATCCTCTCCCTTCTCAAGGATCACGGCGTTCTGACGGTCGGGGACGGTCCGGGTTTCGTGGAAGAAGGATGCGTGATCGAGCTGCGGCACGAGGCCGAGCATGTCCGCTTCCGCATCAGTCTGGCCGCGGCCGAGCGCGCCCGTTTACGAGTCAGCTCCAAGCTCCTGGGCCTCGCGGAGGTGGTGCCATGAGCGTGTTTCATCTGGTCGAAGCGGCGCGAAGGCGTTTCCGAAGAGCGACTATCCGGCAAAAGCTCATTCTTCTCATCATGCTCGTTGTCCTGGTGGCTCAGCTCTTCACTGCGCTCAACACGATGCTGCTCGCCTTCTATCGGGAGCGGGGACGGCTGGTACTGTCCTCGACCGCGGTGGCTCAGGTGGTGAGTGCGAACAGTACGGCGGCGTTGGCGTTCCGGGACACTCGCGCGTTGAATGAGATCCTCGCCTCCCAGCGGCCCCGCCCCAATGTGCTGTTCTCCTGCATCTATGATGAGGCGGGCGTGCTCATGGGCTCGTTCGTCCGGGAACCCGGTGCGGCCTGCCCGCCGGCGGACAATGACGCCATGGGTGGAAGGTTTCATCTCACGCAGCTGACCTTTCGCGAACCGATTGTCCTCGAGGGCCGCAGGATCGGCTACCTCTTGATCGTGACGAATCTCGAGGAGCTGTATGAGCGGGTCGTCGGGACGGGAGTCTTCGTCCTGATCATCCT
>JAMPXZ010000218.1 GCA_023700925.1 Oligoflexia bacterium | reverse complement strand
CAGAAGCGGCTTTGGCTTCGGCCTGCTCGGGTGGGGTTGCGTTTTCCTTTGCTGGTTCCATCGTGCCTCGAATATGGGCATCAACTCTGCGGAGTCAAACCTCTATTCAAGTTTTTGGCTAAGCCAACGCAGCGATCACCTGATCGGAGAGCGCGAAGCCGCGGGCCGTGAGCCGCACGCGGTCGGCGAGGCAGGGGTGCGGCTCGATAAGTCCTTGTTTTTGCATGATTTCGCAACGAGCGCGGCGCGCCGGCGTGTCGAGCCACGCGCAAGGAATGCCCTCGTCAAGGCGAAGCGCAAGCATCCACCGTTCTAGTTGATATTGCTCGGTCGTGAGCTTTTCAATTTGCTCGACGGGGGAGCGGCCCTCCTCCAGCAGCGCGACATACTTATGGAGCGAGGAGACGGTCTTCCAGCGTTTTTCGGCTGCCGGGTCGTAAGAATGGGCGGAAGGGCCGAGGCCGAGATAGGCCTTTCCCGTCCAAGTGTTCAGGTTGTGGCGGGCGCGTTTGCCGGGTTTTGAGAAATTCGAAATTTCGTAATGCTCGAACCCTTTTTCCCGCATGGCTGCGTCTAGGTGAAGCAGGTGGTCGAGCTGGGCCTCTTCGTCAGGCAAGGCGGCAAAGAGCGGGTGATGGGGCGGAAGCGTGAGCAGGTAGCAGCTCAAATGGCTGATCGGAAAGCTCGTGAGCTTCCCGATCGCCGCGTCGAGATCCTGGAGCGTTTGGCCGGGAACGCCGCAAAGCAGATCCACTGAGACGTTATCAAAGCCCGCCTCAAAGACCTCGGCAAGCGCGCGAAGCGCGGTCTCCCGCGAGTGAACGCGGCCCAGGGACTGGAGCAGCTCGGGCTTGAGCGCCTGCACGCCCATGCTGATCCGATTAACGCCTAGGGTGCGGTAAGCTTTCATTTTTTCGAGGGTGATCGAGGAGGGATTGGCTTCCATCGACCACTCGGTTGCGGGCGTCACGCGGGTGAAACGCCAGAGCGGCTCGAGCGCCCGCGCCATGGCCTCGGGAGGTGTCATGCTCGGCGTCCCTCCGCCGAAGAAGATCGTATCGAGCTCCGGAGCGAGATGCTCACCCATCAGGGAGATCTCCCGGCTCAGCGCACGCTCAAAACGCGTGTCGTCGCCGGCTCGCGTGCGTTCGCGCCCGAGCGAATAGAAGTCACAGTAGTGGCACTTCGCTTCGCAGAAGGGGAAATGGACGTAGAGCGACTGCATGTTCACCATCCCGGGTTTATTCCAGTCGCGCCGAAAAGGGAAGCGCCGCTAACGCACTGTGGATAGGCTTTAGCCGCCGACCGTCTATAATTTATCAAAGTCGGGACATGAAGCCTCGATTACATCCACGGAGGGATTCCATGCGCTTTGTCGCAAAGGCAGTACACGTATTACTGGCTTGTTCGGTTCTTTTCGCTTTCACGGCCGCTTCGGCCTCCACTCTTCGTCCCTCGGTGATTTATGGCGATGATGATCGACTCGACTGGTACCAGGTCGATGACGTCGCCGTGCGCGCCCTCGCCGACTCGACGGTTTCGCTGATCGACTCATATAAAATCAAGATTGACCCGGCCACCGGCCTGGCCCGGCTCTCGACGACTCAGTTCGGCAAGGCCAACGGCCTGTGCAAGGACGAGCCGTTCTACGACCAGCCGACCGCGGCTTTCTGCTCCGGCTCGCTGGTCGCGCCCGACATCATCATGACCGCTGGTCATTGCATCGAGACGGACTCCTCGTGCAAGGGCACGCGCTTCGTCTTCGGCTTTGCGGTTTCGCGCGAGGGTGAGCTCCCGCAGAACGTGCTCGCGGATGACGTCTACGAGTGCGCCAGCATTATCGGACGGAAAAAGGAAGGCAGCGGCCCGGACTGGGCGCTGATCCGTCTGACGCGTCCGGTGACGAACCATCAGCCGTTGGCGGTGAACCGCACGCAGGTCATTGCCAATGGAACTCCGCTGATCGTGATCGGGCATCCCGCGGGTCTGCCGAGCAAGGTCGCCGGCGGCGCGACGGTACGCGACAACTCACGCCGGGGTTACTTCGTGGCGAACCTGGATACCTATGGCGGCAACTCGGGAAGCGCGGTTTTCAACGCGCAGACGGGGCTGGTCGAGGGTATCCTCGTCCGCGGCGAGACCGACTTCAACTATGACCCCAAGAAGAAATGCAGCCTCTCGAATATCTGTGAGTCGGACTCATGCCGCGGCGAGGACGTGACCAAGGTGAGTGAGGTTCTCGGGCTTCTGGAGTTCGCCCGCTAAGCCTCTTTCTTAGATCGAAAGCGAGACCGTGATCATCGCCGTCAGGCCACTGAGCTTGGCCTTGGTGGCGAGGTCACGGTCCGTGTAATTCTCCGTCGGATCCGCGCTATTGGTGAAGGAGCGCTTCTTGAACTCGATGCTGCGGTAGACCAGCGAAGGTCCGATCTTGAGCGCGGGGCCGATGCCGAAGCCGTAGCCCACGTCGAGCTGGTAGCCCGAGGCGTCCTTGTCCTTGGTTTTCTCCGTGGCGCTGCCAAGCGTGGTCTCTTCCGTCCGGGAGCCCGTGACGACGTAGGTTCCGATGACATGGAAGCCTTGGCCCACGAAGCCGATCGCCGGCCCGATCTGGTTGCCGCTTAAGGTCTGCTTGGCCGGGGTGGTGGCGTTTTCCAGTTCCATCGAAGCGGTGTTGAAGTTCACGGTAGCGCCGATGAGAGCGCCGCCCAGGAGCGTCCAGCCCGCGGTCCCCAGGAACTCGTGATCGTGCCCCGACGCATCGGCGACCGAGTCGGTGGGATGGCCTTCGTTGTTGTCGAAGATAGCGATGTCGATGGACTCCTGGATGTAAGGCCCGGCATGGCTCAGGGGCGCCAGAAGCAGGCCCAGGCAGACTACGGCTGATAAAATCGCGAATTGGGTTTTCATACGATCCTCCGTTGATCGGGTTTGATAATGGGGATCTTAGCCGCTCGCGATAGTTACGCAAGAATAAATGGCGATTTGAATATCACAGCCACCGGCGCGTGACGTTGTCCCGATCGATGGGCCAGCTCTGAAAGCGCAACTCCGCTTCCACCGCGACCCGGAGATTCGCGGACACCGTAGCGAGGTCCTCGGGCCGCCACAGGTCATCGGCGAGTTCCTGGAGCTCGCCCGCTTCGGCCCGAAGCGCGAGGTGATTTGCGAGCGAATAGGAGAATCCTGTCATCGGCGGGATGAGAAGTCCCATGGAGCTTAGGACTCCCTGCAGTCGGGAGAGCACGCCCTTGCCGCCCACCGAATGCATGCTGATGAGCACGGCGCAGGGCTTGCCCAGAAGAAGTTTGGTCGCCTCGAATTCGGTGAGGTTCTCGAGCAGGCGTTGCAAGGGGCTGCCCCACGAGTCCCAGTACGTGCCGCTGCAGAAGAGGAAGCCGCGTGCGCCGGCCAGTGCCTCGCGCAGGCGCTCCTGGCTCGGGAATCGCTCGGCGAGTGTCACGACCTCGGTCTCGGCCCAGTGGAGGTGTGGCGCAAGGAACTCCAGCAGCGCGTGGGTGTTGCCTTGCGAGCCGGCGAGGGCGCCGTTGAAGATGAGGAGCTTGGGTTTTGTCGCCACGGGAGTTCCCTGAGTTTAGCTAAAGGCCCTCGAGTTTGCAAAATTCGATGAACGGAAGGACCTGGCCGGTCGTCGAGGCGTTTCCGTAATTTTTTGTCCCACGATGAACCTGGTAGACCTTGGGGATTCCCAGTCGATCCTTGAAGTAGGTGATTGCCGGGCTCAGCGCCCGCTCTCCCGACTTGCATTCCACCGCAAAGGCCGGCTTCTTGTTCTTGAGAGGAGGATCCGGAGCTTTTCTACGGACAGGGGCGAGCCGGCCCGCTCAGGCAGCACGCTGACCAGCGTCTCGATCGTGGAGATCTCTTTCACATCTCGACGCTTCGCAAGTCCTCATAGACCACGCACTGGCTTCTCTGCAGCTGCCAGCGGCGCAGCTCCCGTTCCTCGGACGCGAAGAAGGGTTCGGGAAATCCTCCGAACTTCATCAACGACTCCAGATCCGACTTGGTCGGGGGCTTAAGAATACTCCGGAGTGTTCTTAAGTTGACTGCGGGAAACTCCAGCGGCCGCCCTCGGGCGGCTTTCCACTTCCCCCCTGAAGGCTTGGAATACAATTATTCTCGCCTTTCGGTCGGAGTTCCGGGGGCGAGGAGAAGACAGTGAAAAAGACAATTATCAGTTTGGTCGCTCTTGTTGCTTGTTGCGCCAGTCCCCAGCTTCTGGCCGCACCCTTCGTTCCGGGCCCGGTCACCAGCCCGTCGAAACCGAGGCCGGTCAGGCGGTCGCCCCAGCAGTAAGCTCGGGCGCTGGATCCGCTCCATAGGGCTAAGCCGTCTACTGGCACTTGAACTTCATGTCGGCGGTGTAGTCGTTGCCGCCGGTCATGATCGCACCGACTGTGCCCGCGCCGCCGAGGACGTTGCCGCCGGTACGCGTGGCGCCGTGGCCGACGGCGCTCCCGGTGGCCGCCCAGGATCATCGCGGCGGTCGAGGCCTTGCGCACGGTATCGCGCGTCCTCTCGTCCATGCTGCCGGTGTACTGGGTTTTCTCGTCGACAAAGGCCGGCCGGGTTTGCGTTTGCTCGCAGTGGTCCTCGGCCTGGCTGATGGCCTGGCGCTCGGCGGATTGCTGATCAGGGGCGCGAACCACCACGCGATGGACTCCATCGGCGCCCGCGCGAACATCGCGGTGGTGGGCGCAGCCGGCGGCGAAAATCAGGATAAGGGACGATCCGCCCGCGCCGCCGCCAAAGCCGCGTCCGCCACCACCGCCCGAGCGGGGGGCTTGTTTTTGGGAGGCGATCGGAGGGAGCGATCAGGATAACGCATCGTGATTTTGGATGTCCGATGGAACTATTGAGGTAACTAATTGAAATTTAACTGTATTTTAGGTTGCAGCATCCTGCGCCGCGCCTGTCGCAGCAGGACGAGAAATCCAGCAGTTCGCTATGGATTTAAATACGCTGAACCTTTAGCGTAAATCGCATGCCTAAACTTTTTCAGCCCGAAGAACTCACGCTTTCAAACGGAATCCCGGTG
>JAMPXZ010000217.1 GCA_023700925.1 Oligoflexia bacterium | reverse complement strand
GTTGGCTTTCATCGGACCCGAGACGCCGTGGGGTTATGTCGGACTTGTCCCGCTGCTCACGGGCGCCTTCGGCTACTGTCCGCTCTACCCGCTCATTGGCGTGCGGACCTGCAAGCGCTGACCCGCCTTCAGGCGATAAAGCACCGACGGGAGCAGGCCGATCCACAGCAGGACAAGTCCCCAGTACTCCCCCGCCGCGACGTTGTAGGTCTGGAGGATCTGCTCCAGGCTCAGGTTGCGGTTGAGTACGAAGGTTTCAAACAAAAACGTGGCGACGAACCAGCCGGGATCCGCGCTTCCTAGCGGAGCATCCGTACCCAGTAAGCCATCGCGGTGCTTCTCGCGGCCTCGCACTGCGACGTCGTCAGACCGATGGACGAGCTGTAGATCACCGGGTTCATCACATCAGAGGTATCGCTTACGTGCCCGAGCCCGAGATAATGCCCGTACTCGTGCGCATAGATCGGACCGTAGCTCGCGACCGAGCCGTCGTAGACCGCACCGGGGTTCTGCGCGCCCGGCATGTTCGTCCACGCGTTGGCCGAAATCTGCCAGGGACCCGCCGTCACTCCGAGGAGCATGTCCTGTGTCTTGAACTTCGCGCGGACGGTCTCGAGCTCGTTCATGCTCGTGATCGTGTAATTCAGCCCATAGTCCGCCGGATTCACGACGAGGTACTCACCGATCTCAAACGCGATGTCGCACTTTCCCCAGATCCCGTTCATCGAGGTGAGGACACCGAGCGCGGCCGCCTGACTTACGATCGATGTTCCCGCGCTGTTCTTGTAGGCGACAAACCGCAACGACAGGCAGATGCGATCCGGATCATCCGAATGACAGCTTTCGCCGATAGCCGCGGAGCTGGGCGGCGTTGGAGTGGGAACGGGCTCCGGGTCCGGGGCCGGATCACCGGTCGGCGTGGGACGGGGCTGCGCCACGACGCTGCCGATGGAGTCATCGGCGTCATTGGTTTCGACAGGGGAATTTCCCGAGCCATTACAGCCTGACAGAACCAACACGAGGCCAAGGGCCCCCGCAGGCAAAGCGGTGCCTTTACTTCCAAACATGATTACTTCCTCTCCTTGCGGGGCCATCATGACGCCGCTCTCAAAGAGACTTACGAGAGTCGAAAAGAATAGTCGCGCGGGTGCGGCAAAAAAGAGAACCAGGCGACCCAAAAAGACCCGTGCCGACAAGGAAATCACCTACTTAGGCCTGTTAAAAAACGGAATTGCGCGGCAGACCGGTTCCGGCGAATATAGCGGCAACCTATGAAAAAGATCCAACCTGCGTCCCGCACCGAGAACATCAAGTACGCCGTTCGCGACATCCTGCTTGTCGCCGACCAGGCCAAAGCTGCCGGAAAGAAGCTTCTTTATCTGAACATCGGCGATCCGGTCCCCTTCGGGTTCAAGACTCCCGACTTCGTCACGGGCGCGATCATCGACTCGCTCAAACGCGGCGAGACGGGCTACGCGCCCTCTCCCGGAACCGCTTCCGCGATCGCCGCGATCCGGCGCGATGCCGATCGTCGCGGGATCCGGAACATCCAGGACATCTACGTCACCTCGGGCGGCTCCGAGGCAATCGAGCTCGCGATGACCTCGCTCCTCAACCCCGGCGACAACCTTCTCGTACCTTGCCCGGGATACCCGCTCTACACGGCGGTGCTCGACAAGCTCGGCGCCGCGGCGAACCCCTACTACCTCGATGAGGAAGACGGCTGGCAGATCGACGTCGAGGACGTGCGCCGCCGGATCAACGACCGCACCAAGGGCATCGTGGTGATCAACCCGAACAACCCCACGGGCGCCGTGCTCTCGAAAAAGGTCGCGCAGCAGCTCGTCGATCTGGCGCTCGAGCACAACCTCGTGCTTTTCTCCGACGAGATCTACGACAAGCTGATCTTCGACGGCGAAGAGCACGTTTCGCTGGCCGCGCTCTCCAAGGACGTGGCCGCGATCACCTTCAACGGGCTCTCGAAGGTCTTCGTCGGTCCCGGCCTGCGCATGGGCTGGGGCGTGGTCTCCGGCCCTGAGGAGGTCGTCGGCGACTATTACCGCGCCATCCAGAAGCTCACGCGCGCGCGGCTCTGCGCGCCCCATCCGGTCATGGCCGCGGTCGCGCCCTCGCTCGATGGCACAAGTCCGCACCTGCCGGAGCTGATGAAACGCCTCAAGCGCCAGCGCGACGTGACCGTCGAGATGCTTTCGGGAATCAAAGGCATCTCGTGCGTCAAGCCGCAGGGCGCGTTCTACGCGTTCCCGCGCCTGGATATCCGGGAAACGGACGACCAGTGGTGCGCGCGCCTCATCCGCGAGACCGGCGTCGTGACGGTTCCGGGCAGCGGCTTCGGCCAGAAGCCGGGAACGCAGCACTTCCGCATCGTGTTCCTGCCCGACGAGGCGACGCTCAAGGAAGCGTACACCAAGATCGCGCAGTTCATGGCGGGGTGACGACGCAAGCCCGGAGTGGGCCGCAAGCGCGGCTGGGCGACCGAGCCGTTACTCCCAGGTGAAGATCGTTCCGATGCTCGCGCTCACGCCAGCGTCATAGGCAACGTCAGCGATAAGCTCGATGGCGCCGGAGACCTTCCAGTTGGCGCCGACCGCGGGAGACCAGCTCCCGGCGGAACCCAGGCTTCGCGAAAGTTGGCCGAAGAGCTCGAAGCCCGGAAGGCCCGAGTAAAGCGCGCCGCCCGTGAGCGCATGCTCCACGGTCGCGTCCGCATCGGCGAAGCCCGCGCTGTGCGAGTGCTGCAGGTAGGGAGTCACTGAGCCGAGCGGAAGCGTCCACTCAAAGCCCAGCGAATAAGTGACGTCGCTCGAGAACTCGACCGCCGGAATAGCATCGACCTCGAAGTCGCCCTGATAGATCAGCGAGGCATTGGCGAGCCTGAGGCTGCGCGAGCCGAGGCTTCCCTCCTGCACATGGCTGATGCTCGCGGACGGATTCAAAAAGCGCCCCGCCCCGTAACCCATGGCAGCGCTGACTCCGACCGCGCCCTCGCTTCCGGCGACGTACATTTCGTAATCCGAGAGCCCGGAGGAATACGGTTCGACCGTATCCAGGGCCAGCGCCCCGTGCATGCTCCCCACCGAGAAACCCGCGACAATGATCCAGCGAAATCCTTTCATTGGTACACCTCTTCCTGAAGTTTCTTTGAGTATAACCGCGGGTTGAAAGTCACGTCTACTTTCTCGCAGAAGAGCGGGCGACCTAACGGGCGGCCCATATACCGCGAAGACCGCGGTCTAGCTGAGATTGCAGGAGAAATTCTTTGTATCTATCCCTCGCCCAAGGTGCTACTGATCCCGCTATCAATCTGCTTCTATCGAGCTTGCGAGCGTAGTGCTCCCTTCCTCCTTAGCGGCCCCTAGGCTCTCAGCCAACCTTAAGGAGGTTCAAATGGGTAAGAAACTGTATGTCGGCAATCTGCCGTTCTCTGCCACCGATCAGGTCCTGACGGACACGTTCGCTCAGTGTGGAACGGTTCAATCGGCCAAGATCATCACGGACCGCGACACCGGCCGCAGCAAGGGCTTCGGCTTCGTCGAGATGTCCACGGACGCGGAAGCGGCCGACGCCATCAGCAAATTCAACGGCGCCGACTACGACGGCCGCGCTCTGACCGTCAACGAAGCTCGTCCGATGGTCCCGCGTGACCGCGGCAGCGACCGCGGCGGCCGCTACTAAGCGCCGCTTCAAGCTTCGTCGTATATCGGGGGAGCCTCGCTTCGGCGGGGCTCCCCTTTTTTATTGCAGGCGCCGCAGCGAAAACGCGCGATCCACCGACCAGGCGCCGGCACCGCGGATCATGATCACGAGCGCAAGGCCGAGCGCAAGCAGATGGTACTCGAACCCTTCGCCCTTTAGCGTTCCCATCCAGTTCATGAAAAACCCGTTTGGCAGGTGCGTCGTGATGACAGCGACTACCATGACCGCGGCGATGCCGAACGCGGCCACACGGGTCAAAAAGCCGAAGATCAGGCCGAGCGCTCCGAAAAACTCCGCCACGATCGCGAGAAACGCGAAAAGCGCCGGGATTCCCATCTGGCCGGTGAAAAAGCCCATCGTACCGCTGAACCCGTGACCGCCGAACCAGCCTAAAAGCTTCTGCGCGCCATGCGGAAGCATGACGATGCCCAGCACTAGCCTGGCGATTGTGGCGGCCGCGTCATGCGGCGTCCACAGTAACCTCTTGAGCATAAGCTCTCCTTTTTTTGACGAGACTCCATAATGGGGCCTCGCTCCCTGCCAGCTAGCAAAACCAGTACACAAGCCCAGCGACCAGCGTGGGGGGCAGCGCGGCAAGAAAGAGGTGCAGAGGACTGATGCCCTCCTCACCAAAGGCCCGGTTCAGAATGCCGTAGCCAGCCGGGTTAGGCGCGTTGGCGATCACGGTGAGGCCGCCGCCGACCACGGCACCCGCCACGAGCGAATAGCGCGAGGCCTCGGTGAGCGTCGGTACCTGCGACCCGAGGTACGTCAGCGCCGCATTATCCGTGAAGGCGGTGAGTCCCGCCGCTCCGAGGAACAACGCGAGCTCGTCGAGGCGCGTGAGAAGCGGCTCGAGCCACCAGCGCTGAGGTCCTCCCAGCACGACAAGGCCGCCCAGGAAGAAGCCGACGAGTAGGCCTTCCTTGAGTTTGAGCTCCGCCTGGTACTCCCTCGTAACGACCGCGAGCCCGAGAAAGAAGAGAAATACTCCGACGAACACGATGAGGTAGTGGGCGGTGGCAACGATTACCGCAAGAAAGAGAAGGTGAACCGCGGTGACCCAGGCGGGAACCCTCTCGGCAGCCGGGCTGCGTGTTTCGTCCCAACCGATCGATGCCAATTCCTCTCGAAACAACACGGTGACGGCTGTCGTCGACACCAGAATCGCCAGGACCGCCTTCCAGCCGAAAACGCTGATCATGAACGCGAAGTCCCATTGCCATTTAGCCGCCACCATCAGGACCGGCGGGGCCGCAAACGGGGTGAGCGTCCCGCCGATGGAGATGTTTACGAAGAGCAGACCTATCGTCGCGTACCTGAGCCTCACGCTCATCGGTCCTGAATAGAAACGACCCAGCAGGATCAGCGCCGTGACGGTCATCGCGGCGGGTTCGGTGATCAGGCTCCCGAG
>JAMPXZ010000216.1 GCA_023700925.1 Oligoflexia bacterium | reverse complement strand
TTGATGTCTTCCTTGGTGGCCTTGTTCCGCAGTTCGCAGGTGAGGTCGACGAGCGAGACGTTCGGGGTCGGGACGCGTACGGCGAACCCATCGAGCTTGCCCTTGAGGTGCGGCAGCACGAGGCCGACGGCCTTGGCGGCGCCGGTGGTGGTCGGGATCATCGAGAGCGCGGCCGCGCGAGCGCGACGCAGATCCTTGTGAGGAAGGTCGAGCACGTTCTGGTCATTGGTGTAGCTGTGAACCGTCAGCATGGTCCCGCGAACGAGGCCGAAGCTGTCATCGATGACCTTGCACAGCGGAGCCAGGCAGTTCGTGGTGCACGAGGCGTTCGAGACGATGATGTGCTTGGACGGATCGTAGGTGTTCTCGTTCACGCCCATGCAGAGCGTGGCATCCGGGTCCTTCGACGGCGCGGAGATGATCACGCGCTTGGCGCCGGCCTTCAGGTGCAGCGACGCTTTTTCCTTGTCGGTGAAGACGCCCGTGCATTCGTGTACGAATGTGGCGCCGATGTCGTTCCACTTCAGCGCGGTGGGATCTTTTTCGGCGGTCAGGCGGATCTTCTGACGGCCCAGGATGAGCGTGCTGCCTTCGAGCCGCACGTCCGCATTGACCTTGCCGTGCACCGAATCGTACTTGAGCAGGTGGACCATCTGCTCAGGCTTCGAGAGGTCGTTGACTCCGACGATTTCGATGTCGTCGCGCTCCAGCGCAAGGCGCGCGACCACTCTGCCAATTCTTCCGAACCCATTGATTCCGATTTTAATTGTTTGCATGGCCTCAGATATACTCTCGTCAGAATGCGGTTTCAATGTAGGTTTTTTGGCGGTTGCCGGCCTGATCCGGCTTGTTCTTCGCCTGGCGAGCCGGCAGCGATTCCGCGCCGCGCGAAGGGGCGCTCGCAGGGGGAAATGCCGTAGTGCGTCGTCGGCTTGATCATAAGCCAAACTAATGGCCTGGAATTAAAACTAATAATTGTTTTTAATCCTTAGATTTCGCTATCTGTTGACTCGCCCAATAGAGAAATGAGGTGCAAGATGCGAGTTTCCTGGATTGCGGCAGCAGCGTTTATCATCCCCACGCTGGCAGCTGCCATGGTTCGGCCGGGTTGGGAACGGCCTCTTTATCAAGCTGAGCTTCAGGTCGTCGACGTGGCGCCGGAGCTCGAATCTGAAGTGCGTAACGCCAAGTCCCTCCACCTGATCATGACTCAGCAGGATGGCTTCAAGACCCCCTCGGGGTTCATCCTGCTGATTGATGATCGGACGATCGAATTTGGCGTCGACGGCTTGACTCAGGATCGTTGCGGATCGACGGAGTTCGTCGCCCGCGCTGGCGATGGAGCCTCGCGGATCACCCTGAAGCTGGTGACCCACGTCGGTCGTGAGTCTACCGGCACCTGCGGTCAGGCGCAGGGTCACGCTTGGGAGCTGTCGCTCCTGGGCGAGCAGCGGGTGCTCCTCAACGCGGTCGCCGATCCGCAGCCCGTCTTCTCGATCATGTAAGTCTTCTGGTACCCTCGCCCCACCCCTAGTCCCCCACCACACACGGGGGCGAGGAGCTCGGAATCCGCGGGGCGGCAGCCATGCCGCCCCGTGGCCCGGGCAACTTTCAGCCCACGGGGATTCCCCGTTCCGCGAAACTTCGGTAAAGACAGGGCATGGACCCGAACTCACGCGCTATCAAGCTGCTCGAGGAAATCCGCTGGCTCCTCGAGCTGAAAGGCGAGAACCCGTTCAAGATCCGGGCGTATGATCGCGCCATCGCGGAGCTGAGCGGCCACGAGGACCTGCCCGCGAGGGCCGCGGCCGGGACGCTCCGCGAGCTGCCCGGAATCGGAGCCGGTATCTCCGAGGTGCTCACCGAGTTTCTGCTTCACGACACCTCGCGAGCCCGCGACGAGCTTCGGGAGTTGCTCCCCCTCGGCCTGCTTGAGCTGACGACGGTCCCCGGGCTCGGGCCCAAGAAGGCGCAAGTCCTCATCGACAAGCTGGGAGTCCGTTCCGTGACGGAGCTGGAAAAAGCCTGTCGCGAGGGGCGTCTCCTCGCGCTCAAGGGCTTCGGCGGAAAGCTGCAGCAGAAGCTTCTCAAGGAGATTCGCTTCAAGGCGGCGGGGGAGGGGAGGCAGCGCCTCGCTGACGCGCTCGTGGCGGCGTCGGCACTGATGGCCGGGCTGCGTTCGGCGCTCCCGGGTTGCCGGATCGAGGAGACCGGCGAGCTGCGCCGGCGGTGCGAGACGTTGGGCAGGCTGGAGTTCCTCGCGGAGCTGCCGCCGGAGAAGCGCGCCGCGGACGCGTTGAAGAAGCGCGCCGCGCGGTGGGCGTCGAAGGCAACGGGAGCGTTGCCGGTGGAGCTTCATTTTTCCAGGGCGGAGAACTTCGGCTTCGAGCTGGCCCGGACGACGGCCTCCGCCAGCCATTGGAAGGCGCTGGGTTCACCCGCTTCCGCCAACGCCGCGACTGAAGAGCAGTTCTATGAAAATCTCGAGCTGCCTTGGATTCCCCCTGAGGCGAGGGAAAGCGGCGAGGAGATCGCGCTCGCGCGCGCGGGCCATCTCTCGCGACTCCCGGAGTGGCGGGAAATCCAGGGGCTCTTTCACTGCCATACGGAACGCTCCGATGGCACGGCGAGCCTCGAGGAGCTGGCTCTCGAAGCGAAACGCCTCGGCCTTCGCTATCTCGGGATTTCCGATCACAGCCGTTCCGCGTTTTATGCCAATGGCCTCAGCGTCGAGGCGCTCCGCGAGCAGCGCCGGGAGCTCCGCCGTGTGCAGGAGCGTGTTCCCGAGGTGCGGCTTTTCTGGGGAATCGAAAGCGATATTCTTTCGGATGGCTCGCTCGACTATGAACCGGCGGTGCTCGAGAAATTCGATTTCGTGGTCGCCTCGATCCATTCGCGTTTCGGCATGGGACGCGACGCGATGACGGAGCGGATCCTCCGGGCGCTCCGCAATCCGCATACGCGCTTTCTCGGTCATCCGACGGGGCGGCTGCTCCTCGAGCGGCAGGGGTATGAGATCGATCTGGAACGGATCATCGCCGAAGCCGCGCGCCACGATGTGGCCATCGAGCTCAACTCCCACCCGGCGCGCCTGGATATCGACTGGCGCTGGGGCCCCGTTCTCCGGCAGCGGAATGCCCCGGTCGCGGTCAATCCCGACGCGCATTCGGCGGCGAGCCTCGGAGACGCCCGCATGGGCGTGCTGATGGCGCGCAAGGCGCTGCTGCCGGCAAACCAGATCGTCAACATCCGGAGCCCCGAGGAGGTGGAGCGATGGCTCAAGCGGAGATGAGACGGATGCGGGAGATCCTGAAGATCCTCCGCCGGACCTATCCCGAGGCCCATTGCAGCCTGGACCATGGGACGCCCTTCCAGCTCCTGGTGGCCACGATCCTCTCGGCCCAGTGCACGGATGCGCGAGTGAACCTCGTCACGCCGGCGCTCTTCAAACGCTTCGGAACCGCGGAGAAGCTGGCGCGAGCCGATATCCGGGAGATCGAAAAGCTGGTGCGGACGACGGGTTTTTTCCGGAGCAAGGCTCAGGCTCTCAAGGAGAGCGCCACGGCGATCGTGCGTGATCATGGCGGCGAGCTTCCGCGAGATCTCGAGACGCTGACGAAACTCCGGGGCGTGGGGCGCAAGACGGCGAACGTGATTCTCGGCAACGCGTTCGGCGTGCCGGGGATCGTCGTTGATACCCATGTCAAGAGGCTTGCTTTTCGCCTCGGCTTCACGCGCTCGACGAGTCCCGCCGAGATCGAGCAGCAGCTCATGAAGGTGGTGCCGGTCGGGGACTGGACCGACCTGGGTCATCTCCTCATCTCGCATGGCCGCGAGCTCTGCACAGCGCGCCGGGCGCGTTGCGAGGAGTGCCCGGTGGCGCACCTGTGCCCGAAGACCGGCGTCGCGGGCATTCATCGCACCTGAAAGCGTTCAGGCGACCTTGGCGTCCTCGATGCCGCCGGAGGCGTAGAGATTCATCCGCGAGCCCAGCTCCACGGGGAGCGCGTCGGCGAAGAGCGCCTTGAGTTCGGGCGGCAGCTCGTGCGCCATTTCCCACAGGAAGATGGAAGCGACCCGGTCACCCGAGGCGTCGCACCCGGTGCGTCGCAGGGATTCGTCGGCCGCGGCGACCAGATCGGCATAACGGGTCACGCGGAAGCCCGAGACGGGCTCGAGCGCTTCGCGCCGTGCGGGAGGCAAAAGCAGAAGCATCTGCTGCCGCGGCTCGTCCGGCAGACGGTCCAGCAGCAGCGCTGTCAGGCGGAGCGTCACCTCGAGGCTGCAAGGCGCGGCGGAAGGAACCTGGCTCGCGATGGAGCGGCGGGTGTTGTCGAGCCAGTTGATCGTCGGCGGAGAAGGGGCGATAGGCATGGCCGGCGTAGGGTGCAACGATCAAGCCACGGGGAGCGGAGCCGCTGCCACCGGCCTCTTCGCTCTGGCCGTAAGGAGCCGCGTGGCCGGGCGCTCGACGAGCAGGAAGCAGGCAATCCCGGCGGCGTGCGCCACGAGGAAGTAAGCCGCGAAAAAAAACGTGATCGAAACCGGATGGAGCGCCTGGAGCCCCGCCGCCGCGAGCACGGCGAGGAGCGCTTTGCCGGCGACGGTGTGGATCAGATAGGTGCTGTAGCTCGTCTCGCCGAGGAACGCGAGGCCGCGTCCCAGCGCGGTCCGGGGCGCCGCCGGCACCCGCATCAGAAAGCCCAGAAAGACCGCGAAAACGGCGCTCTGGCGCCCCAGTTCGGTGAACACCGGGTGCCGCGTGAGAAGAGCGGCAAGCGCCAGCGCGCTCGCGCCGGCAAAAAGTTTGCGCGCGACGCGAGGCGCGTTCCCGGCGGTCGCGTACGGAATCAAAAAGGCGAGAAGCATCCCGGCGGCGAACTCGGTCATCCGCCCCGCGAAGACGCCCCAGAGGAGCTGTCCGCTCTCAGGAAATACCTGGATGACGCTCCAGCGGTAAAGCAGCGACGCGGCCGCCACGGTTCCGAAAAACGCGGCGGGACGGCTCTTCCGCAGGAACCCGAGCAGCAGCGGGAAGATCAGGTAGTATTGCCACTCCAGGCTCATCGACCACCACACCGAACAGAGCGAGTACGCGGTCTCTCCGAACCAGGAATGGATGAAGAGCAGGTGAGTTCC
>JAMPXZ010000215.1 GCA_023700925.1 Oligoflexia bacterium | reverse complement strand
GGGGACGGCACGGGTCCCGATATCTGGCGCGCCTCCCGTGAGGTGATGGATGCCGCCGTTCAAAAGGCCTACGGCGGCAAACGCGGCATCGAGTGGTTCGAGGTCTATGCCGGTGAGAAGTCCTTCAAAAAGTTCAACGACTGGCTTCCGGAGGACACGCTCGTGGCGCTCCGGCATTATCTGGTCTCGATCAAAGGACCGCTGACCACGCCGGTCGGAGGCGGGATCCGCTCGCTCAACGTGGCGCTTCGGCAGCTTCTGGATCTGTATGTCTGCCTGCGGCCGGTTCGCTGGTTCAAGGGCGTGCCTTCTCCGGTGAAGAACCCGCAGAAGGTCGATATGACGATCTTCCGCGAGAACACCGAGGACATTTATGCCGGCATCGAGTTCGAGATGCACAGTGACGGCGCCCGCAAGGTTCTCGCTTTCCTCAAGGAAAATTTCCCGAAAGAATATTCCAAGATCCGCTTTCCCGAAAGCTGCGGGATCGGGGTGAAGCCGGTCTCCAAGGAAGGGACTGAACGTCTCGTCCGCGCGGCGATCGAGTACGCGGTCGCCGAGAAACGCAGGTCGGTGACGATCGTCCACAAGGGCAACATCATGAAGTACACCGAGGGAGGCTTCCGCTCCTGGGCCTATGGCGTGGCCGAGGCGGAGTTCGCCGATCGCGTTTACACCTGGGACCAGTGGGAAAGGACGAAAAAGGCCAAGGGCGAGGACGCCGCGAACGCCGAGCAGAAGGCCGAGCTCGCGCGCGGCAAGATCCCCGTCAAGGACGCGATCGCGGATATCACCCTTCAGCAGGTACTGACGCGTCCCGAGGAGTTCGACGTCATCGCGACGCTGAACCTCAATGGCGACTATCTGTCGGATGCGCTCGCGGCGCAGGTGGGCGGGATCGGGATCGCTCCGGGAGGCAACATCAACTACCTCACGGGTCACGCGGTCTTCGAGGCCACGCACGGAACGGCGCCTAAGTACGCCAACCTCGACAAGGTCAATCCGGGCTCGGTCATCCTCTCGGGCGAGATGATGCTGCGCTACCTCGGCTGGACCGAAGCCGCGGATCTGATCATCAAGGGCATGGACGGCGCGATCGCCTCGCGGCATGTGACCTATGATTTCGCCCGCCTGATGAAGCAGGAAGGCGCTCCGGACGCGGTCGAGGTGAAGTGCTCGGAGTTCGGCCGGCAGATCATTTCCAAGATGTGACGAACCTTTCACAAGGAGCGCGTATGTCCAAACCCCCCATTCGTGTCGCAGTGACCGGCGCCGCCGGCCAGATCGGCTATGCCTTGCTCTTCCGAATCGCTTCGGGCGAGATGCTCGGCAAGGATCAGCCCGTGATCCTCCAGCTGCTGGAGCTTCCTCATGCGCAAAAGGCGCTCAAGGGCGTGGTCATGGAGCTGGAGGACGGCGCGTTCCCGCTCCTCGCCGAAGTCAGCGCGACCGAGGATGCGAATGCCGCCTTCAAGGACGCGCGGATCGCGCTTCTCGTCGGGGCTCGGCCTCGCGGGCCGGGCATGGAGCGCAAGGACCTGCTCCTGGAGAACGCCAAGATCTTCAGTGCCCAAGGGGACGCCCTCGGACGCCACGCGGCGCCCGAGGTCAAAGTCCTCGTTGTCGGCAATCCGTGCAACACCAATGCTACCATCGCGATGAAGACCGCCGAAAAACACGGCCGGGTGAATCCACGGAACTTCACGGCCATGCTGAGGCTCGATCACAACCGCGCGCTCTTCCAGCTTGCCGCCAAGGCTGGAAGACCGGTGGACAGCATCCGCAAGCTCGTCGTCTGGGGCAATCACAGCCCCACGATGTACCCGGATTATCGTTTTGCGACGGCGGGCCCGGATCCGCTTCTCAAGCTGATTCCGGATCAGGCCTGGAACCGCGATACCTTCATCCCGACCGTTGGTAAGCGCGGCGCCGTGATCATCGAAGCGCGTGGGCTGTCCTCGGCGGCCAGTGCGGCCAACGCCGCCATTGGCCACATGCGTGATTGGTGGCTTGGCTCGCGGGGCGAATGGGTCACCATGGGCGTTCCCTCGGACGGGTCCTACGGGATTCCGCAAGGGATGATCTACGGCTTTCCCTGCACGACGGAGAACGGCGAGTATCGGATCGTCCAGGGGCTGGAGATTGATTCCTTTTCACGTCAAAAGATGGATGCGACGCTCAAGGAGCTCGAAGAGGAGCGGGCGGGAGTCGCCGCGCTCCTGGGCTGACCAGTTTCGTATTGCTCCGACGGAATCATTGTGTTTGAAATGTCCCACATTAACGATGTGGGCACGTGGCAGGCGGGTGCGAGTGCGCGCGCTCGGGGGGTGACGGATGAATATTCATGAGTATCAGGCCAAGCAGCTTCTGAAGAAGTTCGGCGTACGGGTCCCTGAAGGGCGCCTGGTCGAGAGCGGTCCTGACGTCGAGGGTCGCGCCGAAAAAGCCGCCGTCGAGCTCGCGCGCGAGCGCGGCAACACCGTTTGGGTCGTCAAAGCGCAAATTCATGCCGGTGGACGCGGCAAAGCCGGTGGCGTCAAAGTGTGCAAGGACCTGTCCGCCGTCAAGGCCGCGGCACGTGAGATCATCGGCAAGACCTTGGTGACCCCGCAGACCGGCGCCCAGGGCAAGAAGGTTCACAAGGTCTGGATCGAGGAAGGCTCTTCCATAGCCCGCGAGCTCTATGTCGGGGTGGTGATCGATCGCGCGATCGCCCAGGTGGTGATGATGGCCTCGACCGAAGGCGGCATGGAGATCGAGGAAGTGGCCGCCAGGCATCCCGAAAAGATCGTCAAGGTCGCCATCGATCCGACGACAGGCTTCCTTCCGTTTCATGGCCGCAAGATCGCTCAGGCCCTCGGCCTGAGTCCCGAGCAGACCAAGGAGGCGGTAGGCTTCTTTGGTGGCATCTACCGCTGTTTCACGGAGCTCGACTGCTCGCAGGTGGAGATCAATCCGATGATCGTCACTCAGGACGGCAAGCTCGCCGCCCTCGATGCGAAGCTCAACTTTGACGATAATGGTCTGTTCCGGCATCCCGAGGTCGTCGCCATGCGCGATCTGCTCGAGGAGAACCCGCAGGACGTCGAGGCGTCGAAGTTCGACCTGGCCTATATCGCCCTCGACGGCAATATCGGTTGCATGGTCAACGGCGCAGGCCTCGCGATGGCCACCATGGACATTATCAAGCTTCATGGTGGGGAGCCCGCCAACTTCCTGGACGTGGGCGGCGGGGCCTCCAAGGAAAAGGTCGAGCACGCCTTCAAGATCATCCTCAAGGATCCCAAGGTGAAAGCGATCCTCGTGAACATCTTCGGCGGGATCATGAAGTGCGACGTCATCGCCGAGGGCGTGATCGCGGCGGCGCGCGAGCTCAAGCTCGAGGTGCCCCTCGTGGTTCGGCTCGAAGGCACCAACGTGGAAAGAGGCAAGGAGCTGCTGGCCGGCTCCGGGCTGAAGATCACTCCGGCCAATGACCTGACCGATGCGGCCAAGAAGGTTGTTGCCGCGGCAAAGGGCTGACCGGTTCCGGCCGGCGCGAGAGGAGCACGAGATGGCTATCTGGGCAGATAAAAACACCAAGCTCATCGTTCAGGGGATCACAGGCTCGCAGGGTGCCTTTCACGCGAAGGGCTGCCGCGACTACGGCACTCAGGTCGTCGGAGGCGTGACTCCCGGCCGTGGTGGCCAGGTCCATGAGGGTTTTCCCGTCTTTGACACCGTGGAGGAAGCCGTCCGGAAAACCGGCGCCAACGCCACCATGATCTTCGTGCCGCCCAGTGGCGCCGCCGATGCGATCTGCGAGGCGGCTGACGCCGGGATCGCCCTTATCACGTGCATCACTGAAGGCATTCCGGTTCGCGACATGCTGGCGGCGAAACGCACTCTGGCGAATACCCGGTCCCGGCTCATCGGCCCGAACTGCCCGGGCATCATCACTCCGGGGCAATGCAAGATCGGGATCATGCCCGGTCAAATTCATCAGGCTGGCAAGGTCGGGGTCGTTTCCCGCTCCGGTACTCTGACCTATGAGGCGGTCTTCCAGCTCACCCGGCTCGGGATTGGTCAGAGCACCTGCGTGGGCATCGGGGGTGACCCCATCAACGGCACCAACTTCATCGATGTGCTCGAGGCATTCAACCGCGATCCCGGTACCGAAGCGGTCATCATGATCGGGGAGATCGGTGGCACGGCGGAAGAAGAAGCGGCCGAATACATCAAGCGGGAATTCAAGAAACCGGTCGCTGGCTTCATCGGTGGGGCGACCGCTCCCAAGGGCAAGCGCATGGGGCATGCAGGCGCCATTATCTCAGGGGGCAAGGGAACGGCCGAGGAGAAATTCCAGGCGCTTGAGGCCGCCGGGGTGCGCATCGCCCGGAGTCCCGCCGATCTCGGTTCCACGATGGCGCGTGCACTTGGTAAATGAGCTATGCTCAAGGGAAATAAGCGGTTAAGACTGGAGTAGCCGCCAAGGCTACCCTTTCAGGAGGATAACATGGCAATCGAACGCACCTTGTCCATCATCAAGCCTAACGCTGTTGAGAAGAACGTCATCGGAGAGATCATCACTCGCTTCGAAGCGCGCGGTCTTCGGATCGCCGCCGCGAAATTCGTTCGCCTCGGCAGGGAGAAGGCTGAAGGCTTCTACATGGAGCATCAGCAGAAACCCTTCTTCAAGACACTCGTGCAGTTCATGATCAGCGGCCCCGTGCTCCTGATGGTTCTCGAAGGCGAGGACGCCGTGGCGCTGAACCGCGAGCTCATGGGCGCGACCGATCCCGCGAAGGCCGCTCCCGGCACGATCCGCAAAGATTTCGCTGACAGCATGCAAGCCAATGCCGTCCATGGCTCCGACAGCCCGAAGTCCGCCGAACGGGAGATCTCCTATTTCTTCGAAAAATCCGAAGTTCTGAAGCGCTTCTAAGGGGCTTGAAGAGAGAGGAGAGCCGCTTGCGTATCGCGGTCGCGCAGATTGACCCGGTCGTCGGCGCCTTTGAGGCGAACGTCCGGAAGATCAAGGAGGCTTTTCAGCGGGCCAGCTCCAAGCAGGCCGACATCCTGCTAACGCCCGAGCTCGGCATCTGCGGGTACCCGCCCCACGATCTGGTGGAGCGCCCCGAGATGTTCGACCGCTGCGAAAAGGCGGTCGAGGATCTGCTTCAGG
>JAMPXZ010000031.1 GCA_023700925.1 Oligoflexia bacterium | reverse complement strand
CTGACCGCATTGGCACTATTAGGCGAGGGTGTCGTCGGAGCGATCGACGTCAAGGCCTGGCGTGAGTGGTTGCCTCGCGGCATTGCCAGGGCTATCGAGCGGGTCGCGGCCGCGGCTGCGTTCGTGGATTCGCTCCTTTCGGCGCGGTTGCGCACTGGCCTCGCCAAGGCGGTGGAACTTCCCGCCCGCGGTCTTCAGCTGCTCCAGAATGGCGATGTCCAGTGGTATCTGTTTTTTGCGATCGGGTCGGGCGTTGTGATGCTCGTTTATTATCTAAGGAATTGAGGGAGAACCGTGACGAACCATTTGATCACGCTCATGCTGCTATTGCCCTTTGTCGGAGCGATTATCCAGGCGTTCGTGCCGAATCCGACCGGGTCCGCGAGCCGGCACGGGCGAAGCCGTTGGGTAGCACTCGCCTCGAGCCTGCTTTCGGGAATCGCGGGGGTCGTGCTGATCACCTCGATGCAGGCGGAGACCGCCGACATGCAGGCCATCGAATCCTTTCCCTGGATCGGCTCGTTCGCGATCAGCTACGAGATGGGTGTGGACGGCTTGAACGCGCTCCTGGTCCTGCTCATCTCGATCGTGTTCCCCATTCTCATCGGCTACGAGTGGAACCAGAAGCTCGCGCCCCGCGGCATGCACGGGCTGTTTCTGCTGCTCCAGTCTTCGCTTTTCGGCGCGGTCTGCGCGCAGGATCTCTTTCTTCAGTTCTTTTTCTGGTCCTTCACCGCGGTCCCCGTTTACTTCCTCATCGCCATCTGGGGCGGCGAGGGCCGCGAAACGGCCGCCTTTCGCGCGCTTGTCGCCTCTTCCATCGGCAACGCGCTGCTGTTCGCCGCGCTCGTGCTCGTTTACTATTCCGTTGATCCCCACACCTTCCTCCTGAAGGATCTCGGAGGCGGAAAGCTCGCGGGCAAGACCTTCGAGGTCTTCGGCCGTGAATGGTCGGTATCCGCTGTCGCCTTTGCCCTGATTGGCGCGGGCCTCGCTCTCAGGATTCCCATCTGGCCGCTCCACGGCTGGTTCACTCAGGTGGCCGAAGAGGCGCCGCCGTCGGTCCTCGTGGCCTTCTCGGCCGCGGTGATTCCGGCGGCGACCCACGTTTTCGTGCGCCTCGGCTACTCGCTTTTTCCGGAAACGCTCGTGAGCACCTCGACGTGGGTGATGACAGTCGGCGCGTCGAGCCTGCTCATCGGGGGCATCTGCGCGGTCGCCCAGAAGAACCTGCGGACCCTCTTCGCGTTCATCTGCCTCGGGCAGATCGGCTTCATCCTGCTCGGCATCGGCTCGTTGAGCCCCGCCGGAGTCATGGGTGCGGTGTACCACCAGTTCGTCGTCGGTCTCGGACTCGCCGGATTCGGGCTGCTCATTGGGCTGCTTTCGGACCGCGCCGGCGATGTCACCTTTCTGGGTAAGGGTGAAAAGAGCGCCTTCGGCGGTGTCGCGATCCAGGCTCCGACTCTCGCTATTGTGGGCGGCATCGTCGTGGGCTCGATCCTCGGCTTTCCGGGCTCCGGAGGCTTCATCGGCAACGCGCTGGTGATGATCGGCAGCTACGCGGCTCACCCGGTCACGGTCCTGCTCGCCGGGGCGTCCCTGTTGCTCGCGGCCTATTACCTGTTTACCATGTACCGTTTCGTCTTCCTCGGGAAGCCGGGCCCCGACAGCGAGAGGTTCACCGACCTTTCGCTGCGCGAGCGCGCGTTCATGTTGCCGCTGGCGGCGGGCCTCGTGGCGTTCGGCCTGTACCCGAAACCGCTGCTCGGGCTGGTACGGCCGACGATTCTGACGCTGCTTTCGATGGTGAAATAGGATGAGACTAACCGGGAGAGTGTGCCTGTGAGCGATTTCGTGCTGATTCTTCCAGAAGTCTGCCTCGCCCTGACGCTGGCGTTCATCCTCGCCGAGGAAATCACCTACCACGGGGAGCAATCACGGTGGGTGAACGCCACGGCCCTCATGGGCCTGGGGGCGGCACTCGTTCAGACCCTGATCACCTATCAGCACGCCCCGGTACAGGTTTTTCATCAGGCTTTCTCGGTCGACGGACTCTCGCTGTTCTTCAAGCTGTTCTTCATCGTTTTGGCCGCTCTCGCGATCGTCGCGGCCTCGCATTCCCGCGCGATCACCATCGCGAAACAGGGAGAATACTGCGCACTGGTGATCGCGTCGACCTTGGGAATGTGTCTGGCGGCCTCAGCCTCGGATATGCTGCTGGCCTTCCTGGCGCTTCAGCTGGTCAATATCCTCGTCTTTTTCATCGCCGGTTTCGGCAAGCGCTCCGTTCCGTCGATCGAGGCAGCGGTGAAGTACATGATCTTCAGCGCGGTGGGCGGCGCTTTCTTCCTGTATGGCCTTGCCCTGCTCTTCTCGGCCACCCATACCCTGAACGTCTACGAGATGCATCGGGCCCTGGTGAGCGCGCCCCTCGCCGCCGATACCGGCCTCGTGATTCTCATGTTGGCGGTACTGTTCTTCAGCTTCCAGGTCGGGGCCTTTCCGATGTACTTCTGGACGCCGGACGTCGTCGAAGGGTCGCCGACTCCCAGCTCAGGTTTCCTGACATTAGGCACCCGGGCGGCGGGCCTGGTGGTGGCGCTGCGCTTCCTCATCGCCGTCTTTGCGAAGCCTGGTGTCGCACCCGGACAATGGCAAGTCCTGGGAGAGGTGGATTGGACGCGGATCCTGGCCTTCGTTTCGGGAGCCACCATGCTGATTGGCGCACTGCTCGCCGTTCGTCAGGTGGGCGCCAAGCGTCTGGTCGGCAGCCTGATCATCGCCGAGACCGGTTACCTTCTGATCGGTATCCTCGTTCTCGACCAGGTTGGCATCGCGGCCATCCTTTATAGTATGGTTATTGAACTTTTCTCCCTGATCGGGATCTTCTATATTCTGACCTACCTGATCGAGCAGTTCGGCTCGGACCGCCTTGCCGATCTGCGCGGCATGATGGGGCGCGCCGTCATGGAGTGCACCTGTCTGGTGCTCTTCCTGATGAATCTGGTGGGAATTCCTCCGATGCCGGGCTTCATCGGCAAGTTCACTCTTATTGGCGCCGCTGTTCGTCATGGCCGTTTCTCGCTCGCGGTCGTTGCAATTATCGCGATCACGATATCGACAGTTGCAATCGCCCGCCTGGCTTACAGCCTCGCTGGAGATCTCCGGAAGACCATCGCCAGACCGGTGGCCTCCAGCCCGGGCCGTCGGATTTTCATGGCAAGTCTTCTAGCGCCTCTCGTCCTCGTGGGAGTCTATGCAGAAGATGTTTTGAAATGGGCGGGCAAGTCAGTCGGTTTTATTTTGTGGTAGATCGTTAAGCTGGGTGGGACTATACCTTTTACCATGGAGTATATCCCGATACTTGTCTTGATGCTGATCGGCCTTGTGGTGGGCGGAGCCGTGCTGCTCTTGACGAGTCTCCTCGGGCCCAAGCTGCCCAATCGGCGGAAGAATCAACCCTTTGAATGTGGAGTGCCTCCGATCGGAGATGCTCGTCACCGCTTTTCGGTACGCTTTTATCTGGTGGCGATCCTGTTCCTGCTCTTTGATGTCGAAGCGGTTTTCTTTTTCCCCTGGGCGGTTGTTTACAAGAAGTACCTGAGCATCAACGCATTTATCCTGATCGAGATGGCGTTCTTCGTGGCCATCCTGTTGCTTGGGTACTTTTACGTTATCCGCAAAGGCGCCCTCGAGTGGGAATGATTGCTTATGAGTAAAGACGGATCGCTCGGTTACTTAACGACCCGCCTACAGGAAGCCATCAACTGGGGACGGAAGAACTCGCTGTGGCCGCTTCCTTTCGGGACGAGCTGCTGCGGCATCGAGATGATGGCTACGTTGGCGGCGGATTACGACATGGCTCGTTTCGGAGCGGAGGCCATTCGCTTTTCGCCCCGGCAAGCGGACCTTCTGATCGTGGCAGGCATCATCAACACAAAGATGGCGCCAGTGCTCAAGAACGTCTACGACCAGATGAGCGATCCCAAGTTCGTGATATCGATGGGCGCCTGTGCGAGCTCAGGCGGCATCTTCAATGTCTACAGCGTCCTGCAAGGCATCGATACCATGATTCCCGTGGACGTCTATGTTCCGGGTTGCCCACCCGCCCCCGAGGGTCTGTTGAACGCGTTGTTGCAGCTCCAGGACAAGGTCGCCCGCGCGGACACTCATTCGCAGCGCAGGATGGCCGAGGTCGCCAAAGGTAATCTCGCCCGCCTTTGAAGCGGGGTGCGCGGGCAGGCTCGCCCGGCGCTTTTTTGAGGTGAAAAATAATGGACATTCGGACACCAATTCCAACCAATGGCGGAGATTGGCTCGCCAGATTCGGGGAGGCCTGGAAAGCGCAGACCGACGCCCTGAAGCAGAAGTTCGGCGAGGGCGTCGAGGAGGTTCGTCTGCCGCCCGGATATCCGACCGACGTACCGGTGGTCTATGTCCGGAAGGGCGCGCTGATCGATGTCCTGAGGTATCTGCGTTCGGAACCGGGTTTTGAATACGGTTTTCTCGCCGATATCACGGCGACCGACGAGATGAGCGATCCCCGCTTCGAGGTGGTCTATAATCTCCTATCCCATTCCCGCCTCAGCCGCATTCGCGTGAAGACGCGCGTAAGGGATTCGGAGGAGGTCCCGTCCGCGACCGGGCTATGGGCGGCCGCCAACTGGGCCGAGCGCGAGATTTTCGACATGTTCGGCATCCGTTTCGCGGGGCATCCCGACCTTCGCCGCATCCTGATGGACGAGCGCTGGGTGGGTCATCCGCTTCGGAAAGATTATCCGCTGAAGGGCTACCAGATCTTCACTGAGCCCGAGGAGATCAAACCGGAGCTCCTGGGCGGGAGCCGTCCGAGTGCGCCGCACCTGGAGCTGCCCAGCGGAATCACGGTCGAGCACGACCCCGATGATCTCTGGAGCGATTCGAGGATGATCGTGAACATCGGCCCGACCCACCCGGCGATGCACGGCGCGCTTCGAATGGCCGCCAAGCTCAACGGCGAAACCATCGAGGACGCTTATTGCTCCTTCGGCTTCACCCATCGCGCCAAGGAAAAACTCGGCGAAAACCGGACCTACCACCAGTGGATCGTCTATACGGATCGTCTCAACTATTGCTCCGCGCTCGTCAACAACGTGACCTATGCCATGGCCGTCGAAAAGCTCATGGGAGTGGAAGTTCCGGAGCGGGCCGTCTGGATCCGGATGATCGTCTCGGAGCTGGCCCGGATCACTGATCATCTCGTCTGTGTCGGCATCAACGCCGTCGATCTCGGCGCGTTCTCTTATTTCCTTTATGGCTTTCACCAGCGCGAAGAGGCGTACACGCTCATCGAGAAGCTCTGTGGCGCGCGCCTGACGACCTCCTACACCCGGATCGGCGGCCTGATGCAGGATGCACCCGAAGGGTTCGAGAAGGAGGTGAAGGCCTGGGTGAACCGCACCCGCAAGGTCGTCGACGAGATGGACGAGCTGCTCACCGGCAACAAGATCTGGCATCAGCGCACCATCGGCGTCGGCATCTTCAACAAGGAAGATTGCCTGAACTTCAGCTACTCGGGACCGAACGCGCGCGCGGCAGGCGTCGATATCGATCTCCGGCGCGACCAGCCCTGTATGTTCTACAAAAACGTCGAGTTTGACGTGCCGATCGCGCAGAACGGCGATGTTTTCGACCGTTACGCGGTTCGACTGGAGGAAATCCGTCAGTCGTTGAACATCATCGCCCAGTGCGCCGACCGGATGAAGAAAGGCCCGATCTGGTCCGAAGACAAGCGGGTCCGCATCCCCGACAAGGACGTGGTCTTCAACACGATGGAAGGCCTCATCCATCACTTCAAGTTTTTCATGACCGGCTTCGAGGTCCCCGAAGGCGAAGTCTACTCGGGCTTTGAAGCGGCCAATGGCGAGCTCGGGTTCTACATCGTCAGCAAGGGCGCACCGCGGGCGCACCGCATGCGCATCCGCGGCCCGTCAGTCTATCACTACCAGGGGCTCACCCCGATGGTTCGGGGCGAGAAGATCGCCGACATGATCGCGGCGTTGGGGAGCATCAATATCATCGCGGGCGAGCTCGACCGCTAGGAGCTCAGGCAGGGAAAGATGGCAAAAATCCTTTCGCAGAAATTCTACGACGAGATGAAGAAGCTGGAGCCACGCTACCCGAACAAGGTGGCGCTGCTGCTCCCCGCGCTGCATTCGGCGCAGGACGAGACAGGCTGGATCTCCCCGGAGGTGATGGAGGAGGTTGGCGCTTACATCGGCATTCATCCTTCGCAGGTGCGCGAGGTCGCCAGCTTTTACACGATGTACAATCTCAAGCCCGTCGGCCGCTACCATCTCAAGATGTGCACGAACGTCGCCTGCTGTCTCCGGGGCGCCGATGAGCTGGTTCATCATGTCGAGAAGAAATACGGCATCCGCTGCGGTGAGACGACCCCGGATCGCAAGCTCACGCTGAACGAGGAGGAGTGCCTGGGCGCCTGCGGTACGGCGCCGGCCATGATGCTCAACAACGATTATCACGAAAACCTGACGACGGAGAGCCTGGACCGGCTCCTGGACGGCTTGGAGTGACGATGGCGGAGATACAGACGGAACAGAACGAGACGCTCTTCATCCAGCACTTCCGCGAGGAGAGCCGGCCTCTCGGGTATTACCTGCGTGAGATGGCGGGCTACACGGCGCTGAAAAAGGCCTTCGGCATGTCGTCCGACGAGATCATCGGCGAGATGAAGAAGTCGAACCTCCGGGGCCGCGGCGGGGCGGGCTTCCCTACCGGCATGAAATGGGGCTTCATCCCCAAGCAGTCCGCAAAACCGAAGTACCTGGTCTGCAACGCCGACGAGTCCGAGCCCGGCACGTTCAAGGATCGCGATATCATGCGGTACACTCCGCATGTGCTCATCGAGGGCATGGTGATCGGCGGTTTTGCCATCGGCGCGCACAGCGGCTACATCTATATCCGCGGCGAGTACGTGCGCGAGGCCAAGCTCCTCAACGACGCCATCGACGAGGCCTACGCCAAGGGATACCTCGGCAAGAACATCCTGGGTTCGGGCTTTGATTTCGACCTGACCGTGCATCGCGGCGCGGGCGCCTACATCTGCGGCGAGGAGACGGCGCTCCTGAACTCACTGGAGGGCAAACGCGGCGAGCCCCGTGTGAAGCCGCCTTTTCCCGCGATTTCCGGCGCGTTCGCGGGCCCCACGATCGTCAACAACGTGGAGACGCTCGCCGCGGTCCCCTTCATCATCAACAAGGGCGGCGACTGGTTCGCCAAGCTCGGTAGGCTCGAGAAGTCGGGCGGCACGCGGCTCATCGGCGTTTCAGGCCATGTGAAGAAGCCCGGCTTGTACGAGCTGCCGTCGGGCGGCATCACGCTCCGGCAGCTGATCTATGATCATTGCGGCGGTGTGCTCGGCGACAAGAAGCTCAAGGCCGTTATCCCCGGAGGCTCTTCCGCGCCCGTGCTGACGGCGGACGAGATCGATGTCGTCTATGACATCGACCCGATGATGAAGATCGGGTCGATGCTCGGTTCAGCCGCGGTCATGGTGGTGAGCGAGGAGATGTGCGTCGTGCGGCTGCTCATCCGCATCACGAAGTTCTATGCGCACGAGTCCTGCGGCCAGTGCACTCCCTGCCGGGAGGGCACGCGCTGGATGGAGGATGTCCTCGAGCGGATCGAGCACGGCAGCGGGCGTGAACAGGACCTGAACCTATTGCTCGACATCGCCGACAACATCAATGGCAAGACGTTATGCGCGCTTGGGGACGCCGCGGCGGGTCCCGTGATGAGCTTTGTCAAGAAGTTCCGCGCTGATTTCGAGGCTCATATCAGGAGTGGAAAATGCCCAAATGCATAATCGACGGGCGTGAGGTCGAGTTCACGCCGGGACAGAACCTGGTAGAGGTCGCCAAGAAGGTCGGCATCCAGATCCCGTTTTTCTGCTATCACCCCGGCCTCACGGTCGTGGCCCAGTGCCGGATGTGCGCGGTGGAGATCGAGAAAATGCCGAAGCTTCAGACAGCCTGCTCGACGCCGGCCGCTGACGGCATGGTCGTGAAGACCCGGTCCGAGAAGGTGATCCAGGCCCAGAAGGCCACGATGGAGTTCCTTCTCATCAATCACCCGCTCGACTGCCCGGTCTGCGACAAGGCGGGCGAATGCGACCTCCAGGATTTCTCCTTCAAATATGGGGACGCCTACTCCCGTTATACCGAGGAAAAGCGGACCTATCTGGATCTCGACATGGGTCCCGTCATCAAAAAGAACATGAACCGTTGCATCCATTGCACGCGCTGTATCCGGTTCGGCACCGAGGTCGCCGGCATTCACGAGATGGTCGCCGTACGCCGCGGCAACAGTACCGAGATCACGACGGTCGACGGACGCCCTTTGGAGACGGATTACGCCGGCAACTACGCCGACCTCTGCCCCACGGGCTCGCTCACGCTCAAGGACTTCCGCTTCAAGAAGCGGGTCTGGTTCCTCAAGCGGACCTCGACGATCTGTGAAGGCTGCGCCCGCGGCTGCAACATGACCATCCACCAGGATAATAATGTGATCTACCGGTGCACCCCCCGGGAAAATATGGAGGTCAACAAGTACTGGCTCTGTGACGAAGGTCGCTTCAATTTCCGCTACGTGAACGAGGAGTCACGCGTCACGGTTCCGATGGCGCGCGGAGAGGTGGATTGGGATGCGGCGCTGGCCGCGGCCAGGAACGCGCTGTCCGGCAAGAAGGTCGCCGTACTGGTCGGCTCGGATCTCACGCAGGAGGAGGCGCAGCTGTTGCTCCAGTTCGTGCCCAGACATCTGGGCGAGGCGCCACTGTATCACTTCGGCACGCCGGGCATCCGCTCGCCGCAGGACGATATGCCGGCGGACAGGATTCTCAAGCGCAAGAGCAAGACGGCCAATCTCCACGGCCTGGAGAAGCTGGGCCTCAAGGGTTTCGAGGCGCTCCCGTCTGGAACCCAGGCGGTTCTCCTGGTTCGCGGCGGTCGTGCGCGTCTTCCGGAGCTCAAGGGGGTCGTCACGGTGGGAGTCGGGGTCTTCAGGGCGGACGAGGCCCAGGGCTTCGCTGCCGTGCTTCCGGGCGCCAGCTTCGCCGAGAAGGACGGGACTATCGTCAACTTCGAGGGACGTGAGCAGCATCTGCGCCGGGCGATCAATCCGCCGGGTCAGAGCAAGCTGCTCTCCGAGATCCTGATGGTCTGGGCCAACAGCAAGGGTGGAACCCATGTTTGAACCGAATCTCTATTTCTGGCTCACGATCGCGAAGTTCGCGGTGATCATGACGATCATCCTCTCGGTCGCCCCGGTCATGGCCTGGGTCGAGCGCCGTGGCTCGGCGTTGCTGCAGAACCGCCTGGGTCCGAACCGGATCGGTCCGTTCGGGCTCTTCCAGTCGATCTGCGACGCGATCAAGTTCATGTTCAAGGAGGATCCGGTCCCGGGACATGTGTCCAAGTTCTACTATTCGCTCGCGCCCGTGGTTTCACTGGTTCCGGCGTTCATGACCTTCGCGGTCATTCCGTTCGCCAGCTCGATCGAGATCGACGGGCGCATCTTCTCGTTCCAGCTCGCCAACCTCAATGTCGGCATCCTCTATATCTTCTCGATTGCCTCGCTTGGCGTTTACGGGATCATCATGGCCGGCTGGTCCTCGAACAACAAGTACGCTCTTCTCGGAGGCCTCCGCAGCTCCTCCCAGATGATCAGCTACGAGCTCTCGCTCGGTCTTTCGGTCATCGGGATCGTGATGGCCTTTTCGAGCGTCCATCTCAACGATATCGTCGCCGGTCAGGGCGAGGCCATTCGTCAGCTCGGCCCGTGGGCGCTGCCGGAGTGGCTGCCCATCCCGAAGTGGGGCGTGCTGATCCAGCCGATCGGCTTCATCGTCTTCCTGACGGCAATTTTCGCCGAGACCAATCGCCTGCCCTTCGATCTGCCCGAGGGCGAGTCGGAGATCATCGCGGGGTATCATCTCGAGTATGGCTCGATGAAGTTCTCGCTGTTCATGATGGCCGAGTACACGAACATGTTCGTCGCCTCGAGCCTTATCACGACGCTGTATTTCGGCGGCTGGCACGGCCTGCACTGGGTGCTCAACCTCGTGCCGGTCGAGGGCCTTGCCCGCGAATGGACCCGGATCGTCCTCGAGATGGCGGCCTTCTTCCTCAAGGTCGGCTTCTTCATGTGGTTCTTTGTCTGGGTCCGCTGGACGCTGCCGCGGTTCCGGTATGACCAGGTGATGGATCTCGGCTGGAAGGTCATGCTGCCGCTGTCGCTGGGCAACATCTTCATTACCGCGCTCGCGGTCTATTACGGGTGGATGTGACTATGCTCGTTAAGCCAAAGAAGAACTTCCTGCAGCGGTTCTATCTGGTCGAGGTCATCAAGGGCCTCGGCATCACCATGCGGAACCTGCTTTTCGCCCCCTCGGTGACGATCCAGTATCCCGAGGAACGGCGCAAGTACTCCGAACGATTTCGCGGCATGCACTACATCAAGGCCACCAACGGCGTTGAGAACTGCACGGCGTGCATGCTCTGTCCGACGGTCTGTCCGGCCGAATGCATCCATATCGAGGCCGGCGAGCGTCCAGACAAGGAGAAGTATCCGGTGAAATTCGAGATTGACGTGCTCCGCTGCTGCTTCTGCGGAATGTGCGAGGAGGCCTGCCCCAAGGACGCGATCAAGCTCAGCACGATCTACGAGATGAGCCAGACGACGCGGCAGGTCTACGAAAAGGACTTCCTGCTCGAGCAGAGAGGGAACAAGTGATGGAGATCTCCCCGATTTTCTTTTATCTCTTCGCGGGCGTCGCTCTCGCGGCCTCCGCGATGGTGATCCTGAAGCGCAACCCCGTGGCGAGCGCCTTCAGCCTGGTGATGGTTTTCTTCGCCTTTGCCGGGATCTATGCACTCCTGGATGCCCACCTCATCGCCGCGATCCAGATCCTCGTTTATGCCGGCGCGATCATGGTGCTCTTCCTCTTCGTCATCATGCTTTTGAGCGCGGACGTGCCTTCGTTTGATTTGCGTCGGGCCCATCCGGTGGCGCGCGCGGTCGGCGGCGTGTTGAGCCTCGTGCTCTTCGGTTTTTTCGTCTGGGCGTTCAAGAACAGTCCGTCTCCCGCCCCTCTCGGCAATTTCACTGCGGAGAACATCGAGGCCGCCGGCGGCAACTCCCGGGTGCTATCGGAGCTCATGTTCTCCGAATATATCCTGCCGTTCGAGCTCACCTCGGTGCTCCTCCTGGCAGCCATCATCGGAGCGGTCGCCATCGCCAAGCGCAAGCAGTCGCTGCCTACGGAAGGGAGGCGCAAATGATGACCCACGTCGAGCCTTGGGTGGTCCTGGCGTTCTGCGCCGCCATCTTCTTCATCGGTTTCGCGGGGGTTCTGATCCGCCGGAACATCCTGATCGTCCTGATGTCGATCGAGCTGATGCTCAATGCGGTGAACCTCACGTTCGTCACCTTCTCCAAGCAGTTGCACCACCTGGGCGGTCAGATGTCCGTCTTCTTCATCATCACGGTCGCCGCCGCCGAGTCCGCGGTGGGCCTCGCGCTCGTGATCGCGATGTTCCGTACGCTTCGAGGCGTCGACACCGACCAAATCCGGCTTTTAAGGGAGTGACCTCCGATGATTGCGCTGATCCCGCTGCTTCCCCTGCTTGGCTTTCTGATCAATGGTCTGTGGTACGCATTCTTCCAGGCCGCGCCCGGCCGTAGCAAGGCGAGCGCCGGCTTGACCGGTGGTATCGCGACGCTGGCGATCCTGGGCTCCTTCGTCGTTTCCGTTCTGCTCTTTCTGCAGCTTCAGGAGCTGCCGGCCCAGAGCCGCGTGCTCGACCAGGTGCTCTTTCCCTGGATCTCCTTCGGCGGGTTCAAGCTCGACCTGGCTTTCCGGCTCGATCCGCTCGCCTCGCTCTTCACGCTCGTGGTGACCGGCGTTGGAGCGCTGATTCATCTCTACTCGATCGGATATATGGGGCACGATGCCACTCCGGGCAAGTTCTTCGCCTACCTGAATCTCTTCTGCTTCGCGATGCTCATGCTCGTGCTCGGCGCCTCGTTGCCGATCCTCTTCCTGGGCTGGGAAGGCGTGGGCCTCTGCAGCTACCTGCTGATCGGCTACTGGTACACCGATGACGAGAAGGCCAGCGCCGGCAAGAAGGCTTTCATCGTCAACCGGGTAGGAGATCTTGGCTTCCTTCTTGGCATGTTCCTCATCTTCTCGGTCTTCGGAACGCTGGACTTCGCGGTGCTCCAATCCGCCGTGACCCAGGGCGGGCAGGCCGCGCTTCCCGCCGGGGTAACGGAGGCCGCCGTGACGGCGATCTGCCTCCTGCTGTTCGTCGGCTGCATGGGAAAATCCGCGCAGATTCCCCTCTACGTATGGCTGCCGGACGCGATGGCGGGTCCGACCCCGGTTTCCGCCCTCATCCACGCGGCGACGATGGTGACGTCCGGGATCTATATGGTGGCGCGCCTCAACGCCCTCTTCAGCCTTTCGCCGACCGCGATGGCGGTGGTGGCGGTCGTCGGCGGGGTCACGGCATTCTTCGCGGCGACCATCGCGATCACCCAGCGGGACATCAAGAAGGTCCTGGCCTACTCCACCGTTTCCCAGCTGGGCTACATGTTCCTCGCCTGCGGCGTGGGCGCGTACGCAACGGGCGTTTTCCACGTCATCACCCATGCCTTCTTCAAGGCCCTGATGTTCCTCGGCGCCGGCAGCGTGATTCACGGAATGCACGAAGAGCAGGACATCATGAAGATGGGCGGGCTTCGCGGTAAGATGCCGGTGACCTTTTTCACCTTCGCGATGGGCTGGCTCGCGATCTCCGGGATCCCGCCATTTTCGGGTTTTTTCTCGAAAGACGAGGTGCTCTGGCTCGCCTTCAGCTCCCAGCATGGCTCCTTCCTGCTCTGGGGCCTGGGCGCGCTGACCGCGGTGATGACCGCATTCTACATGACTCGCCTTTTCAGCCTCACCTTCCTCGGTAAGCCGCGCTTTGACGAGAGGAAGCTTGGCGCGGCTCACGGACATGATGAGGGCCACGGCCACGCCCCCGCGGGCGTGCATGAGTCGCCCTGGACGATGACGGCGCCGCTCCAGGTGCTGGCCCTGTTGAGTCTGGTGGGCGGTTTCATTGGGATTCCGCACCTGAGCTGGATCGAGCACTGGCTCGAACCGGTGATTCCGGCTCATCACGCCTCCGCCGAGGTCGCACCGCACATGGAATGGGTGCTCATGGCCTTGAGCGTGGTGGGCGCGGTGATCGGCATCACGGTCGCCCTGCGCCTGTACGCGAACCTCGATCGTGCCAAGGAGCTTGCCGTCAGGTGGGCCGGCCTCCATCGGGTGCTGTTCAACAAGTGGTACGTCGATGAGCTTTACGACGCGCTTTTCGTTCGTCCGATCCACGGCCTTTCGCAGGTGCTTTGGAAGCGCCTTGACGTGGCCGTGATTGACCGTTTGGTTCTCGGCTTCGGAAAGGCGTCCCTGTGGTCTGGCCAGGCGGTCCGCGTGATTCAGACCGGTTCGATTCAACTCTATGCGCTGGTGCTGCTGATCGGCATCGTCGTCTCCGTGGGGTACCTGATCTATGGCATGGCTTGATTCGCATCTGCTGACGACAACGGTCTTTCTGCCGTTGGTCTGGGCCGTGATCGGCCTGTTGATACCGACCGGCGCTCCGGGCGGGCGGGCCGCGCTCCGGGGCTGGTCCCTGGCTGGAACTTTGCTGGTCTTCGCCGTCTCGCTTCTGATTTACCAGCGCTATGACGCCGGCGGGGCGGAGTTCCAGCTCGCGGAGTCCGCCGCGTGGCTCCCGGCCCTCGGCATCAACTACCGGCTCGGCACCGATGGCATCAGCCTGTGGCTCGTGCTCCTGACGACGTTTCTCATGCCGGTGGCGGTGCTGAGCTCGTTCCGCGCGATCGAGACGCGCGAGCGCGAGTACTACTTCCTGCTTCTATTCCTGGAGACGGCGATGCTCGGCGCTTTCGTGGCGCTCGACATATTCCTCTTTTACGTTTTCTGGGAAATGCTGCTCATCCCGATGTACTTCCTGATCGGCATCTGGGGCGGCAAGGACCGCGTCTACGCCGCGATGAAGTTCTTCCTCTATACGCTCGTCGGCTCCCTGCTGATGCTGGTTGCCATCTTCTATCTCGCTTATCAGCACAAGCTGCAGTTCGGCACGTACTCTGCGGCGTTCGTGGACCTTTACCGCCTGAAGCTCCCCGGAGCGGACTACACCTCGGCGCAGAGCCTGCTTTTCCTGGCCTTTGCCCTCGCCTTCGCGATCAAGGTTCCGCTCTTCCCGCTGCATACCTGGTTGCCTGATGCCCACGTGCAGGCACCCACCGCGGGAAGCGTGATCCTGGCCGCGATTCTCCTCAAGATGGGCGGCTACGGCTTCATGCGGATCGCCTTTCCGCTTTTTCCGCAGGCCGTGGCACTCTACCAGGTGCCGTTCATGGTCCTCGGAGCCGTGGCGGTCCTCTATGGAGCCTGGGTCGCGATGGTCCAGCCGGACATCAAAAAGCTCGTGGCGTACTCCTCGGTCAGTCACATGGGCTATGTCGTGCTCGGCCTTTTCTCGCTCAACTCGATCGCGGTAACGGGCTCGTACTACCAGATGCTCAATCACGGCATCTCCACCGGCGCGCTCTTCCTTCTTGTCGGCATGATCTACGAGCGTCGCCATACGCGCGAGATCAGTGCTTTTGGCGGACTTACCCGGGTGATGCCTTTGTTCGCCGTGGCATTCATGATCGTCACGCTCTCTTCCATCGCGTTGCCGGGAACGAACGGGTTTGTCGGCGAGTTCCTGATCCTGCTCGGGGCCTGGCAGGTCAGCCCGGCGCTGACCGCGGTGGCCGGGCTCGGCGTGATCTTCGGCGCCGTCTACATGCTCTGGATGTTCCAGCGGGTGATGTTCGGCCCGCTGAAACACAAGGAGAACGAGGGCCTCAAGGACCTGAGCTTCCGCGAAATGCTGGTTCTCGCGCCGATGATCGTGGCGATCTTCGGTATGGGCATTTTCCCCAACTTCGTGTTCGACAAGCTGAGCCCCTCGATCGATCGGTTCGTCGCGCGCAGCACGACTGCCGCCAACCCGGCGCAAGGTGAATGATCATGGAACCATTGAAAACCATCCGACCGGAACTTCTCCAGCTCACCGACCCGCAGCTCGCGGCACTGTTGCCCTATTTCGTCGTTTTCGGCGGGATCGCCGTGGTCATCATCCTCAGTGTCGTGCGCTTCATGAAACCGAAATGGCCGGTGTTCTTCCTGAGCCTTCTGACCGTCGGGTTCGGGATCGGCGCGGCGCTTGGTCTGCTTCAGGAGGGCGCCTCCGAGCTTGTGTTCAACGGAATGATGGTCTCGGACACCTACTCGAACTTCTTCATCATCGTCTTCCTGGCCGCGGCCGGTTTTACGATTCTCTCGTCCTTCCGCTACCTCGATCACGAGAACCTTCAGCATCCCGAGTATTACGTCTTGACGCTCTTTTCAGCGCTCGGAATGATGCTCATGGCCTCCTCGCTCGACCTGATCGTGCTTTTCATCGCGCTCGAGCTCATGTCGCTTGCGGTTTATGTGCTCGTCGGCTTTCGCCGCGCGGATCGCCGTTCCAACGAGGCCGCGCTGAAGTACTTCATCCTGGGTTCGGCCGCCTCGGCGGTGCTGCTTTACGGGGCGGCGCTGCTTTACGGGATGACCGGTTCCACCCATATCCGCGACATCCTCGCCTTCGTCCAGAGTCATCCGGCCGGCTTGCCGCCGGTGTACGTTCTCGGCGCCTGGCTCGTCATTGTGGGATTCCTCTTCAAAGTGGCGGCGGTTCCCTTCCACATGTGGATGCCGGACGTCTACGAGGGCGCCCCCGTCCCGGTCACGGGGTTCATGACGACCGGCCTCAAGGCGGCAGCTTTTGCCGGGTTCGTGCGGGTACTGCTCGCGACCGGCTATGGCAAGGGGCTGAGTGAGGCGGTCCAGGCGAATTTTCACGACCTCCTTTGGGTCTGCGCGGTGCTGACCATGCTGGTGGGCAATATCGTGGCGCTGACCCAGACCAACCTCAAGCGGATGTTGGCCTATTCGTCCATCGCTCATTCCGGCTACCTCCTGGTCGGCATGCTTGCCGGGCCCGGAAGCGAGCAGGGCTACGCTCCCGTGGTGATGTACCTGGTGGCCTATGCGGTGATGAACCTGGGGGCCTTCGTGGTGCTCACCATTATTGCTGACCGTGGCGATAGCGGTTTGAACCTGAACGACCTCTCCGGCCTGGCCAGGCGCCATCCGTGGCTCTCCTTTGCCATGGGGGTCTTTATGTTCTCGATGGCTGGAATCCCGCCCACGGCAGGATTTGCCGCCAAGTACCTGATCTTCTATTCGGCTATTCAAGCCAACGAAATCTCGCTCGTCATCATCGCAGTGCTGTGCAGCGCGATTTCAGTGTACTATTACCTTAGGGTACTGGTTTACATCTACATGCGGGACCCGGTCGGGAGCCCTGCCGCTTCTCGCATGTCGGTCTGGTCGGTTGCGGCGGTTACCGTGATGGTGGTCCTTACGCTGCAGATAGGCATCCTTCCCGCGAAAATGGTTTCCGCGGCGAGGAAAGCCGTGACCAGCCTCTGATCTTTTCCGGTGCCCCAAAGGAGCTACGCCAGCAGCCATGGCGCCTTCATCGGGCAAGTACTATAAAGTCAAACTCCCCTCCGGGCGGATTCTCGGGCCGTTGGACCTGGAGAGAATCCGCAAGCTCATCATCAAGAACCAGATTACCGGCCTGGAAATCGCGCGCGAGCATCCTGTCGGGGAATGGCGGGACATCAACTCCCATCCCGAGATCGCCGAGCTTCTCGTCGCGCGGGCCTGCGGACAGCTCACCCGTGACTCGATCGTCGCCGAAAATGACAGCGATCCCCTGAGCGCGGGCGCACTTCCCGGAGCCACGCAGGTGCTGCCCGAGAACATGCCCGCAGCCCTCGTCGAGGTGCCGGAAGTTCCGCCTGAGCCAAGCAGTCCGATCGTCGCCCTTCCTGGCGCCGAAGAAGCGGCTGAGCCAGCGACGATCGTCGTGTCGGTGCCCGTGGCCGGAGTCAAGCCCGAGCACGATGCCCTTCCGCCGCCGCCGACCCTCGAAAAGCCAGAAACCGCCGCCGAAGATAACGAGAAAACCACGGTCGTCGACCCCGCGGAGCTTCCCGCTTCCCGTCCCCTCCTTCGGCGCGGCTCGGCGCAAAACGAGATCCAGCTCCAGAACTCGGAGGACCGCGTCGAGCTCGACCGGCCGCGGAAAAATTTCATCGCCGAAGCCCGCACGGTGATCTTCCAGCGCACGGCACCGAGCCCGACCCCACGCAATCTTCCCGGCAAGCCGCGCGGCGGAATCAAGGAAAAGATCAAGACGGTCCTGGCATTCCTCGCGCTGGCAACCATCGGTTATGAGATGCTGACGGCGGAGTCGACGAAGACGGCGACCCAGGGTTACGTTCCGGTTCGCCCCGCTTTGCCGATATTCTCGGATACGCCGGACCCGGCTGGCAGCGCGAAGCTCTATCAGGAAGCGATGAAATTCTACGTGCTTGACCACGTGGAAGGTTACCGCAATGCGGCCCAAAAGCTGCGCGTCGCCGCCGGCAAGGACTTGGGCAACGTCAAGGCGCTCGCGATGCTCGCGTCGACGTACCTGAACCTGATCGATTCGTCGAACAAGGACGAAAACTTCTTTACGGTCCTCTCCAAGCTCATTGAGCTGTCGCGGGCCAAGAACGTCGATCTGCCGGAAACCATCATCGCCGACGTCGAATTCTACATCACCGCGAACAAGGCCGAGGCGGCGCAGAATCGCATCGTCGAGTACACGAAGACCCATCCCAACTTCGGGTATGAGATGTTCTATTATCTGGCGCTTTCGTTTTATCACCGGGGCGACGCGCAGAACGCGGCCCGGTATCTCGCCGAGCTGCCCGAAAACCGGGTGTTCAGCGCGAAGGTATTCTACCTTCAGGGCCGGATCGCCGAAAAGATGAGCGACCTGCCGGCGGCGCTTCTCGCCTACGACAAGGCGTTGCGGATGAACGTGAACCACGCACGCTCGCGTGTGCGGGTCGCGGAGATCCTGTACACGCAAGGAAGGTCGCCCGAAGCCGCCAAGCATCTCGAACGGCTCGTCAGGGAGCCGCGTCTTCTGGGTCCTCAGGACCTGAGCCTCACGTACTTTCTCCATGCCCAGGTCGCGCAGCGACTTGGCAAGATCGACCTGGCGATCGGGGATATGGAACGGGCCGTTCGTCTTGACCCCGGCAACCACGATTACCTCTTGGAGCTGTACTCGCTTCGCGCGAAGGCGGGCGAAAAGGTCGCCAAGCTCCGGCAGAACGCCCGAATGTACTTCTTCCTCGGCGAAGGGGAAAAGCTGCTCAAGGCGGGTAGGTTCGCCGAGGCCCAGGTAGAGTTCCTGAACGCCCGGCACGCGAACGAGAAGTCGCCAATCCCGCTCCTCAAGCTGGGCGACATGTTCGCGAGAAATCACGACCTCGGAAATTCGCGGATGAACTACAAGCGCGCCGCCGACCTGGCCCCGCAAAACATCGAGGTGTGGGCCAAGTATATCGACGTGCTGATCCAGAGTTATGAGTGGGGGGAGGCCGCCAAGGCGATGGACCGCTTCCGCAAGCTGCCGGTGCCCCAGAGCGCGATCGACAAGGCCGCCGCCGACATGTACGCCAAGCAGGGACGGCATGCCGAGGCGCAAGGGTTTTACAAGAAAGCCATGAGCCGCGATACGATCGCCAACGACGTCTACATCGCTTACGCGAGGAGCCTGCTCGCGACCCGCCAGTACAAGGAGGCGCCGTTCTTCTTCTCGCTGGCGCTTCGTCTGGATCCGCTCAACAGCGAGGCGATCATCGGGACGGCCAAGGCCATCGCCGAGTCCGAGTCCATCGACCGCGCGATCGCGATGCTTCAGGACGAGCTTCAGAAGGACTCCACGCCTCATGCGGAGCTGCTTGCGGCGATCGCCGAGTTTCACATGAAAAAGGGCGAGCCTGAGCTCGCCCAGCGATTCATCGACCAGGCCAAGGCGGCGAACCCCGATTACGCGTATCCCTGGAAGCTCCAGGCTGAGCTCTACGTCTTGCAGGAGGGCACGCTTCGCGGCGCCCTCGAAAAAGCCCTTCTCGCCTACCAGTCCTACTCTGACCGCAACGCCTCGGACCCCACGGGGCATCTTGAGCGTTACCGGATCTTCGTGAAGAGAACCGAGTTTGAGAAGGCAGGCGAGGAGCTCGAGAAGATCTACGGGATCTATCCGAAATACCCGAACCTCCATTACTACAAGGCGGTGCTGTACTCCCGCATGGGTAACCACAAGGCGGCGGTCCTGGAGTTTCGCCAGGAGCTGTGTAACGCGGTGGGTGCCGGCGACAATGACGAGTGTCGCAATCCGGCGGGCCCGGTCCCCGAGGTGACTCATCCGGGCAGCGTGCTTACCTTGCTCGGCATGGGCAAAGTGCTCATGGAGCTTAACGCGCCTTCCGAGGCGCTGAAGTATTACAACCGCGCCATGCTGATTGACCCGCGCTCCAGCGAGGCCAAGCATGAGGCGGGCTACGCCAATCACCTGCTCAAGAACTATCCGGGCGCGATCGCGCTGTACCAGGCCTCCTTGGCGATCGATCGCGCCAATCCGATGGTCTACAAGCGCCTCGGCCTGGCGTTCCGGGAGCTGGGTGACAACGGCTCGGCGGCCCAGGCTTTTCGCAAGTACCTCGAAATGGAACCTGACGCGCCCGATCGGGCCATCTTCGAGAAGTACCGCTGACTTTATCCCGGACGGTCGCTGTGCTACGTTTAGAGGATGCTCGATTCCAGGTACTTCAATGAAAACGTGGCGGAGTTGGAAAAGGCGCTCAAGCGCCGTAACGCGGATCAGGAGCTGGTCTCGCGGATCAGCGGTCTTTCGCGCAGGCGCAAGGAGCTGATCCAGGAAACCGAATCCCTGAAGGCGCAGCGGAACGCGGCCTCACAGGAGATCGCGCAGCTCAAGGCCAAGGCCAAGTCGGATCCTGCCAGCGCGGCCCAAGCCGATCAAAAGGTCACCGCGATGCGGGCGGTCGGTGATCGGATCAAGGCGCTCGACGAGAGCCTGCGCGGGATCGAGGAGGAGTTTCAGGATCTCGCTTTGCGGATTCCGAACATTCCGCACTCGAGCGTTCCAGACGGGGCTGATGCCGAATCCAATCGCGAGGCGCGCCGCTGGGGTACCCCGCCGAAGCTCGCCTTCGCGGCTCGGGACCACGTCGCTCTGGGCGAGAGCCTGGGAATTCTGGATTTCGAGCGGGCGGGCAAGCTCTCCGGGGCCCGCTTCACGCTCTATCTTGGCGCGGGCGCCGCGCTCGAGCGCGCGCTAATCCAGTTCATGCTGGATCTGCACACCCGCCAGCACGGCTATCGGGAGGTCATTCCGCCGTTCATGGTCAATCGCGCGACGATGACCGGGACGGGGCAGCTGCCGAAATTCGAGCAGGACCTTTTCAAGACTCAGGTCGCCGATCGCGAGCTCTTCCTGATCCCGACGGCCGAGGTGCCGCTGACGAACATCTATCGCGATGAGATCATCGACGCCGGCAAGCTCCCCCTTTATCTCACGGCGTACTCCCCCTGCTTCCGGAGCGAGGCGGGCTCCTACGGCAAAGACACGCGCGGCCTGATCCGCCAGCATCAGTTCCAGAAGGTGGAGCTGGTGAAGATCGTCGAGCCTGAGAAATCCTACGACGAGCTCGAGGCGATGACGGCAAACGCGGAGAAGGTCCTGCAGCTCCTGGATCTCCCCTATCGCGTGATGGCGCTTTGCGCGGGCGATATGGGCTTTGGCGCGACCAAGACCTACGATATCGAAGTCTGGCTCCCCGGTCAGAACGCCTATCGCGAGATCTCCTCCTGCTCCAACTGCGAGGATTTCCAGGCCCGGCGGGCGGCGATCCGCTACCGGCCGGAGGCCCAGGGCAAGCCCCGTCTTGCCCACACGCTGAACGGCTCAGGCCTCGCGGTTGGCCGGACGCTCGTGGC
Organism: Oligoflexia bacterium; assembly: GCA_023700925.1. Taxonomy (GTDB): domain Bacteria; phylum Bdellovibrionota; class UBA1018; order UBA1018; family UBA1018; genus JAMPXJ01. Next base: position 3,323 of record JAMPXZ010000031.1, on the reverse strand, counting down.
GATCCTTGAGAATTTCCAGGACGAAAAAGGCAACGTCGCTATCCCCAAGGTCCTCAACCGGTACCTCGAAGGCGCGCCCGGTTTCGTGTCAGAGGGCGGAAGGCTCTGGATCAAACAACCCGGAGCGTGATAACGGTTTTTTAGCGGAGAGGTGGCTGAGTGGTCGAAAGCACCGGTTTTGAAAACCGGCGTCGGGGTAACTCGACCGTGGGTTCGAATCCCACCCTCTCCGCCATAACGAAGCCTCTTTCATTCAAATAGACAGTATTGGGCGTTTTACCGTGGATTCTTAGCGAGAGAAATCCGAGCGGACTTCGTGTCCTCTCGCGCCTATGTGCCATCCATGGCACGCGCAAGTCGGCTTTCTCTCGCTAAGAATCTCGGTAAAGCGACAAGCGTTGCATTTGAATGAAAGAGGCTTCGTTATGGCGGTATACGATGCAAAATCGCGCAGCGATTTGTACCTCTGGGTGGGATTTACGCGTGCCGCGTGTACTGAACGGCGGAGGGGTGCGGGTGCCCGTGCCCCGCAGGATGCGAAGCATCCGAGGAGCCGGGCGGCGCCCCGAGCCGTGGCCCGGAGTGCGAGCGCGGCAAGCGCGAGACACGGAGGGGAATCCCACCTTCTCCGGCACTAGCCAAGTTTGTCACTTTCAAATCCAAGACTGATGCGCCCTTTCCGGACTTTTTAGGGAGGGAAACCCGGCACGGACATCCTGTCCTTACGCGCTTTGGCCATCCTGGCCGCGCTAAGCCGCTCTTCCCTCCCTAAAAAGTCCGAAGAGGGCATCGAAATTTTCGTTTGAAAGAGATTGGCTTGGCTAATGGCGGAGGGCGGTAGGGATGTAGATCCTTCGCGTGCGAAGGCATGCGCGGTCCCGGCCTGAATCTTTCACGAAATTTCAGAAGATTTCGTGAGGATGCTTTCCGCAGAGCGGTCCGATTTCAAGGGCCGGAAACCAAGCTTCATCTGACCAGTTAACTTGGGCAGCGTAGGATACAACTAAAAAAGGGCTCCGCCCTCCTCAATCATGAATATAATGGAAGTGTGCCCACAACTTTCCGACAAATCCCTTTTGCATTCCTTTTCCTGAGCTTCTCAGCCGGGTTCCCTCTACAGGCTGACCAAGGTAGAGAGACGGCTACAAAGGTCTTTCCGACTTTTCGCGAAATTGAAGTTTTAATGCGAGATATGGGGGCAAGGACCGCTTGCAACCTTCCTGTGTCCTCCAAAAATCCGCGAAGTCCCATTTGCACCTACGAAGAACTCTGCAAGTCCTTCGGGAATGCCTTTGATAGAGCAGAGCTCTATCGCTCCCCCTCCGGTGCGGTCATCTACAATCCTGAATATCAATGGCTAAAGACTGAAATCGCTTATTGTGCCAGAAGCCACTTGGCGGAGCTCCAGAGAAACCTAGGACAAGAAGGTATCGTCCAAGAAGCATTGTCGGCCCGAGGCGCTCGCGAAAAAAGACTTGGCGAACTTCGTAGCGAATTGGAATCGTTTGCAGAAGCAAACGCGGACGGCCAGACGCTGAGCTGGATGAAAGGTGAACTTGCGGTGCGAGTCACAAGGGGCGAAGTTTTGCCGTCCTTGGAGACGCTAGAAATAGAAGCCAAAGAAAGAGGAATGAAGCCGATTTCGAGGGCATCCAAGAGTCGGCTTGAAGAGTTAATCGGCCTCCAGATCCGATTGGCGGAGCCCGTAAAGAGCACGGGTTTACTCGATGCGGATTTGGAAGTGGGTAGTGATGACTTGAGGTATTTCGCCCCTGGTTCCGAATACTTTTTTGAAGGCTATCCACACCTCAAGGAAAAAGTCGCCCGAGCCAAGCAGGATTCGCTCACCCATGAGAGACAGATCAGCAGTCTGGTTGACTCGCTCAAGAAAGCATTGATCGCAAAACTTCGATCGTACGCTTCGCCATTCAATCAGAAAGCGATCGAGAGCCTAATCCAACGAATCGAAGCGACTTCAGTCGACTTCAAAGCCGCGCGGCAACAGAACTGTGATTGGCCAAACGCCTTCAACAGCCGTGGAAAAGTTTTGATTTGCCAAAGTCTCCAAGACTATCCGGAATCAGTCCTTACTTACTTGTTAGGCCACGAAATGGGCCATTCTATAGGTCCTTGCTCTGTCCAGCCTTTGATACAAGGGCTCCCGTTCGATGCCTTGCCATACACTCAGTATCCGCTATCAGAACAGGCTTCGTGTCTTCTCGGACCCGAATCTACGGCTGCCCGTGCTGGCGACATTGAAGCGGAATATCGGGCGCGTGCTGAATCTCAAAAGAAATTTACAACACAGAATTACGAGCGCATGGCTCAAGGCCCCTTGAACGAGGCGCGGCGTCAGGAAATGGTGGAAAAACTTCAGGATCTTTTGCACAGAATAAGAAACAATGTTGATGGAATAGGACCTTGCCTGGCAGTGAAAACCAAAAGCGGTTTCCTTCGTCCACAATTAGAAGAGACTATGGCCGATTGGGTGGGGGTCGAACTATTTGCAGAGTCTTTGCGAAATTTGGCTGAAGTTGATCAAGTCGAAAGGTTTCGGGAAGTATCGATTCATTTTGCTGCAAAAGAGTGCCCTTATCCCGCGCAGGGAACGCTAGCTCAAATCCGAAATAAGCTTGCCGAAATTGGTTGCCGCTCCTCTCCCATACGTATTCCACGAAATGACCAAGAGGACGACCATTTGTCTGCCACGGTCCGGTTTGAGAAAGTATTGTTAGCTCATCCGGTGATTCGAAAAGCAGCAAGCTGCAGCGAACTGAAGGGACCTGTTTACTGTGAGTAATCTTCAAACGTTACTGCCACTTTTGGTACTTTTGATTTTTAACCCGTTTACTCCTTATGCCCGTGCTTCGTCTTTTGGGGAATCTGAGGTGAGATTGAAGGTGTCCGTGCCCGATGGCTTCGAGAAGACCTACCGTTTGCAATCCATGGGCAAGGGCCTTCTTTTCAATGAGACTGAGCTGGGACTCAACGATCTGTTCGCCCTTTCAAAGCCGTTGGCGCGTGTCTTGGCGGAACTCCGCCTTAACGAGAAGTCCGTCCAAGCGGTCCGGAAACAGCCGATCTGCGGAGGCATGGCCTACGAGCTTTCTCTGCGCCGCAAGGGCGTTAAGGAAGTCGCAATCCAGCGCAGTTGCCAAGGTAATGCTGAATTTGACGAACTCTTTCAGGCTTTTCATCGCATCGAAGCCACTCGCACGGGTGGGAAGAGTTACTGAAGCCCCAGAGGCCAAGCCTTCAACACGCCGGCACATCTTTCGGGCAAGGAATGCCAGGAACGGCAACACAGCACGGATCAGAGGCGG
>JAMPXZ010000030.1 GCA_023700925.1 Oligoflexia bacterium | reverse complement strand
CGATCAGCCCGAAACCGTAAACGACCGCGAGATTCATGCCCAGCATCGGCAGGCCCATGAGGCCCGGGCTGATGCTGTTGATGAGGACGAAGCCGGCGTAAACCGCCGTATATAGCAGGAACAAGGAAATGCCGAGCCGGGACTTATAACCGGCGGAATTGTCCTTTCCCCATTCTGTTGCTGGTCCGTGATCCATTGAAAACTTTCCCCTCGGCACGCGGAGATCCGCATGCACTGGCGGGCACACGCCCGCCATGACTGTTCCAGCTCCCTCGACAAACCAGTCCCTGGCCGCGAGAATGCACCTTTGTCCCGCCTCTTGCGGAATCCACCCATGAAGCGCGTCATCTTGGAATCGACCCGGTGCCGAGTCAAGCGACAAATCAAAGGGAAATAAAAAAGGGGCTGTCACCGCTCGCGGTGACAGCCCCTTTTGAGCCTGATTCGGGCTTTATCCGCCCGAAAGGGCTTATTTCCGGAAGTGGGAAGGAACCGCGCCCGAGAAGTCCTTGTTCGGGTGCAGTTTTTTGGCCTTGGCGATCAGGGCCGCTTCGTCTTCCTTAACGGCTTCGTCAGTGACGCAAGCGTCGACCGGGCAAACCGCGGCGCACTGCGGGGCCGCGTGAAAACCCACGCACTCCGTGCACGCATCGGCGTTGATAACGTAAGTGTCATCCCCCTGCGAGATCGCGGTATTCGGGCACTCCGGCTCGCAAGCGCCGCAGCTGTTGCAATCTGACGTGATTTTGTAAGACATGTCGTTCTCCTATGTAAGACGTTGACGTTAACCCTGTTACTTCACCAATCCAGCGAGCTCGCGAAGCTTGTTCCAGTGGCTCAACCGATCCGCCTGGCTCATGAGCAGCGCCTCTGAAGGCCGTCCCTCGGCATTGAATTGATGCGAGAACCGCTCTTCCTGTTTCGCGAACCAGGTGAAGTCGTAGACCTCACCTGTCTTGGGATCCTTGTGCCAATCCTCACTGATCGACGGATTACCCCGGAGATCCAATCTCTCCTTGATGCTCCTGCCCTTCCTCGGGTCGTGCACGTAGATCGGGAAGGCGCGGCTCTGAACAGCGGCTTTCGCTTGCGCGAAGGCCGCGTTGTCCGCGATCCCGTGCTCAGGCATGCAGGGCGCGTAGGCGATGATCACCGCCGGCCCTGGGAACTCGAGCGCGTCGCTCACGGCGCGGAGGAAGTGGTTGTAATACGAAGTGGACACCTGCGCGACGAAGACCTCGGGGTGCATCATCGAGATGAGGCCGAGCTCCTTGCGCTGCTCGACCTTGCCCGTCGAAGCCTTGCCGTGCATGCTCATCTTCGCACTCTGCCCCATGAACGTGGCCGTCGAGGCCTGGCCGCCCGTATTGGAGTAGACCTGCGTATCGAGCACGAGGATCTTGATGTCCTCGCCGGTGCACAGCGCGCGGGACAGGGCCTGGAAACCGATGTCGTTCATCGCGCCATCGCCGCCCACAACCCACACCTTCGTGTCCCGCTTGCCTTCCTGGTTGAGCCGCATCCGCACGCCGAGCGCCGTGGTCGGACCGTTCTCGAACAGGGAGTTCGTCCAGGGGACATTGAAGATGTTGAAAGGATAGGTCGAGCTGAACACGGAGTTACAGCCGGTCGAAGCGACGATCACCATGTTCTTGCCGTACTTGGCCATGGTGGTGGTCATCGCCATCTTGAGGGCCGTGATCTCGCCGCACCCCATGCAGGAACCGGCGCCGCCGACATACGGCCACGCGTCTTCCATGAGGAACAGATCCGTATGGAGCTTCGGGTTGATGTACTTCTGAGGCGTCCGCGGCAGGATCTCGGTCGAGAACTTGTAGCTCGCGGCCGAGGTTTTGCGCTGCTCGTCGGTCTTCTCTTCCATCGTCAGCGCGTTGTGACCGCTATCGGTGCAGACGCTCACGCACTCCGCGCAGCCTTTGCACTTGTCCGGATCGATCCAGATCGAGAAGTAAGCGGGCACTTCGCCCTTCTTCTCGTAGACCTTCCAGAACTTGTCGGTCTTCGCGAACTGCGCCTTGATCGACGCCGGGGCGCCGACCGTCTGGGCCTTGGCGAGCGCGCCTTCCAGCTCCGTCTGCGGGGTGACGCGGCCGTGGACCGCGGCATCCGGGCAAACCATCACGCATTCCATGCACGCCACGCACTTGTCCGCGTGGTAAGCCGGGAACTCCGACGCGATCGCGGCAAAGCTGCGCGCCGCGGCCGTTCCGGGCGGGATCAACGAACGCGCCGAATGGCTGTCCGCGGGAAGCTCCCCGTCCGCCTTGCCCTTGAGGTAGGCTCCCAATACTTCCGACCGGAAATTGCCCAAGTCGCAGGACTCGGCATCCACCGTCGCACTACTCTTCTGATTCTTCGGTTCGATAGCCATTTTCTGTTACTCCTCAAGCCCGAGCGATGATGTCCCGGGGAAGCTCGATCACTTCGTTGAAACCGCGGCTGACGCACATGAGGTTCTCCTGTACGACCTTCTCGCCGCGCTTGCCGAAATACTTCCGGATGACCTTCTCGACGCCCTTCATGAGCTGATCCACCGCAAGGCCCTTCTGGGTCGCGAACGGGGTGATCTTCAGGAAGATGCCGAGCAGCAGGATGCCCTGCATGCGCTGGATAAGGTCCGGCGAGCTGCCCACTTCGCGGGCAATCGCGGCCGTATCCAAGTTGAAGATGCGGACCCGCTTGGCGCGCATCTTCTCGCGGACGCCGCCCGGGATCGCCTTCCAGATCTCCTCGGGGTTCTTGTGCTTGGACTGCATGATGACGGTCCCGCCGTCAACGAGCCCAGCCAGCACATCCGAGTGATGAAGCGCGTTCATGTCGTTGACGATGACCGCGTCCACCACGTTGAGCTCGGAGTGGGTCTGAACCTTCTCCGGACCGATCGTGAGGAAGTACAGGGTCGGCAGACCCTTCTTCTCCGCGCCGTATTTCGGGAACGCCTGGACCTTCTGGTCGAAGAGCTCGCCGCAGACCGAAGCGATGATCTTGTTGGTCGTGACCGAGCCGTAGCCGCCGATGGAGTGACCGCGGACGGAGAACGAGCCCTTGGCCCGGATATCCGGCTCCGTGCCGCTCCAGGTCAGCGCGTCCTCATGCGGCACACCGACGCAGTAGCGGATCTTGCCCGCTTCGCCCCGCTTGAGGTTATCGACGATGGCGATGAAGTCGCGGGCGCGAACGTCGCGACCGCCAAGACCGCCGGCGCCGTGCTGGATGACGGGGAGCTTCGTCAGCTTCGGGAACTCGGGGTTGCCCCAGAGCGCGTCGCAGAACGCGGCCTTGATGTCACGGGCCAGCGGATTCTCGGGCGCGCTATTCTCGTCGAGACGCTCGAGCACCGAGACCGCCTTGACGTTCTTGAGCGCTTCAATCAGCTCGGCGCCCGGGAACGGACGGTACGAGAAAACCGAAATCACGCCGACCTTGGTGCCCTGGGTCTGGCGGATCCAGTCGACCGTCGCTTTCGCCGTTTCCATATACGAGCCCATGCCGACGATCGCGTACTCGGCGTCGTCCATGCGATAGCTCTCGATCAGGTCGTATTTGCGACCGGTGAGCCGATAGAACTCTTCCATGTTGCGCTTGAGGTTCGCCTTCATCGGGCCGTAGTAGGAACGCTGAGCGACCTTGCCCTTCATGTAGGCGTCCTGGTTCTGCACGGTGCCGGTCATGACCGGCTTGTCCGGGTTCATGAAATTATGCAGGGCTTCCTTCGGCGATTTCAGGTACTTCGCGAACAGCTCCTTCTCGGGACGAAGGACCGTCTCGACCGTGTGAGTGGTGAGGAAGCCGTCCTGGATGTTGAAGAAGGGCGTATAGGAATCTTCCGCGGTCTTGCGGGAAATCAGGCAGAAATCGCCGGCTTCCTGCGCGTTGCGCGCGAAGAGCATGCCCCAGCCGCAGTCCACGACACCCATGACGTCGTCATGGCCCGCGTGCACGTTGAGGGAGTGATGGGTCAGGGCGCGAGCCCCGATGTTGAACACCACCGGGAGGCGTTTGCCGGTGATCGTGTAGAGGACCTCTTTCATGAGGATCAACCCCTGACCGGCGGTGAAGTTCGAAACACGTCCGCCGCCCAGCGCGTAGCCTTCGCAAACGCTCGCCGCGGAGTGCTCGCTCTCGGGCTCGAGGAACACGAGGGTGTCGCCCCAGACGTTCTTCGTGCCGTCGGCGACGGCTTGCTCATAGCCCACGCCCATATTGGTCGCGGGGGTGATGGGGTAAGCGGCGGCTCCGGTCGTTACATTGGTCTCGACCCAAACAACCGTGCCGGTCCCATCCATGGTGGTGAGTTCGCCCGGGAAAGGAAATTTTTCGAACTGATTGCTCATTACTTTGCCTCCTCGTTGAATGGGCAAGAAGGGGGAATTAGGGATGGAAGAAATGACTCTCCCCTGATCCTCCGATGGTGCGATCTTGCTTTTCTAACATGAAACTTGTTGATTTCTCTACCAGAGAGTTCCTTTCAGCCAGTCGGCTGTCTGGAAGGAAATGGTCTCGAAGAAAACGGGAACGACCCCCAGGATGACGGAGGCCAGGGTCGTGATCGCAAGAACCGTCGCCAACATCGGCGAGACCCGCACAGCCCGGTCTTCCGCCCCGGCGGGCTCGATGTACATCCGCCGAACGATCCCCAGATAATAATAGAGCGAAACGGTGGAATTGATGGCCGCCAGACCGACCAACCAGTGCAGTCCGGCTTTAGAGGCCACGCTGAAGAGGAAGAACTTCCCGACGAAACCCGCTAGCGGCGGAATTCCGGCCAGACCGAAGAGCGCCACCATCATCGCCAGCGCCATCAGCGGATGCGTCTTCGAAAGTCCGCGATAATCTTCGATCTTCTCCCGTCCGGTCTCTCCCGAATACCAGATGATGACCGCGAACGCCGCGAGGTTGGTCACAACGTAAACGAGCAGATAGAAGAGCATCGCGGCCACGCCTCGGCCGGGTGCCCCATCATGGCCGAGGAAGCCCAGAAGCAGGTAACCCGCCTGCGAGATCGCGCTGAAAGCCATCAAGCGTTTGATGTTCTTCTGAACGATGGCCGCGAAGTTCCCGACCGTCATCGTCAACGCTGCCAGGACCGCGATCACCCCATCCCAGTGCGGCGCCAGCGGGGCCAGGATCCGATAGAGGACGTGGAACAGCAGAGCGAGGCCGGCCCCCTTGGAGGCTACGGAGAGATAGGCAGTCACCTGCGTCGGCGCGCCCTGATAAACGTCCGCCGCCCAAAGATGGAACGGAACGAGGGTTAACTTGAACCCGACACCGGCAACCACCATCCCCACCCCCAGCCAGAAGGCAGGGCCCGCGCGGAGGGCGCCGCTCATGGCCTCGAGGCGCATTTCGCCCGTGAGCCCGTAAAGGACCCCAAGACCGTAGAGCAGGAATGCCGAGCCGAGCGCCCCAAGGATCACATATTTCAGGCCCGCTTCGCTCGACTCGACGTCGCGTCTCCAGGCGGCCAGCAGGAAGAGCGGAATCGTCGCAAGCTCCAGCGAGACGTAAAGGGTGACAAGATCGCGCGCGCCGGCAAGGAACAGCATGCCCGCGAGGTTAAAAAGCAAAATGAGGCAGAACTCGGCGCGAGAGCTGAGGGCCGCCGGCCGAAAGGCCCCGCGACCATTCAGGGAATCCGCGGATACGGCGATCGTGAGCCCGCCGGCGATCAGGAAGATGATCCTGAACCATCGTGAGACCGAATCCACGGCAAAGCGCCCGCCAAGCAGCTGACCGCTCTGCGGAAGCATCCACGCCGCGACGAGAGCAGCCGCGATCCCGGCCAAAGCGATCATCGGCAGGATCGGCTTGCGGCGCTCGCTCACGAGCAGGTCCACCACGAGCAGCGCGAAGGCGGTAACGACTACGATCAGTTCCGGAAGCATCAGCATGATCAGGGATCCTCTTACGAGTGGAGCCGGTTGACGATCGGCATGATCGAAGCCTCGATCAGATCAATCAGAAGCCAGGGCATCAGGCCGACGGCCGCGAGCGTGGCCACGAGCACGCCGGTGCTGATCCGCTCGGTCAAGGTCGCATCCTTCAGCTCATGAAAGTGCGGATCGGTCACCGGGCCCATGAAGACCCGCCCAAGCCCGCGCAGGACATAGACGGCGGTGACGACGACCGAGAGCGTAGCCACCACGGTCAGCGTTCTCATCGCCACCATGCTGCCCCAGGGATTTCCGAAGAAGCCCCCGAGGAACACGTGCGACTCGGCGACAAAGCCCGAGAGCCCCGGCAGTCCCAGCGAGGCCAGGCCTCCGACGTAAAAGCAGACGGCCAGCCAGGGCATGACCTTGCCGAGCCCGCCCATCTCCGGAATCATCCGCGTGTGCGTGCGGCCGTAGACCATGCCGATCAGAGCGAAAAACAGGCCCGTCATCACGCCGTGGCTGAACATCTGGAGAACGGCGCCCTTCATTCCCATGAGATTCAGCGCGGCCACGCCGAAGAGCACGAAGCCGCAATGACTGACGGAAGAATAAGCCGTGAAGTATTTAAGATCCTTCTGCGTGATGGCTCCGAACGCGCCATACAGGATGTTGATCGTCGTCAGGGCCATGAAGAAAAGGCCCCAGTCCTTGGCGCCCTCAGGCAGCAGGTAGACCGCCACGCGAAGCGCGCCGTAACCACCGAGCTTCATCAGGACGCCCGCATGGAGCATCGATACCGCGGTCGGCGCCGACGCATGCCCGTCGGGTGACCAGGTGTGGAACGGATAAAGCGCTCCGAGCACCCCGAAGCCGATGAAGATCGCCGGGAACGCCCACTTCTGGAAGCCCGCCGGGAAACTGACTTCCGCCAGGCGGGTGAGGTCGAACGTCTGGAGGCCCGAGACTGAGTAGAGTCCGAGGAAACCGACGATGAGCAGCGCCGAGCCTAGGAGCAGCATCAGCGTGAGCTTCATGGCGGAGTATTCCTTCGGGCCCGTGCCCCACACCCCGATCAGGAGGTACATGGGCAGCACGGCGACCTCATAGAACATGAGGAAGAGGAAAAGATCGAAGCTGAGGAATACGCCGAAGACACCGGTCACCAGCAACAGCAGAAGCGCGAAGAACTCCTTGGCGCGCTCCTCGACTTTCCAGCTCGCCAGCACGCCCGTGAAGATGATGATCGAGGTCAGGATGACCATCGCCATCGAGATTCCGTCGATCCCGAGGAAGTACTGGATGCCCAGGCTATCGAACCATGGCAGGCGCTCGACGAGGTAAAGCTTCATGACCCGCGCGGTCCTCATCTCCGCCATATCCGGAGCCGCGAGCGTCCAGTAGCGCCAGGTCGTGAACGCCGTCAGCAGGAGGTGCGTCCCCGTGCCCGCCAGCGCGATCCACTTGATCAGCGACTTCCTCGTGCCCGGCGTGAAGACGATCGCCAGGGCGGTCAGGAACGGCAGGAGAATCAACCAGCTCAACAAACCCATCACGCCTCCCTCGCTCATTGCAGCCCCCAGAGAACCAGAACCAGCAGGACCGCTCCCCCCGCGAACCACGAACCATAGGCCTGGACCTGCCCCGTCTGCAGGCTTCCCAGCGCGAATCCGAAGAGCCGCCCGCCCTTCGCCGAGAGATTCACGCCACCATCGACTATCGCGCGATCAAACCAGGCGATGGGTGCTGCGACGAACCGGACGATGATTTTGTGGGTGACGAAGAGATAGAGCTCATCGACGTAGAACTTGCGGCGCACCACGGTGTACGCGCCGCCGAACGCGCGCGCCAGGGCCTCGGCCCTCGCGGTTCCGCCGCTTCCGTAGATCGCCCAGGCCAGGCCGATTCCGAGCACGCCGGCGAACGTCCCGGCCGCGGCGATCGCGGGATTGATCCCATGAGGCGCCCCGTGCCCCGCGCCGAAGCGCACGAACTCGCCGATGGGGAAGAAGCCGGCGACCACCGACAATACCGCGAGCACGACGAGCGGAATCAGCATGATCACCGGCGACTCGTGCGCGTGAGAGGCGCCCTCGGTCCTCGCGCCGCCCCAGAACGCGGCGAAGTAGATGCGCGACATGTAGAACGCCGTGATCCCCGCGACCAGCAGGCCGATTCCGAAGATCCCGTAGTGGCCGCTGCCCAGCGCGGCCGCCAGCACCTCGTCCTTCGAGAAGAACCCGGCAAAAGGCCAGATCCCCGCGATGGCAAGGGTCGCGATGGCGAAAGTGAGATGAGTCACCGGCATCTTGCGGCGCAGCCCGCCCATCCGCCAAATCTCGTTGCTGTGCACGGCATGGATGACGGAGCCCGCGCCGAGGAACAGCAGCGCCTTGAAGAACGCGTGAGTGAACAGATGGAACATCGAGGCGGTGTAGCCGAGCGGATGCTCGACCGACGCCACGCCGAGGGCGAACATCATGTAGCCGAGCTGACTCAGGGTCGAGTAGGCCAGGACGCGCTTGATGTCGTCCTGCGTGCACGCGATCACCGCGGCGAAGAGCGCGGTGAAGGCGCCGATATAGCCCACGACCAGTAACGCATCTCCCGAAGTCGCGAAAAGGGGAAACAGCCGGGCCACGAGATAGACGCCCGCGACCACCATCGTCGCCGCGTGAATCAGCGCGGAAACCGGCGTCGGGCCTTCCATCGCGTCGGGCAGCCAGACGTGCAGCGGGAACATCGCGCTCTTGCCGGCGCCCCCCATGTAGACCAGGCACAAGGCCAGCGTGAGGACCGGAATCCCGAGAATCCCCGCGCCGATCGCGTTGAGCTTGCCCATGACCACGGGGTCCGTAAGGAAGAGGAAGTCAAAAGCCTGCCGCGTCCCGCCGACCTCGCCGGCCACCTGGTAGCCGAAGTAGCCGAGGATCAGGATTCCGAGCAGGAACCCGAGATCCGCGAAGCGCGTCACGATGAACGCCTTCTTCGACGCCGCGACCGCCGACGGCCGGTCAAAGTAGAAGCCGATCAGGCAGAACGAGCTCGCGCCGACAAGCTCCCAGCAGACGAACATCTGCAACAGGTTCGGCGCCGTGACCAGCCCGAGCATGCTGAAGGTGAAGAGGTTGAGGAAGGTGAAATAGCGCCCGAAGCCCGCTTCGCCGTGCATGTAACCCAGAGAATACAGGTGAACGAGGGAGCTGACCGTCGTCACCACGACGAGCAGGAGAATGGAAATCGGATCGACGAGGACTCCGATGTGCACGGCCATGCGCTCCTGGAAGCGCAGCCACTCGAAGCTCCAGGGCACGAAGGTCTTCCAACCCGTCGCCGCGCCGAGGGTGAGGAACTCCGCGGCCATGGCGTAAGCGAAGGCCGCCGACGCGAAAACCGCGAGCGTCGCGATGATACCCGCCGCCTTTTCCGAGAGCGGCCGCACGAGCAAGCCGACCAGCAGGAAGGAGAGGAAGGGGATCGCCAGGATCAACCAGGCGTTTCTGAGCGCAAAACCCAACTCGTATTCCATAAATCCCTCTTAATCCCTGATCCGGTTCATCCGCGTGACGTCCACCGTCTGACGGTGACGGAAGAGCACGACGAAGATCGCCATTCCGACGACGACCTCGGCGGCCGCCACGGCGATCACGAAGATCGACATGATCTGCCCGTCCACGCCTGCGGGGGCGACGTACCTGTTGAAGACGACGAAGTTCAGGGCGCCCGAGTTGAGCGCGAGCTCCACGGCCATGAGGACGCCGACGGCATTCCGCCGCGTGAGGATCCCGTAGGTCCCGATCGCGAAAAGAAGCGCCGTCAGGACCAGCCAGTGCAGGGGTCCCGGAGCCATCGTAGCGAGCTGTTCGATCATTTCGCGTCCTCCCCTTTGTCCGGATTCGTGCGGGCGATCACCACTCCCCCGATGAGCACGCTGAGCAGCAGCAGCGAGATCAGCTCGAACGGAAGGACGTAACCCGTCGACCCCTGGTCGAGCAGCCTGCGGCCGATCTCGGTGGTTCCGGAAACCGTCAGCGCTCCGGGCCGCAGCGTCTCGAAGCGGCTCGCAACGAAAGCGCCCGCCGCCGCCACGAAGAACAGGGTCGAAACCGCGAGCGCGGCGCCCCTCCTCCGGCCCGATGGCCGGTCCTCGATGAGCTCGCTCGAGCGGGTCAGCATGACTGCGTAGACGAGCAGGATCACGATGCCCCCGACGTAAACGAGAATCTGCACGCCCGCGAGAAATTCGGCGTCCAGCATGACGTAGAAGGCCGCGCTCGTCGCCAGAACGCCCATCAGGGCCACTGCCGCGCGAAGAATTCTCCTTGAGATCACGGTCGCCACGGCCAGCGCGACGGAGACCGCCGCGAAGACATAGAAAAACACGGTGCTTGCCGCCTGACCGTTCATGTTTCGCTCCTTGCCGGTTCCTCGGGTTTTCCAAGAGTCTTGCCGCCTCCGGGCAGCTCGGTTCCCCGCAGCGGCAGCGGTCCCGAATACACATCGCGCGGCTCCCACAGCTTCCGGCGCTCCTCCGGGTTCTCGACTTTCATCAGGACCGTGGAGGTCGGGCCTGCGTAGCGCGTGAGGTTGAAGACCAGCAGGCTCTTATCGAAGACCGAGCACTCGAAGTCGCCGTTCATCTTCAGACAGGAGAACGGGCAGGCCATCACGCAGGCGTTACAGAAGGTACAGCTGTCCATGCGCCAGATATAGCGATCCAGCTCCGTCTTGCCGGTGACCGCGCCCTTGCGGGACACGACGTTGATGGAGCCGTTCGGACAGGCCTGCTCGCAGATACGGCACGCGGTGCACTTGTGAAAGCCGTTCTCGTCATGCGGCAGGGAGAGCCGCATCCGATAGCGGTCAAACATCTTCAGCGTCGCGCGGTTCTCCGGGTACTGCTGCGTGACGACCGTCGACGGGTGAGAAAAGTAGCGGAAAGTGATTCCCATTCCCTGCAGCAGGGACCGCAGCCCGGCCACGATATCGGCGAAAAAGCCCGACCGGCGCAGCGGAGGGGCGACAATGGGGTTCATTCGCGAAACATCCATGAGAAAACCCGCCTTCCTTTCAGAAAGGAAAGAAATACCAGCCAAACACCACCGCGGTAGCGGCGGCAAAGAGGTTGACGAAGCCGATCGGCAACAGCACCTTCCACTCCAGCTTCATGAGCTGATCGACCCGGAGCCTCGGGAAGGTCCACCGGAACCACATGATCAGGAAGACGACCGCCGCGCTCTTGAGCGCGAACCAGGCGCCGGGCGGCAGCAGATCCATCACGGCGTTGAACGACTCAACCCCACCGATGTGGAAGGGCATCCAGCCTCCGAGGAACAGCGTCGTCGCCATGGCCGAAACCACGAACATGTTCACGAACTCCGCGAGGAAGAACATCGCGAAGCGAAGGCCGGAGTACTCGGTGTGGAAGCCCGCCGTGAGCTCGCTCTCGCCCTCGGGAAGATCAAACGGCGTCCGGCTGATCTCGGCGAGCGAGGCGATGAGGAAGATGACGAAGGCCACGACGCCGACCACGGGCGCGCGCCAGATCCACCAGCCGTCGGCCTGGCTCTCGACGATCCGGGAGAGCTGCATCGAGCCCGAGAAAAGAACGACCACCAGCAGCGACATCGTCGCCGAGACCTCGTAGGAGATGATCTGCGCGCCCGCGCGCATCGCACCGAGGAGCGACCACTTGTTGTTGGAGCTCCAGCCGGCCAGCAGCACGCCCAGAACGCCGAAACCCGTGACGGCCGTGATATAGAGGACGCCGATGTTCATGTCCGCGACCTGAACGATCGGGCTCATCGGCAGCGCGACGAGCGCGAGCAGCGTCGCCATCATGCTGAAGAACGGCGCGGCCAGATGAAGCACCCGATCCGACTGCGCCGGAACGATGTCCTCCTTGAACAGGAGCTTGATCGTGTCCGCGACCGTCTGGAAGATCCCATGCGGACCGACCCGCATCGGGCCGAGCCGGCACTGGAAGTGCGCCGCCACCTTGCGTTCCGCGTAGATGAGCGCCATTCCCAGGACCGCGACAAAGAGAGACGCTCCCACCACCGCCAGCAGTACGTAGCCGGCGCCGGCGAGAAGGCTTCCGGGCATCGCCTCGGCGGCGCGCTCCGCGAGCGTCGTCGTTTCCCATCCTGAACCCATGCTCAACCCCTTCCCTCAATACTCAACGGTCAATGTCCGGAACGACGATGTCGAGCGACGAGATCATCGTCACCAGATCGGCCACGCGCCAGCCGGGCGCGATCCGCGTGATCGCCCAGAGATTGTTGAAGTTCGGCGTGCGGACATGAATCCGGTAAGGCACGTCCTTGCCGTCCGAAACCAGCAGGACGCCGAACACGCCCCGCGCCGTCTCCACCTGCGAATAAGTGATCCCCTCGGGCACCTTCGTGCGGACCGCGGGCTTCACGAGCAGATGCTTCCCTTCGGGGATATTCTCGATCAGCTGCTCGATGATCCGCAGGGACTGGCGGATCTCCTCGATCCGCACCCAGTAACGGTCCCAGCAGTCGCCGCGGGCGCCGACCGGCACGTCGAACTCGACCTTGCCGTACACGCCGTAAGGCTCACTCTTGCGCAGATCATGGGCCACGCCGCTCGCCCGAAGGACGGGACCCGTCGCTCCGAGCGCGACCGCCTGCGCGGCCTCCAGGACACCCACCCCGCGCATGCGCTCCTGCGCGATGATGTTGCGGCTGAGCAGCGTCTCATACTCCTCGAGCTTCGGCCGGAAGTACGCGATGAACTCCTTCACCTTGCGCTGGAAGTCGGGGTGCAGATCGAACATCACGCCGCCCGGCTGGATGTAGTTCATCGTCAGGCGCGCGCCGATGGTCTCCTCGAGGATGTCCGTGATCCGCTCGCGATCCCGGAAGCCGTAAAGGAACGGCGTGAACGCGCCGAGATCCATTCCGAACACGCCCCACCAGAGCTGATGGCTCGCGATCCGCTGCAGCTCGGCGACGAGCGTCCGGATCGTCTCGATCCGCTCGTTCGTCTCGATGCCCGCCGCCTTTTCGACGGCCTTGGCGACCGCCCAGTTGTTGGCCAGGGCCGAAAGGTAATCGAGGCGGTCCGTGAGATGCACGAACTGCCGGTAGCTCAGGTGCTCGCCCATCTTCTCGACGCCACGATGCACGTAGCCGAGGACGGGGATCACGTCCTTCACCGTCTCGCCCTCGAGCTTGAGAACCAGGCGCAGCACGCCGTGCGTGGAGGGGTGCTGAGGACCCATGTTGACGAAGAACTCCTGGGTCGTCGCCCCGCGGCCGATCCGTTGCTCGAGAGTCGTCACGATCGCGCTCATTTCGGGCCCTCCAGCATGAAATCGTCCCGATAGTCCTTGCGCAGGGGAAAGCCCTGCCAGTCATCGTCCAGCAGGATGCGCCGCAGGTCGGGATGGCCCGTGTACCGAACGCCGAACAGGTCGTAGACCTCGCGCTCCTGCCACTCGGCGATCGGCCACAGCGCCTGCATCGAGGGCATCACGGCCGCCTCGCGCGGGACCGACGCGGAGACGACGAGATAATGCCGATGCACCGTCGAGTAGAGGCAATAGACGAGCTCCAGGCGGGCCTCGGCGATCCAGTCGATCGCGGTATGGGTGCAGAGCATGTCGAAACGGAGATCAGGCTCGTCCCGAAGGCGCGCCATCAGCTCCAGGAAGCGCTCGACCGGCGCGACCACGGCCGCGCGATCGACCTTCTCCCGGGGCACCGCCGCGGGTTCCAGAGCCTGAACGGCGGAAATCAGCTCGTGGGTTTCCATGCGCTACCTCCTCCCGCCCTGCGGCTCCAGCAGCTCCCGCAGCTCCTGCTGGATCTGCTCGATGGTGATGCCGGCGGGCAACGCCGCCAGGACCGGCTTGCGCCGCACGCCCGGGGTCCGCAGCGACTCGCCTTCGCGGATCAGCTTCTGGAGCATCAGGATGCCGTAAAAAAAGGCCTCGGGACGAGGCGGGCAACCCGGCACGTAAACGTCGACGGGAATGATCTCGTCCGCGCCGCGAACGGTTGAGTAGTTATTGTAGATGAAGGGCCCCCCGGAAATCGCGCAGGAGCCGGTGGCGATCACGTAGCGCGGTTCGGCCATCTGCTCATAGAGGAGCTTGAGCCGGGGCGCCATCTTGCGGACGATGGTGCCGGCCACGACGAGCAGATCCGCCTGGCGCGGCGAAGGCCGCGTCACCTCGGCCCCGAAGCGGGCCAGATCGTGGCGAGCGGCGCCGGCCGCCATCATGACCTCGATCGCGCAGCAGCTGGTTCCGAACGTCAGCGGCCACAGGCTGTTGGACCGGGCCCAGTTGATGACGGCATCCAGGCTCGAAAGGAGCACGGATCCGCCCGGGACCGGCTCGACGAGCGCGGGAAGTTTTTCGGTGATCAGACCCATTCGAGCACCCCCTTCTTCCAGGCATAGGCCAGGCCGAAAATCAGCACGAGGATGAACAGCCCCGCCTCGATCAGGCCGGCGACGCCGACCTCCCGCAGCACCACGGCCCACGGATAAAGAAAGGCGGCTTCGACGTCGAAGACGAGGAAGAGCAACGCGAAAAGGTAATAGCCGGGCTTGAACTGCACCCAGCCGGAGCCGATGGGCGCCTCGCCGCACTCATAGGTCGAGTTCTTGAGCGCATTCGGACGATGTGGCGCCAGGAGCCGGGACGCGAAAAGTCCGCCGAAGACAAAAAGGCCCGCCAGCCCGATAAAAACAAGGACGAAAAAGAAATCCATAACCGCGCCCCACCCAAGGCGTACCGGAACGGAGCTCCGCTCACGACTGATTAATTATCTCGCTTCTATTTACATCAATCCGAGGATCGAATGCCACCATCATTACCGATGGTCCAGGAAGTATTTCCACGAAGGGTCCTGGCGATGGCCGCTTCATCCGGCATGGCGACGGCGCCCATGACGTCGGAATAAACGGGGGCGCTCACCTGGCGGAAGATCCCGAGCGGAACCGGGCGACCCTCGCCGGCCTGGTCCAGCTGCGAGAGCAGGTAGGCCAGCGAGGAATCCGGATTGGACACGTCGTGAACCAGCAGGTCCCGCGCGCCGGCCGCGGCCACCACCTCGGGAGAAAATCCGTTGAGCCTCAAGCCCTTGTCGCGATTGGCGCCAAAGACGAGCGGTTCGCCGTGTTTCAGGCGGATCGTGTTTTCGCTCCGCTGAGCCTTGTCCGTGATCGGCGTGAAAGCGCCGTCATTGAACATGAGGCAGTTCATCATCACCTCGACAAAGGCGATGCCCTTATGCGCGGCGGCAGCCGAAAGCACCTCGCCCATCATCTCGCCGTCACTGTCGGTGATCCGGGCCGCGAAGGTCGCGCCCGCGGCGATCGCCATCGAGAGCGGCTTCATCGGCGCATCGAAGGCCCCGCCTGGCGTCGTCTTCGTCTTCGTGCCGGCGCGGGTCGTCGGCGAGGCCTGGCCTTTGGTCAGGCCGTAGATCTGGTTGTTGAAAAGGATCACCTTGATGTCCGGATTGCGCCGGATGAGGTGAATGAAATGATTGCCCCCGATGGAGAGCAGATCCCCGTCTCCGCTGATCACCCAGACGGAAAGCTCCGGGCGCGCGAGCTTCAGCCCCATCGCGACCGTGGGGGCGCGTCCGTGGATCGTGTGGAAACCGTAGGTCGAGGCATAGTACGGAAGCCGCGACGAGCAACCGATGCCCGAAATGATCGCGAAATTTTCGCGCGGAATTCCCATCGTCGGGAAAACACCCGTCAGCCGGTTGAAGACGGAGTAGCAGCCGCACCCTACGCACCAGCGCGGATCCGTCTGACTGATGAAATCCTTTTTCGCAAGCCCGGTGGCCACGGTTTTCGCCTCAGATTTCACGCTGTCCCCACTCATCGTTGCGCCCCCGAGCTCAGCATGCTCTTGATCTTGGCTTCAATCTCGTCGGCGCGGAATGGCTGGCCCTGCACCTTGTTCAGCCGTTCGATGTCGAGGAGGTATTCGGCCCGAATCCGGTACCAAAGCTGACCCATGTTGTTCTCGGGGATCAGCACCTTCTTGTACTTGCGCAGCAGCGTCCCGAGATCCGACGGCAGGGGATTGAGATGCCGCAGGTGGGCGCACGCAACGGGGGTGCCTTGGGCATTGAGATTTTCCACCGCCCGCCGGATCACGCCCTGGGTACTGCCCCAGCCGAGAACCAGAAGCTCGGAGCGCGGATCACCGAGGACCTCCGTCGGCGGAAGATCCCGGGCGATGCGCGCGATCTTCTCGGCGCGCAGCCTGACCATCTTCTCGTGGTTCTCGGGATCGTGGCTCACCGTGCCCGTGCCGTCCGCCTTCTCGAGTCCGCCGATGCGATGTTCGAGTCCGGGAGTTCCCGGCACCACCCAAGGACGAGCCAGCGTCTCAGGGTCGCGTCCGTAAGGCAGGAAGTTTTCCGGATCCGTGCGCTTGGTCACGCGAAGATCCGGAAGATCCTCGAGCGCCGGCACGCGCCAGACTTCGGCTCCGTTGCCCAGGTAGCCGTCACTCAGCAGAATCACCGGCGTCATGTACTTGAGCGCGATCCGCGCCGCCTCGACGGTCGCATCGAAGCAGTCCCGCGGCGAGGAGGCCGCGATCACCGCGATGGGCGATTCGCCGTGCCGGCCCCAGAGGGCCTGGAGCAGATCCGATTGCTCGGTTTTCGTCGGCAGGCCCGTCGAGGGGCCCGCGCGCTGGACGTTGATCACGATCATCGGAAGCTCGACCATCACGGCGAGGTTGATGAACTCGCTCTTGAGCGAGAAACCCGGTCCCGAGGTCGTCGTCACGGCCAGCGATCCGCCAAAAGCCGCGCCCAGGGTCGCCCCCGCGGCCGCGATCTCGTCCTCGGCCTGGAAGATCGTCGCGATGTTCCGATGCTTGCTCAGCTCGTGCAGGATATCGGTGGCGGGCGTGATCGGGTAGCTGCCGAGGAACAGCGGCAGGTTCGCGCGGCGAGCGGCCGCGATCAGCCCCAAGGCGGCGGCGGAGTTGCCGGTGACCTGGCGATAATTGCCCGGCTCCGGGGAACGGGTGCGCTTGCGAATCCGATAAGTGGTCGGGAAAAGCTCTCCGCTTGCGCCGAAACTCACGCCCGCCTCGAACGCCTTGACGTTCGCTTCCAGGAGGTCGGGCTTCGCGCCGAACTTCTTCTGGAGCCACTTGTCCGTGGAGTCCCGGGAGCGGTGGAACAAGGCATAGGTCACGCCCAGCGCCGCGAAGTTCTTGCAGCGATCGACCTGCTTGGGGCTCAGCGTGGAGCCTTCCAGCGCCTTCTGAGTGAGCTGACCCATCTTCACGCGGCAGACGCGGTAGTCGGCCAGCGCGTCGCCTTCGAGGGGGCTGGCGGTATACCCGGCTTTTTCAAGATTCCTCGCGGTGAAGGCGTCCTCGTTGACGATAATGAGGCCCTTGGGCTTCATGAGCTGCAGATTCGTCTTGAGCGCGGCCGGATTCATCGCGACCAGCACGTCGACCTTATCGCCGGGGGTGAAGATCCCCCCGTTTCCGAAGCAGACCTGGTAGCCGGACACGCCGAAAACCGTACCGGCCGGAGCACGGATCTCCGAGGGAAAATCCGGCAAGGTCGCCACGTCATCACCCATCATGGCGCAGGTGGTGGTGAACTGGCTGCCCACCAGCTGCATCCCATCGCCCGAGTCTCCGGCAAACCTCACAACGACGGAGTCAAACTCCTCGAATTTGCCCATACCAGTCCCATTCGATGCTTGTGCTTGAGGCATTTCCTGACTCTCTCTTCTTTCGGTGCCGGGAACGCGTTGTCGCTTTACCAAAGGCCTACTTGTTCCCCCCGGCGTCGAGCAAGATGCATTCAGTTGATTTTCAAAAAGAATCCCAGGGGTATGATCCCGTCCGGAAACAATAAATCCACCGAGTGGGTCGACACAACCCAAAACTACAAAATCCTGCGGGCAGCCATGGCCCATCACGACATTCGCGCGC
Source organism: Oligoflexia bacterium (assembly GCA_023700925.1). Classification (GTDB taxonomy): domain Bacteria; phylum Bdellovibrionota; class UBA1018; order UBA1018; family UBA1018; genus JAMPXJ01. The sequence goes on along the minus strand of JAMPXZ010000030.1, from coordinate 6,682 downwards.
TGGGAAATTGCGTTGGCTATTTTGATCGGAATTGTTAGGCATAATTTGGGATGAAATCTCCTCGGCTTACACCATTTCGCATTGCGCTAACTTACGCGGTCATCGCGCTCCTTTGGATTCTTTTTTCGGATGCGCTGGTGAACACAATAACGAGCGACTCCCAGTCCATCACTGTTATCCAAAGCCTGAAAGGCGCGTTCTATGTCATTGCCACCGCCTTTCTCCTCTATTTTTTGATCCGCCGGAACGAGAGCTCGCTTCGAGGCTCGGAACACCACCTCAAGACGCTCCTCGAAAGCCTTCCCGAAGCCGTGATCGTCATTAACCGCCAGGGCCTGATCGTGGAGACAAACCGCGCGGCTTGCGAGCTGTTCTCGCTCTCCCGCGAAGAGATCCTGGTTCAGAAGACTGACTTATTACGGAAAATAGATCTCGCGCCGACCGGCCTGCTCGTCAAAACGCTGGCCGGCGAAACCACTCACGATCGGGAAGCCGCGATCCAGACCTCGGCTGGCGGGCGCATTCCCGTCAGCATCAGCGCATCACCCGCGCGCGAGAATGACGAGGGCCGCGTGACCCGGGCGATCGTCGTGTTCCGGAACGTGAGTGAGCTCAAACGTCTGGAGCGCCTCCGCGATGAGTTCCTGTCCACGGCCGCGCATGAGCTCAAGACTCCCATGACCACTATCAAGGCCTACGTCACGCTGCTCAAAAAGTGGCGCCCCGACGATCTAGGGGAGCGCGAAAGCAAGGCGCTGACGGTCCTGGGCTATCAGACCGACCGCATGAACAAGCTCATCCAGGAGCTCCTCGAGTTCTCCCGGCTGCAGCTGGGGCGCCTGCAGCTCGATCGCACTCGTTTTGACCTGCGGGAGCTGGTGGCGGAGGTCATCTCTCACGCCCAGGGTATCTCGCCGGCCCACCGGCTCGAGCTGCACAACGGGCACGAACACTGGGTCATGGCCGATCGGGACCGGGTCGAGCAGGTCCTGGTGAACCTCATCGACAACGCGATCAAGTTCTCGCCCGAGGGCGGGCCGATCGAGGTATCGATTGGCGAGGAAGAGGGCCGCACCCAAGTTGCGATCCAGGACCGGGGCCTCGGGATCTCGGAGCCGAGCCAGCGCCACCTCTTTGACCGCTACTACCGCGCGCACTCGGAGACCAGCTACAACTTCAGCGCCGGGATGGGCATGGGCCTCTACATTTCGCGGGAGCTGATCAATCGCCACGGCGGCACCATCTGGTGCGAAAGCAGGGAAGGCCAGGGCTCCACCTTCCACTTCACTCTGCCTTCGGCGCAGCCCACATCCAACGAGGAAGATCTGGACGATGGTGAACTCTGAGACGAGACGGATTCTCGTGGTCGATGACGACCGCGACCTGCGGGAGGTGGTTTCGCTGCTTCTCGAGGAAGAGGGTTTTCACGTGCGGTGCGCGGAGAACGGGCGCGAGGCGCTCGCGTGCCTGGAGACCTATGAGCCCGCGGTCATTCTCCTCGATATGCGCATGCCCGTCATGGATGGGTGGCAGTTCATGAAAGAGCTCCGGCAGCGCCAGCCTCACACCTCCGCCACCGTGATCGTCTTCACGGCCGCCGAAGATGCCCGTCAACGCGCGCAGGAGATCGGGACCCCTTACTTCATCAGCAAGCCCTTCGAGATCGACGAGGTTCTTCGCACCGTCAGGTCGGTGCTCCCGGTGGAATTGAGCTGACAAGGCATCGGGAGCTTTGATACCAAAATCGCATGAAAATTCTCACAGCTCCCCTGCTACTCCTTGCCACTACCCTCGCCTTGTTCGCCCCGACCGCGGCGGATGCGTACGACACGCTGGTCGAGAAGAAGGTATTCAACCTCAAGACCTTCACCACCGAGAGCGGCAAGACGCTCCGGGACGTTCGCGTGGGCTATGAAACCTACGGCAAGCTGAACGAGAAAAAAGACAACGCCATCCTGATCGCCCACTTCTTCCTCGGAAAGGGCCACGCCGCGGGCAAGTACAAGGCCGAAGACAGGGCTCCGGGCTTCTGGGACGCGATCATCGGCTCCGGCAAGGCGATCGACACGGACCGGTATTTCGTCATCGCCTCGGACACGCTGGTGAACATCAACGTCAAGGACCCTAACACCGTGACGACCGGCCCCGCCTCGCTCAATCCGGACACCGGCAAGCCTTACGGCATGAGCTTCCCGATCGTCACCATCGGCGATTTCGTCACCGTGCAGAAGGCCCTCATCGATTCGCTCGGCATCACGAAGCTCAAGGCCGTCATGGGCCCTTCGAGCGGTTCCGTGCAGGCGCTGACCTGGGCCGCGGCGTATCCCGACCAGGTGGAAAGAGTGATCGGCGTCATCCCCGGCGACATCAGCTGCAATCCTTACGCGATCGAGGCGCTGAACCTCTGGGTGAGCCCCATCCTGATGGACCCGAAGTGGAACAACGGCGACTACTACGGCCGCGAGGAGCCGATCGACGGCATTCGCCTCGCGATCAAGCAGGTGGTCTTCAACACCTACCACTACGACTGGGCCAACAAGACCTTCGGCCGCAAGTGGGCGGCGCCGGACAAGGATCCGGCCGCAAGCTTCGCCAACAAGTATCAGATCGAGGCGTGGGTCGACGGCCTCGTCGGCGCGTTCGAGAAGCTCTACGACGCCAACTCCATCCTCTACCACGCCAAGGCAGTGCAGCTCTGGTCACTTGAGGATCAGGTGAAAAAGATCAAGGCCAAGGTCCTGCTGATTCCGTCGAAGAAGGATCTGCTCGCCTTCCGCGATTACTCCCGCAATACCGAGAAGGCCCTGCGGGCCGCGAAGGTGCCGGTCCAGGTTTTTGAGCTCGACGGCGGGACGGGGCACTTCGACGGCATCGGCTCGATCACTCAGGCCGAAGCCGTGATCCGCAAGTTCCTGAGCTCCAAGTAACGCACCAAAGTTAAAGGGCCCCGGAGGAATCCCCCAGAGCCCTTTTCATTCTCGTAACGGCCGGCCTTTACAACGCCTGGCCGACGAGCTTCAGCTCCAGCGTGAAGTTGTCCTCGATCAGCTTGTCCCCAAGCGCCTTGGCGTCGAGGAACTTGCCCGAATTGTACTTGATGCCCCAGCGCGTGCGGTCGAGGACCACCGTGGCCTTCGCCTCGGCCTTGCCGTCCTTCACGCTCACGCTCGCCGGGAAAGTCACCGGATGGGTCTGGCCCTTGATCGTCATCTCGCCCGAGATCTCATGAGTCGGCTGGCCGGCCGCTGCTGGCAGCGCCTTGACCTTGGAGATTTTGAAGGTCGCCATGGGGAACTTGTCCACACCGAAGAAATCATCCGCTTTGAGGTGACCGACAAGCTTGGCGTTGTACTCCGGGTCTGTAACGTCGAGAGCGGTGATCGAGCTCATGTCGACCACGAACGAGCCGCCCACCAGGGCGCCCTTGCGAAGTTCCACCTTGCCCTCTTTGAGCTGGATCAGCCCGTTGTGGGACCCCGCGAGCTTCTTGCCGGTCCAGGCGATGGTGCTCGCCTTGGGATCCAGGTTCACCGTCTGAGCCTTCGGGGCCGCGAGGCTGGAAGAAGCCAGCGCCGCCAGCGCCGCGAAAGAAGCCGTCATCGTCAAAATCGTATTTCTCGTTCTCATGAAATTTTTCTCCTATTGCCTTGTTGATTTCAGATTAGAAGGCCGGCGGAGTTTCCGGTAGACTGGGAAATCGGAAATGACTTTGCAATCCATTGAAGGATCAGGCCACGATGAAAACCCATATCCAGCTGTCTAAAAGCCCGAAAAATCAACGCGTCATCGTCTGCGGCTCGCCGGAACGCGCCGAGTGGTTCGCCCGCCAACTGGAGGGCGTCGAAAACCTCGCGCGCAACCGCGAGTACCATTCCTATCGCGGCACCTTCAAGGGCAAGGACATCCTGATCACCTCCCACGGCGTCGGCTCCGCCGGGGCCGCGATCTGCTTTCATGAGCTGATCGACGCCGGCGCAAAGAAGCTCATTCGGATCGGAACCGCGGGCGGCTTCTATGCGGAGACGAAAATCGGCGACGTCGTCGTTCCGACGGGCGCGATCCGCAAGGACGGCGCCTCGGCCCTGATGATCCCTCCCGAGTACCCGGCGCTCGCCGACCCGGCGATGGCGCTCAAGCTCTCCGGCCAGCTCGGCGCGGGCGGCAAGCAGGTGCGGACCGGGATCGTGCTGACGACGGACCTGTTCTACTCCGGGCCGCTCGGCAGCGACTCAGTGCTCTACAAGAATGCCGGCGCCGTCGCCGTGGAGATGGAATGCGCGACTCTCTTCGTGACTGCTTCGCTCCGGGGCGTCCGCGCCGCCGCGGCCCTCGTCCTCGACGGCAATCCGCTCAGCACCGCGCCCGACGACTATGATCCACGCCCCGAGCGCCTCGCTGCTTCCGTCCAGCGCTGCTTCAGCGCGGCTCTTGAAGCTCTCGTGGCGGACGAATAGCGGCCATTGAACCGAAAAAACTCCACGATTCCCTGTTTCTTTTGAGCCATAAGAAAAGGGCTTGAAAATACTAATGCCCTTCGTTACTTACACAGTGTCGGGGCGTAGCGCAGCCTGGCTAGCGCACTTGCATGGGGTGCAAGGGGTCGTGGGTTCGAATCCCGCCGCCCCGACCATTAAATTTTCGCCGCGGCGGCACAACCCCCACTGCGTGCCCGCTGACACACTCAAAGCCCTCAGTCCGCCGAGCTGACAATCACCCTCAAAAATAGCGACAGCATTTCACTGGCTTGATGCATGGCGAATTTTTATTACTCCTGAGATAATTTACCTGCCCAAATGACCCACCCATATATACCCCACCAAGCAGCATAATTAACTGTCAATACCTGAGTGGAATGCTACGATACTATTAACAGTATGTTAATAGCTGTACGTTTTCAGATCATACTTCTTCTCGCCCTTATTGCCGGCAGCTTGAACGGGACGGCCGTTTATGCCGCTGGCCCCTTGCTTTCACCCCAGGGCTTCACGTTCCAAGGCCGCTTGTATGATGCGTCCGGCGTGAATCCTCTCGCCGAAACCGTCGATCTCACCCTTGGCATCTACTCGCCTGACGGCTTGTGCCTCTTATATGAAGAGAAGCAAACCGCAATTGACCTCTCGCCGACGGCCGGAATCTTCGCGGTTCAGGTTGGCTCCGCGACGGGCGACGCCAAGCGCACGGCAGCGACTGATCCGGGCCTGACGATGGCTCAGATTTTCGCTAACGGCTCGGGCGCGATTCGCGCTCCGGGCGCCGCGGGATGCGCCGGAGGCTACACCCCGGCCGCGGGCGATGCTCGGCGCCTTCGCGTAACCGTCACGCCGCAAGCCGGGCTCCCCATCACCCTTTCGCCTGATCAGACCATTCTCGCCGCGCCCCAGGCCTCGGTCGCCGAAACCGTGCAAGGCCTCGGCCCTGAGCAGCTGATCCAGGTTTCCGGCAATATCTCCCAAGGAAGCTTGGCCACTCTCACCGATGGCTCGGATGCTTCCTCGCTCCACATCCACGACTCGCTGTACATTCAAGCGGGCGGCTCTTCCAATCAGAACCTCGGCTCGGGCATCACCTACACCAGCGGCATGTTCGGCATCGGAACTTCCACGCCGACCGCCGACCTGGCCTTTGGTGGCAACGTCCCGCGCGAGATTCATTCTGAAAGAAATACCGCCGCGGGCGCCGCGGGCAATAATCTCTCGGTCGTGGCGGGTGGCGCGGCTTCAGGGAGCACTGATCGCAACGGGGGCTCGCTCGTGCTGTCCTCCGGGATTTCAACCGGGGCCGGAGACTCCTCAATTGTTTTTCAAACCGCTTCGCCGGGTGCGAGCGGCTCCGCTGACCACTCCGCGACGCCGAAAATGGTGATCACCGGCAATGGTCGCGTCGGCATCGGCACGATTGCTCCCAACGCCACCTTAGATGTCGCGGGTAACGCGAACGTGAACAGCGACATGCAAGCCGGCAGCTTCTCGATCGCGGGCTTTGGCGAAGTGATCAACTCGTCGGGCGAATGGGTCGGCGCGGGCGGCGGCATCGGCTCGACGGGCGCCACAGGCGCTACGGGCGAAACGGGTGTTACCGGCGCCACGGGCGCGACGGGTGCGACAGGTGAAACTGGCCTCACCGGTGCGACGGGCGAGACCGGCATGACGGGAGCTACCGGTACAACAGGTGCTACGGGCGAAACCGGGGCGCAAGGTCTTACTGGCGCCACGGGTGAGACCGGGGCGCAAGGCGCTCAAGGCTTCACCGGCGCTACCGGTGAAACTGGTGCTCAAGGCGCTCAGGGCTTCACGGGCGCTACCGGTGAAACTGGTGCTCAAGGCGCTCAGGGCTTCACGGGCGCTACCGGTGAAACTGGTGCGCAGGGTGCTCAAGGTCTTACTGGCGCCACCGGCGAAACCGGTGCTCAAGGCGCTCAAGGCTTCACGGGCGCTACGGGTGAAACCGGTGCGCAGGGCGCTCAGGGCTTCACGGGTGCTACGGGCGAAACTGGTGCGCAGGGTGCGCAAGGTCTTACTGGCGCAACGGGCGAAACTGGTGCACAAGGCGCTCAAGGCTTCACCGGCGCTACCGGTGAAACCGGCGCACAGGGCGCTCAAGGCTTCACCGGCGCCACGGGCGAAACCGGTGCGCAAGGTGCTCAAGGCTTCACCGGCGCCACGGGCGAAACCGGTGCGCAAGG
>JAMPXZ010000029.1 GCA_023700925.1 Oligoflexia bacterium | reverse complement strand
TGGCATGACGTTGATCTAGGCACAGAGGCTCCGCGAATCGTCCCGGCCCTGATCGAGGTCCCCAAGGGTTCCAAGAACAAGTACGAGCTCGACAAAAAGAGCGGCCTGCTCAGGTGCGATCGCGTCCTGTTCAGCTCGGTTCATTATCCGGCCAACTACGGCTTCATCCCGCAGACGTACTGCGGGGACCGCGATCCGCTGGACATCCTGGTCCTCGGCCAGGAGGCCGTCGTCCCGCTGACGATCATGATGGCCAAGCCCATCGGCGTCATGCGGATGCTCGATCAAGGCGAAGACGACGACAAGGTCATCGCGGTCCACGCCAATGATCCGGAGTACGCGAACTACGAGTCGATCGACGAGCTGCCGCAGCACCGGCTGGCCGAGGTCAAACGCTTCTTTGAAGACTACAAAGCCCTGGAGAACAAGACCGTGGTCGTGGAGAAGTTCTCGGGCCCGGAAGAGGCCCTCAGGGTCATCCGTGAGGCGATCGCTTATTACCAGCGCGAGCGAGCTAATCTAAGACCCTAAGTCACCTTGGGTCTTTAGTTAACATAATATCTCTTATCGGACATATAAACGAGTTCAGCGTAATCTCGACTTAGCTGCAAGATGGCGACCCCAGGCTCACTGACTCACCTTATGTGACCGTCTTTAATTCGGTTCCATGGCGCATTTCGCCTTTGCTTCCGGTTCGAGTATTTTTCTCAGAATTGATCGCTCCATTTTCCAGGACCTTTTCGGCAAGCCATTGACTGCCCAGCTCGCCCATCTTCTTCAGAGGTTTTCGAAGCTCTTCATCCGCTACAATGCTGTAGTACCTCGCAGCCATCAATAGCCCCAACGCATGATAGCTGGTGTCTGTTCCGCCCTTTTCCGGATTAGAACCGTCTTCGCATTGCCTTGCAATTCCGGTTCGCAGGAGATTCTTGGAGTGCTCAATGAAGTCGGCTCTCTTCAAGAGAACTCCGGCGATGCCGATGGCCGAGGCGTTGACGAAGTAACGATGGGTGTACGGCTCATCTTTTGTCAGACCCGGCGCTTCGATTTCCGGTTTAATCAACCACTCAATCGACAACCGAAGCCTTGCCTTTGCGCTCTCAATCTCCTTCGCGAATCTTGGCTGGTACTGGGAGCTTTCCAAATGCAAAAGAGCGCGACTTACGGACTCTAAGAAAAGAAGACCGTTATGATACGGGTCCTCAGATGAAAACGAGCCGTCCTGTTGCTGCTGAGCCAGCCCCCAGCCGATAATCTTGAGTCCACGATCAATCGCGGCAGTATCCTCTTTATAAATACCTGCCACGACTGCGTCGGCCCCCACTTTTTGATAATCAATGAACCAGGGCCCTTTTTTCGCGGTGTCGTATTCCTGGTTCTTCTCCCCGTAAGCACCACGGGAATTTGAATTCAAAGCGGCGCCACCGGGATCCTGAAAAAACGTGCATTATCTCGGCTCCATGCTAGCCTTTTGCCCTAAGGGACATCTTCTTTCGGGGGGGCGACGATGACTTCAACTTCAAGATACGTGTATCCGCTTCTGGCGTTGGTGATGACTGGCGCGGCCTGGGCGCAGCCGCTGCGGGATAATCGGACCGATGACTCGGACATCACGCCCAAGGCGCCCATTCTCCTGAAAGAAGAAGTCCCGCTCGAACTTTCACCCGATGAAATGCACACGGCGAGCGACGCGGGAACCCTTTCCATCCAGGTCCTCCGCGAGGACCACGGCAAGCCTACGCCGGTCTCCGGCCTGACCTTTAGCCTCGCACGAGCCAGCGCCGAGTCCACGCAAGCGACGACGGACCAGGACGGCCACGCGACGTTGCCCGCCTGCCCGGAGGGGCAAAAAGCGCGAATACTGGCCCCCCTGGAGCGCCAGCAGTTCTCGATCACTCAAGGCGGCCCAGCCTACAAGATCACAGCGGAGATCCCCTGCCAGGGCTCCACCACCCTGCTCTTCCACTCTGATACCGCGGGTGGGCAAGCTCTGGGTATCTGGCAGATCGCCGTGCGAGCGGAGCAAAAGCTCAGTGAGGCGGTTGGCCTCGACTTCTGGTTCAAGCCCCTTCGCTTTGTCTGGCCCGCCGACGGCGACTATTACTCAGGTGGCCTGGTCCGCATCACCCGCGGCGACGCCTGGGATGTCGTTGGACACGAGCTCGGTCACGGCATCTACGCGCTTGCCTCGCTCGGACTGTCCAGCGGCGGTCAGCACAAGATCGATGAGTGCTATTCACGGACCCTGGCGCTTTCCGAAGGCTGGGCCTCCTACTTCTCCGCCTGGCTCAGCATTGATCTTGCTGACCCCGACGCCAAGTTCGAGTTCATGGTTCCGCGTCGGGCCCCGATCCGCTTCGAGCACATCCCGGCCGATGTCTGCCGCGGCGAGCGCAACGAGTGGCGGGTGACCGGCTTCTTCTGGGACCTCGTCGATCATAACGACGACGGCGAAAACGTGCAGGAGCTCTTCGCTCGCCTCTGGAACGCAATGAGAAAGAGCTCGGCCGCCTCGGCCTCGGACGTGCGTCTCCGGCTTCTTCAGCAGGGTTTCGACGCTGAGACGCTCAAAGCGGTCTGGGAGCAGAACCTCGGCGATTGAGCTTAGCAGTCCCGCCCTGGGATGCAGAAGCCGTGCTCGACCCAATAGTCGTAAGTGCTTGCGACGTGCGACCAGGGAACCCCTTTTACATCTCTCGGAGGTTCCTCATAAAAGTACATCGCGTCGGTGGTACCGCACTTATGAGTGGCCTCATGAATAAGTACCCCAGCCAGATCAAAAATCCGGGCAAGGATTACCTCGCGACTCAGACGAATCTTGTTTCCAAAGAGCGGGAACGTCCACGCATCGCCATTCGCAACGCGCATCTTTGCGCCGCAAGAATAAAGCAGCCCCGATTTGACCTTGCGCTGCACGCATAGGACCACATCGTACGCCCACTGCTCCTTGCTCGCAGGCGGTGAAGTCCCCTCGCCTCCGAAGGCTGCGAATTCAGAACGCTTGCGCGCCGTACTTGGAGCGAAAAATCCGCGCCCAGTCCGCCAGGTGAGTTTTGGTCCGCTCCTCCGCGGAGCGGATCGCAAGGATCTCGGCGTCCGAGCAGTTCTCAAACTCGGTCGCGCTATAGCCGAATCCTTCAAGAAAAGCTTCGGCGCCGGTCGCTCCCCGTCGAGGGCTTCCACAGCCGTTATCCGCCGCGGCGGCCGAGCCGCTCAGCACTGCCGCCACGAGCGCGATAACGGTGAGAAGTTTCACTCGATACCTCAGTTCAGCGTCGACGCCCTCAGGCTCGTGCTGCGAATGGACTTACGGAGCTTCTCGATGTCCTTGAGCCCCGCCTGAGCCGTGTCGAGCATCAGCTGCGCCTTGTCCTTCTTGCCGATCGTGTCCGCGAAATCCAGGAACTCCGCTTCATTGCGGAAGTACTCACCGCGATCGAGCCGCTTGGCCAGCTCAGTGAGCGCGCGGCTGTTCTCGCCGAACATGTCGATCAGGTTGACGTGATGCGCGAGGTTGACGTTGAAGCGCATACCCTTGCCGAGCTTACCGTCGAACTGCACATAGATGGCCGGAACTTCGCCCAGACGCGCGGCAACCTTGCCGAGCTCACGAGCGGCATACATGCGATCGAGCTGTTCGAGAATCAGTGGAAGGTTCTCACGAACAGCGTCTGAATTGAGAAACAGCTCCTTGAGCTTGCGCTCATCGGCGGTCTCAGCCTTGAAGAAGGCCCCCGCGGAGACCTTAAGCACCTGGAAGGCCAGCTTCACCTGCGTATCGCGCGGGAGGACGCTGTCGCTTCCGAAATACTGCTCCATCAGGCCCTTGAGGGTGATGGCGTCTCCTTTGAGGATCCCGAGCACGATCTGGCGGAAGCCGAGGAGGAAGTTCTTTTCCAGAATCTTCAGGCGCTCGGAGTTGTCCGCGAGAGCACGGCCCCCTACTGCGCTCGGAAGATAAGGCGTCTTCCAGTCGGCGGGCTCACGAAGGTCGTTTTTCGCGAACGCGACGAACCGCTCGAGGCGAAGCTTCTTCTGGTCCACCGGGAGCTTGGCCTTGGCCACTTCCGCCGGGGCCTGCAGCTCCTCATCCGAAACCAACGCACCCGAGGAGATGAGGCTGTAAAGAAGGCTTGCCACGAACCCTTCCTTGGCCTCCAGGCGGCCCGGGGAATCGGGACGGCAGTTGTCCTTCAGAAACTTCGTCGAAACCCGGCCGGAGCCGCCGTAGAAACGATCGTGGAAGTTCTTGAAGTCGAACTTCTTCATCGCCAGGTCGAGATCGACTGATTCGCCCCTCATGATCTTGTCGATGAGCTCCTTCGCTGAAGGTCCTTCCTTGGCGGCATCGTCCGCCTGGACGATCCGCAAGGTGCAATCCTTGAAGTCATACAGATTGTAGAGGTAGGAGTTACGACGGATATAGATCTGCCGATTGACGAGAAAATCCAGCTTCTCTTCGAACGAACCATGGAACTTTCCGAAAAACTTGGCGCGCTCCTCCTTGCTCATGCTCATGAGCTGGGAAGCCGTCGTGCCATAAAGCGCCTCGAAGGACTCGGCCAGGCCCTCGGAGAAGGCCAGCGCCGGGTTCGAGACGATCATCGTGTCATGGCCGACCACGGTCTTGTTCGACTCGACGTTGCTCTCGCCCTTGGCCTGATCCGATACGAGCTCATGGTCCCAGATATGGGTGAACTCATGAACGATGACATCCTGAAGGACGTTGCTCTCAGGGTTCGTGATAATGCCCGTGATATCAAAAAGGTCATGATCGAAAAGGAGCAACCCCCCGGTTCGCGGCATCGTCTCTGGCGACATCTTCACGTCAAACTGATAGCTGTTGCCCTGGTAATCCTTCCAATCCAGCCGCCCCTGGAATGAGCCCTTCGGCTGAAGGATCGAGCTGATCAGCGCAGCCGGTCCCGGCTTCGTATCGGCGATGAAGCGGTTCTCGCGGGCCAGAGTGAAGAAGGGCACGAACGGATTGACGCGATACGGATGATCCGCCTTGAGCTGCCTGGCGTAGTTCACGAGGCGAAGCGACTTCTCGAGCCCCGGGTGCTGGAAGAACTTCATCACCGCCTGCTCCGTCGGATTGTAACGGTCCGGAGCGGCGATCTCGTACTTTAAGGCTTGGTCGATGAACGCCATTCGGACGATCGCGGTAACCGAAAGATCAAAATGCGCCGCGAGCGGCTTGGTCGCGTTGATCTCGCTGAAGCTCTGATAGGTCTTCACCTTCTCATTGGAGCTCATCAGCTCGCGCATTTTTTCGGGCACCTGGTCGCACCCGACCATCCCTGCCACGAGCACCGCACCGAACACCGCCATCCGAGTTTGTCTCATCATCATCGCCCCCCCCTGGGCTGCCTTGAAAACACTATTATTTCGCATCGGCGGGACTGCGACAAGGCTTGAATTCTTATGGAATCACGCCCCCGCCCCGCGCAAGGCCCCGACCGGGCAACCACCCGAGAAAGGTTGAAGATTCCGCCCTCCTTCGAACAGGTGACCGGTTCCAAGCGGAAAATTTTGCCCAATCCGAAATCCTGGATTGAACCGCGCCCGTTTTTTTCTACACTAGTTATGTACTATGCTTCGAAGTCTCGCCCGTATCGCGTTCAAGGCTCTCCCCGAGGAGCTCCGTCTCGCCTGGCTCCGCCGCAATCTTCGCATTCCCCCGCTTCCGCCGGGAGCCTTCTCCTTCCGGGCGGCACGAACGCCGGAGGAGCAGGATGAAGCCGCGAGGCTGCTTCATGACTGTTACGTCCAGGCGGGCCTCATGGCTCCGGATCCCGCGGGTCGTCGCCGGTCCCCTTTTGACGAGACACCAGGTGCGATCCGCCTGATCGCCCTGAGTCAGCTGCCCGCCAGTAGCCCGGCGAGACCTCAGCTTGCCGGGACCGTGACTCTCATCCCGGACTCCTCGGCCGGCCTGCCGTCGGATTCGATTTTCCGGAAGGAGAACGATCTGCTTCGACGAACCGGCGGACGGCTGCTCGAGGCCTCGGCCCTCGCCGTGCCCCCCCCGTTTCGCGCCAATCGCAACCAGATCACCTTGTACCTGGCCAAATACCTGTACCATCACGCCACAAGACACCTCGGGGCGGATCTGCTCTGCGCCACAATTCATCCCAGAGCCTACGATTTCTATGCCGGCTTGATGGGATTCGAGTGCAACGGCCGGGAGGTGGCCTACCCGTTCGTGAACGGCGCGAAAGCCATCCATATCAGCGTGGACCTACCCCTCGCGGCCGCGAGGCTGCGCGACGGGTACTTCACGAGTCCCGACCCCTATCGAAATTTCTCGCTGTTTCTCGGCCTCGAGGAACCCTGCTTCGATTGATCAGAACCGGTAAGGATCCGAAGCGCCGTGACGGTAGGTTCGCTCTCCCGGCTTCCGGAGCTGGAACGCATAAAGGTTCCCGGCCGCTGACAGGAAGTAGACCCGCTGCTTCTGCGAATCATAAGCGGGACTTCCGTAAAAACCGCTGCCATGGCCCACGTTATAGCGATACAGGCCTTTACCGGTGGCCTTATCGAGGACGTACAGGTACTGGAAGCTCGATCCCACGATGACGTAGCGATCCGTCAGCACGACCTGGGTCGGAATTCCGTCGTCGAGCTCGAATTTCCAAAGAACCTTGGCGCTGTCCTTCTGAAGCGCGTAAATGTGGCCATCGGAAGACGGCAGGTAAAGCTTGTCATTCTCGATCGCGACCTGTTTGCTGCCGCCGGCATCGAAGCGCCACAGGACCTCGCCCCCCTGGCGCTTGAGGGCATATAGCGCGCCGTCATACGACGGCACATACAGCATCGTGCCATCGATCACGGGATGCGCATCGACGTCGGTGAACTTGGTGCCCTGGTGAAGCTTGCGTTCCCACTTGAGCTGTCCGTCGGCCAGGGAGAGCGCCACGAGAAAGCCGTCGCTCAGGCCCACGAGAACCTCGCTGCCTTCCACGACCGGCGCCGAGGCGCCCAGGATCGTCGCCGCCGCGGCTGTCCGGCGCTTGTAGTGCCAGAGCCATTTGCCGGTACCGGCGTCCAGCGCATGAACGGTGTCGTCCGCGGCCGTGACGAAGACGCGCCCGCCGGTCACTGTGGGTCGCGACATCACGGGATTGCGGATTTCGTAACGCCAGTTGACCTTGCCGGTATCGAGACTCACCGAATAGAGAAAACCGTCTCCCCCGCCGAAATAAACCGAGGCCCCCTCCACGGCGAGCTCACTGATCACGCCGCCCGGGATCTCCAGGGACCAGCGCTGCTGATTCAGCGTCGGGTAAAGGGCGATCAGGCCCGTCGCCTGATTACCGAAGATCAGGGTATTCTCGTGCAGGATCGGGTTGGAAAACTCGACGCCCCGATCGCCCGCCTCATAGCTCTTGCGGGTAGGCAGAGTCCAGGCTCGCACCAGGACATCAGTATCAGCCCGCAGCTCGCTGTGGATGTTGCGCCCCGAGCAACCCGTCGTCAGAAGTGGCAACACCGCAAAAGCGGCGAGCACCATCACTGTGCCGGGCCCACCCCCGCCCCGGCGGCTACTCAAGCAGGGCCTTTCGCGCTTCCGCGGTCTTGGCGTGTTCGGTCGAAGGCAGCTGCGAAATGATCTGGTCATACGTGCTCCGGGCCTTGGCCACATCTTTCAGAAGCTCGTGCGAGCGCGCGATCGAGAGCAATGCCTGTCCTTTGACCACGGTGTCCCCTGTCGCCAGGGCCTTCTCATAGGTCTTGAGGGCTTCCGGGGCCTTTCCAGAATCTTCATAGGCGTGCCCGAGCGCCATCAGCACGGTCGCCTGATCAAAAGGCGAGAGCTTCTCCTTCGCGGCCTTCTCGAGCCAGACAACCGCCTTCGCGGATTCCCCATGCTCGTAATAAAGATTTCCCAGGGCCAGGCTGGCCTCAAAGCCCGCGCGTGAACCGTCGTAGCGATCGGCAACCGCCTTGAGCTGCGTGATCGGACTGCCCAGCGTCGCATCGACGTCAAACTTCTGGAAGCGCACCGTCTCGGCCGAAACCGGAAGCTTCGTCTCGGGAGCCTTGGCATCCGTCTTGACCTCCACGGGCTTGGTCTTCGCGGCGTAGGCCCCGAGCGCCTCGTCCAGCGCCTTTTGCGCGACAAAGAACGCGTTGTTGCCTTCCTTCGACTGCGCCTCTCTCCATGTGGTGGCAAAGACACCGAGCCCGGAGATCGCGACCACACCCAGCACCACTGCCAGGAAGAGCCGGTAATTCTGGGTCAAGCCGCCAAAAAATTGATTCAGGATTTTCAAAAGCTCATCGGGCCGCTTGAGCGATTTCCGGTCCAACGTCGTGCCAGCTGAAGAATAAGGTGAAGACATATAAGTTCGTGTTTAGAGGACTCTTCGGGGGTTGTCAAAAAGAAAGGGCACGTTTACCCTGGTATCATGGGACGATTGCTGAAACGAGTGACACGACACGCTCCGTCAACACCGGGCCACCTCGCTTTGCTCGCAGTCGGCCTCGCGCTGCTTTCGGCGTCCCCGGCCCTCGCCAAAGACCTTCAGGGTCGCCTCGGTATCGGTTACAACTCGGAGTTCGCCAACTCCTCCGCCGACCAGCGCGTCCCCGGGGTCAGCCTCAAGTACGGTCTGTCCCGCGACATCGCCATCGAGGGCATCGTTGGCATCTCCACCGTCAGCCCCACCAACTCCGTCACAGCCGTCAAGTTCTTCAAGAACGTCTTTTACGAAACCGACCTCAACTTCTACTTCATGCTCGGTGGCGGCGTCCTGACCGCGAAGTCCCGCACGGGCGTCGAAGTCCTCGGAGGCATGGGCGTGGAATTCTTCATCCCGGGAATCGAGAGCCTGGGCTTCGCCATGGAGACCGGAGGAACTCTCGACAACCTGAGCGGCAGCTTTGCCCTCAAAACGCTGGGCGTGAGCTTCCTCGATGCTGGCATCCACTTCTACTTCTAGCCGCAGAACGCCGGCGCTCGCCGCGCTCCTCGCCTGGCTGACGCCCCTGCTCGTGCTAAGCGGCCTGGCCGGCAACCCGATCGGAGCTGTCGCGCTCGCGGCCGATGCCCCGAAGACCGACCGCACGCTCACGCCCGAAGAGGACGACTTCGCCGACACCCCGTTCACCGAATACGGCGAATTCAACGAAGAGGCCGAGGAAGCCTCCGAAACGAAATTCTTCCAGTACGGCCGCTTCTTCGGAGTGAGCCTGGGCCTGGGTTACGAAGGCGCCACGGGCAACCGCGGCCTGCTCTGGAAAGCCGGCATGCCGGTCTTCGACTTCAAGGTCCATTACTGGTTCGACTTCAACATGGCGCTCGATCTCGGCATCACCACCGTCCGGCACAGCTACGAGACCAGCGACGCCAACGGACGCCACGTCGACGTGAACCTGGTTCGCATGGGCCTGGACCTGCGCTACTACTTCGATACCAAGAACATGTCGGCGCCGATCAGCTTCGCCAATCCCTTCGTTCTGCTCGGGATCGGATCCTATGCGAAGTCCGAGGTCGCCTCGATCGATACGTCGTCGGTCTCCTCGGATTCGGCGTTCGGCGTCGCGGCGGGCGGAGGCCTCGAGTTCATCCTGAGCCCGCGCCGGAGCTTCTTCCAGATCGAAGGCAAGGTTCACCTGCCCGAGTTCAAGGACACGAACCTCGACACGTTCAACTCCGATCCGAACTACCTGCCCGACCTCAACGGCATGATCTATACGGTGACGGGCAACCTGCTGTTCACCTGGTGAGCCGTCACCTCTTGACGAACGGATTCTTCTCGCGGCTCTTGCCGCGGACAAAGAGCATCCGCACCGGACTGCCCATGTAGCCCCAGCGCTCCCGGAGCGCATTGATGAGGTGCCGCTTCAAGCTGAAATGCACGCGCTCGGGGTCGTTGACGTGGCAGATGAAGGTGGGCGGATACTTGCCGGCCTGATGGCACAGGAAGAACTTCGCGTTCTTCGGATTGTGAACCGTGGACTCCTGGCGCACCCATTCAGTGAACTCGTGCGTCGGGATCTTGATCTGGCGCTGATGGAGGATCTCCATGATCAGCTCGCCCAGATCGCGAAAGCCGGTACGCTCCTTGGCGCTGACAAAGAGGATCGGCGCGTAACCCAGGTAACCCATCGTCTTGCGCACCCGCTCGGCGGCGAGCTCCTGGGTGAATTTCGGATTCTTCCGCTGGGTATCCCACTTGTTGAGCGCCAGAATGACGCCACAGCCGGCCTCCTGGATGAGTCCCCCGATCTTTTCGTCCTGATCGGTGATACCGGTTTCCCCATCCAGCAGCAGGATCGCGACATCGGCTCGCTCGAGCGCTTTCTTGGCCTGCACGACCGAAAGCACCTCGACCCCCTGCTCGGTCTTGCTCTTGCGGCGGATCCCGGCCGTGTCGACGATCACGAAAGGCTTGCCGCCCAGCTCGGCCAGCGAGTCGACCGCATCAACGGTGGTGCCGGCGATCGGGCTCGTGATCATCCGCTCTTCGCGAAGCAGCGCATTGGTGAGCGTGCTCTTGCCCACGTTCGGGCGACCCATGATCGCCACGCGGGGCACGCGGACCGGCTCCGCTTCCGCCTCTTCCGGCTGCTCCGTCGAAGCCCGTTCAGCGACGTCCGGACCCAGCGCCTCGATGACGGCCTCCTGAAGATCGTCGATGCCGCGACCATGCTCCGCGGATACCGGCAGCACGATCTCCAGCCCGAGCGCGAAGAACTCGGAAACCAGGTTCTCGTGGCTCTCGGCATCGACCTTGTTCACCGCGCAGAGAATAGGCGCCTTGCGATGAACGCCCTTGCGCTTGAACTCGCGGATCAGCTCCTGATCGGCGGGGGTCAACCCGGCACGCGCGTCGAACAGCGCCAGGACGCAGTCAGCGCCCTCCAGGGCGAGCTCGACCTGCTTTTCGATCTCCTCGGCAAACCGCTCGCCGCCGAGGCCTCCCGTATCGGTCAGAAGAAGCCGGTACTTGCGCCCGCCCACCCACCACTCGCCCTCCTGCTCGATGCGATCCCGGGTCACCCCTGGCAGATCGTGCACCAGCGCCTGACGGCGCCCGATCAGGCGGTTAAACAGAGTACTCTTACCGACGTTCGGGCGCCCGATGATCACGACCTTGGGCAACCGGTTCGGGGGGCACTTCGCGGCGGTCATTTGGCTTTGCTCTTTTCAGGGAGGTGGTATCCCATTTTCTTCAGGGCCTCGGCGTCCCGGGTCCATTCCTTGAGGACCTTCACCCGCAGCCCGAGAAAAGCGGGCCCCTCGATGAATCGCTCGATCTCGGCGCGCGCCGCCTGCCCGATGTCCTTGATCTTCGTGCCCCCCTTGCCGATCACCATCCCCTTCTGGGACTCGCGCTCGACATGGATGATCGCCTCGATACGGGTCAGGCGTTTCTCGCCCGAGGGCTCCTCGAACTTCTCGATCTCCACCGCACAGGAGTAAGGCAGCTCCTGCCCGAGCTGCAGCAAAAGCTGCTCGCGGATCTTTTCGGCGACGAAGAACCTCACCGGGCGATCGGAGATCTGCTCCTCATCGGGATAATGGAGCGGTCCTTCGGGCATCCGGTCCCAGCTCTGAGCGACCAGCTCCTTGATGCCCTGGCTTTTTCGGGCGGAGATCCTCATCGTTCCAGCGACCACGATGTGTTTTTCCGAGAGCGCCGCCTTCATCTCGGCTTCGAAACGGTCGAGCGCCGCGCGCTGGGGGGCGCGCAGGACGTCGATCTTGGTGAACAGCAGGATCACCGGCACCGTGCTTCCGGCGAGGAGCTCCAGGACCGCCTGCTCATGCTTGGGCGCCGACGACGGATCCACGAGGTACCAGATAAGGGACGGTCCCTCGAGAGCCTCGCGCGCCTCGTTCACCATGAAGGCGTTGATGCCTCCCTCCTTGGCGCGATGGATGCCGGGCGTATCGACGAAAACGATCTGACCGCATTTTTCCGTGAGAATACCGAGAACCCGTTCCCGGGTCGTCTGTGCCTTCGGCGTGACGATTGAGACGTTCGCCCCGAGCACGAGGTTCAGCAGCGTGGACTTGCCCGCGTTCGGGCGGCCGATGATCGCGATGAATCCGGATTTCATCAAAGCACCGAGCCCGTCGCTGAATCGATCGCCGCGCGGGCGGCGTTCTGCTCGGCTTCCTTCTTGGAGTTACCGGTTGCGACGGCCAGGCTGCGACCGTTCATCCGCACCTCGACCTCGAACGTCTTGGCGTGGTCCGGGCCCTTGGCATTCAGCAGGTGGTACGTCGGCGTCACCTTCCAACGCGCCTGCACGATCTCCTGAAGCTGCGTCTTGTGGTCATAGAACGCGATCAAATCGCGCTCGACCGTGAACAGTGGCCCGAAGAGGTGTCGCACGACTGGATAAACGGCGTTGAAGCCACCATCGAGGTAGATCGCGGCGATCAGCGCCTCGAAGGTGCTCGAGAGAATCGAAGGTTTGTTCTGTCCGCCCGTCTGGGTTTCGCCCTTTCCGAGGCGGACGCACTCGTTCAAGGCGATGCCACGAGCGACGTCGGCGAGGGTCTTTTCGTTGACCACCGCCGCGCGCATCTTCGAAAGCTGGCCCTCGTTGGCATTGGGAAAAGACTCAAGAAGCAGGTCGGAAACCACGACGTCCAGGATCGCGTCGCCGAGGAACTCCAGGCGCTCGTTGTCCCGCATGGCAATAGGCTTGTCGTGGAGAAATTCATGTCCGTACGAGGTGTGGGTCATGGACTGGAGAAGAATCGCCCGATCACCGAACCGATATCCCAGTCTTTCCTGTAAGCGCTCAAAATTCATGATGCATCCGTCCACTGTAAAGCAACCAACGCGGGGTATTCGTATAATAGCGGTGCATTCTTGTCAACAATCAGTCATCCAGCCAATCCGCCTCAAAAAAAACCTCGCCGGAAGCCCTACTGACCCGAATTTGTTTGGCTTTAACCGATACCAGCTGATTTCTCAACAGGGGATTTGCTGCGCCGCCCCGAATGGTCGGCAAAATAACGCGTAAATAGTTGGAAGTATAGCCAGAAACCTCTTTTCCCCGAGGGCGTTCCAATAGCACAGAATCGAGTCTGGCACCGACCAGTTTCTCATGAAGCGAGGTCATCCGACGGAGACTCAGGTCATTGAGCCTCCTGGCGCGACTCAGGCGTTCTTCACGCGGCACGGAGCCCGGGAGGCGCCCGGCCGGAGTACCCGCCCTTTCGCTATAAGGGAAGACATGCAGGCGCGTCCACGGCAACGCCTCGAGCACCTCGCAGGTGCGTTCAAAGTCCTCGGCGCTTTCCCCGGGAAACCCAGTGATCAAGTCCATCCCGACAAAGACGCCGCCGGGCGGCGCGGGAATCCGGGCGATCCGCCCGAGACACTCGCGAACCTCTTCAAAGCCATAGCGACGCTTCATCAGGCGAAGTATCCGGCTATCGGGACTTTGAAGCGAAACGTGAAAATGAGGACAAAACCGCTTCTCCCGTTCCATCAACGCCACGAGTGACGGCGTGATCTCGGTGGGATCGAGCGAACTCACCCGCAGGCGCTCAAGCTCGGTCTGCTCGAAAATCAGCTCGAGCAGCTCTTCGAGGAGCGGCCGCTCCGACCAGTCCGTGCCGTAGTCGCCGATATTGGTACCCGTGATGACCAGCTCCCGCACTCCCTGCGCCACGAGCTGCCGGACCTGCGCCACCGCCTCTTCCGGCCGCAGGCTGCGACTCGGACCGCGGCCATAGGGAATTACGCAGTAGGTGCAGAAGGAGTTGCAGCCTTCCTGGATCTTCAGAAACGCCCGCGTCCGTCCCGGATCTTCGCCGGAATGGACCGGGGGCGCGGCGAAAGCGCTCTCGACCAGCGGCCATTCGCGGTCCATCGGGTGGCGTGACAGCATCTCGGCGTAGCCCACCGGCGCGCCGAGCACCTGAGCCCCCGCGCCCTCGGGGGTGCCGCCGGGCGCGCTTTGCAGCTTTTCCAGAATCAGCTCCACGAGCCTGGGCTTGTCACGATTGCCGATGAGGTAATGGATTCCGGGCGAGGACGCGAGACGTTCCGGATCGATCTCGGCCCCGCAGCCGGTGACCACGATCCGCGCCTCCGGATGTTCACGAAAGAGCCGGGCCGCGAGCTTGCGCGTTTGCCGATCCGCTTCATCCGTCACGGTACAGCTGTTCACCACGCACAGGAGCGGGCCGCCAGGCGCGGGCTCCGCCGGGTTCCAACGAACCCAGCCGCGCCTCTTCAGCTCCGCTTCGATCAGCTGGCTATCATAGAGGTTGGCTTTGCAGCCCAACGTCTTGATGAGGTACGAGCCCATCAGGATTCGACCCAGGCTCCGCCGAGGATCTCGTCGGCATCCGAAAAGACGATCGCCTGTCCCGGACTGAGCGCGCGCTGCGGCTGATCAAACCGGACATGGACCGTGCCGTTTTCAAAAGGCGTCACCCAGCACGCGACGTCCGGCTGCCAGGGGACGATGCGTGCCGAACAGCGCAAGGGCCGCAGGCCATCGACAGGCCGGATCCAGTTCACGCCGAGCGCCAGGACCTCGTGCGCGAGGAGCTTCTCCTCGGGACCGACGATCAGGCCATGGGTCTTGAGATCGAAACCGAGGACGAAATACGACTTATTGCCTTCGGTGGGAAGGTCGAGCCCCCCGACCTTCTGCCCCACGCGAAACCGATGCAGCCCCAGATGCGAGCCAACCACCTTGCCCTCGGAGGTCCGGGTCATGCCCTTCACCCGAAGACCCGCGGGCGTGCTGCTCTCCACCAGGCGAATGACCGCCGCGTCGTCGCCCAGGCACGAAACACCCGAGGCAGGATCACAGGGTTCCCTCACGGGAATGCCGAACTGATCGGCGAGCTTTCGCACCATGCCCCGGGACAACCCACCCAAAGGCAACACGAGGCGCGAGAGGACTTTCTGATTCAAACCCCAAAGCAAAAAGCTCTGATCCGCCTGCGCATCCACGGCTCGCTGCAACCGCGCAAGACCCGTAATCGCGTCCTGCGCGAGCTGAGCATAGTGGCCCGTGGCGATCCACCGGTAGCCGAGCTCATCGGCTTTGCGCGCGAGCCATCCCAGCCGGATCGATGAATGGCAAGGCACGCAAGGATCCATCGAGCGGCTTTGGATCGCCTCATGAACCAGATGGTCGACTACCTTGTCGTGGAACTCATCCGAAACATCCGCGACCTGG
The DNA here is from genome assembly GCA_023700925.1 of Oligoflexia bacterium. GTDB lineage: Bacteria > Bdellovibrionota > UBA1018 > UBA1018 > UBA1018 > JAMPXJ01. Next base: position 9,472 of record JAMPXZ010000029.1, on the reverse strand, counting down.
AGCGGAATTCCGATCTTCGCGCAGATCCGACGCGCGGTCTCGGCATCGCTGCGCAAGCATCGGGCCTTGCGCGCCTGCTCGCCAGCGCCGACACCCGACTGCTGTGCAGCCGTCTTCACTGTGGAGCTGGACGCTTCGGGTGTCATCCCCTGTGCGAGATAGAGCCCTTGGACCTGATAGCCTTCGCTCTTGAGCAAGGCGGCCGCCACGGCACTCTCCGCGCCGCCGCTGATGCCGACCAAGACTCGCCCTCTGTCAGGCTTCATGCGCCCCCCCGTCCCCGCAGTCGCGCCACGCTGGCAGCCAGCGCCGTCAGGAACCCTTCCATTGTCTCCCAAGGCAGCTCATCCGCGAGCGAAATCCGCAGGGCCGCGCGCGCTTCGCTCTCTGACCGCCCCATGGCCAGCAGTACGCGTGAAGGCTCCGCCACGCCGCTGGAGCAGGCGGCGCCAGAGCTGACCGAGTAACCGGCCAGATCGAGCGCCAGGACCAGACCATCCTGCTTCACGCCCTCAAAATTCAGATTGATCGTATTGGCCACGCGCGCAGCCCCCCGGCCATTGATCCGCGCCCCCGGAACCCGTTCCACAATCTCCCGTTCCAGGCGATCCCTGCTCGCGCCGACTCGCGTCGCCCAGCTCCGCGGATCAAGCGCCGCGGCCGCCGCGCCCAAGCCGATCGCGCCCAGAAGATTCTCCGTTCCGCCGCGTCGGCCTTGCTCCTGCTTTCCGACGATCGCCGGCACCGGCCGGCCATTTCTTACGGCAAACGCTCGGCTCACCCAGAGAGCGCCCGTGCCGGCGGGTGCACCAATCTTGTGACCCGATAACGCCAGAAGGTCGGCGCCGCTTGTTCGCGCATCGAGCGGAAGCTTGCCCCACGCCTGCGCGGCGTCGAGATGCAACAAGCCGCCCCGCGCGCGTACTTGGGCCGAGGCCTCCGCGATATCCGTGATCACGCCGGTCTCGTTATTCACCCAGATCAGACTGACGAGCGCCGTCTCAGGCCGCCACAGCCGATCAAGCTCGGCGACCCGAGGGCGACCCTCGGCATCCAAAGGGAGTTCACTGACCTTACCGCCGCGCTCCTCGAGCCACGCGCGCATCTGAACCAGCGAGTCGTGTTCCGCGGCCGAGAGGATCCAATGCGGCTTCTCGCCGCGAAGAAGCCGCGACTCGAGCGCCAGCCGAAGCGCGAGCTGATTGGACTCAGTGCCCGAGGAAGTGAAAATCAGCTCATCCAAAAACACTTGAGACCCAAGCGACAGGGCTACCTGTTGCCGGGCCTCAAAGAGGAAGCGTCTCGCACTACGACCGTGCGAATGAACGCTGGAAGGATTGGAAGGAAAACCAATGCTCTCTGTCTTGAGAACACCGCTCAGCGCCTCGAGGACCTCTGCCTTCAGAGGCGCCGCTGCGTTAGCGTCAAGATAGATCGCGGCCTTTTCCGACATTGGACTGCGCCGCAGGAACCTGGAACCCCATATCAAGCATGTTTCCGGCCGCTTTCGGCAGCTCTTGCGTGCCGCGCGCCTTGCGGATCAGGTCACCGACGGAGGTCGTCGTAAGATATTCTTGCATGATCAAGCCAAGGTTCTCGAAGTAAGTCTTGGTCAACACGAACTCGACGGTGTCGCTCTTGATGTCACCGGAGCCGATCAGATCACGCGCCGGGTTGATGTTCTCACCCACGCTCACCAGCACGTCCTTGATCGAGATCTCGTCCATCGAGCGGGACAGCACATAGCCGCCCCCTGGGCCGCGAACACTCTTTACAACCGCACCCTTGCGAAGGCGGCGGAAGAGCTGCTCCAAGTAATGGAGCGAAATCTTCTGGCGCTCGGAAATCTCCTGTAAGCGTACAGGACGACCATTCGAGTTAAAAGTCAGGTCCAGAATCGCACGGACCGCATACCGTCCTTTTGAGGTCAAACGCATTGTTTTTTCTCCCTTTCCCTCTCACAATTCCTACACAGGGCGTATCATGCCATAGCTGTAGCGTCAACTAATAATCCAAAGATCTTTAGTCGCTCTTTTGTCAGAAAACTCTAGCCGCTGTAGGCGGCCCAAACAAACGTAATTTCAGTAACTTTATCACGAAGATGCGGTGCCAGACTGCAGTTCTGCTGTCAAATGCCGAAGAGAGAAGGGAAAGGCTTCTGAATGAAGAGCAGAAATTCATCAAAAACCAAACGGCATTTAACGCCCGAGGAGATCGAGGAACAGTTCTCTCCATTCACGTTGGACGAGAAGACCTCGAGTCATCTGGCGGAAATGCCGAGCATCACGAAGCTGCTCAACCGTAAAAAGCTCGACGCGAAGCCACCAGCGGCGCCGCCCTCCCGCGCCACGAAGCTTCCGCCGAAACCAGAGATATCCAAAGGCGCCGATTTCACCAGGCCTGCCCTGCCGGAATCAGTGCCCGAAGCGCCGCTAGAAGCGTCTGCCGCGTCGCCCAACTTTACACCGGCCAGCATTCACCGCGTCTCGCGCTCCAAGCGCCGGCAGGCGGCGTCTCCTCTGATTCAGTGGCACCTCAGTCAGCTCCAGAACGGCAAGGATCCACTCGGCCTTGGTATCGCCTATCTGCTCGACCATGGCGCCACGGCTGCGCTCTTTCTCGCTTTCCGGCCCGAAGGCACCGTCAACCGTTTCATCGCCACTGCCTACACCGGCGCAACCACCAAGCTCACGCTCTGGAACGGTTTGCAGTGGGATCCGTCCATCGCCCCGTCGCTCTGGAACTACTTCGTGAAAAGCGGTTATCTGGAGCTACCGCCTCCTGGCACCACGACGAACCAGATGAGCGATCGCAACGTCATCCGAGCGGCTTTTGGCGTCCAAGGCACTGAATGGCTCCTGCTCCTGCGGGCCGGCCCCAACGAGTCGTGCCGCGGCGTCGTGGCGATTCTTTCGCCGAAGAGCCTGCTCGCCAAAGTGGATGCCGCCCTCAAGCTCCTGAGCGCGAAGTCCCCCGCCGCTAAGACGGCGTAAGCCGAAATATCCGGACGTCCCGGCGCGACTCATCGGCAGGATCGAACTGCAGCTCCACCTTCCAACACACGCCCGTGGCTTGAATCCTGGCCAGAAGCTCAGGCCAGTTGGAGAGCCATTCGGTGATCGCGATCAGCTCGCGCTCCCAGAAGTAAGCGAGGATTCCGGCCTCCTCGAGCTCCGCTTCGGCCTTGATGCGGTAGAGGTCCATGTGAACGACCTCGCCCCGGCGCGAGTCGTACTCGTGCGCGATGGCAAAGGAGGGGCTGCCCTCCGGCGGCTGCCGCACGCCCAGGGCGGAGAGCAGCGCACGCGCGAAGAACGTCTTGCCAGCGCCCATCGGCCCTTCGAGAAAGACCCGGTGACCCGCCTGCAGCTCCGCGGCGAGCGCGCGAGCCAGCGCCGTGACGCCGAGCTCAGAGGAGCTTGGCGCGTCCTTCCATGGGGACGGAGGATTCTGCGACCGCTTTGATGTCTTTGAAGGCATTGCTGATGTTCTCGATAATGTCCTGCGCGGTCATACTGCGATGACCGAAGCTTTTCGCGGCGTAATCGCCCGCAAGACTGTGAAGATAAATCCCCAGAAGCGTTCCCTGAAAGGCCTGCATCCCCTGCCCCAGAAGTCCGCCGATCATTCCCGCCAGCACGTCACCGCTGCCCGCGGTCGCCATGCCGTCGTTCGGATAGTGGTTCAGGTACAGCACGTCCTCCGGCGAGGACACCAGCGTCGCCGCGCCCTTGAGAAGCACGGTCGCGTGGGTCATCGCGACGGCGTCTTTCACCGCCTTGACCGGATCGCGCACCACTGCCTCCTTGCTCACGCCGAGGAAGCGCGACATCTCGCCCGGATGCGGGGTCAGGACCGTCGGGCCGCGACGACGTACGAGCAGATCATGCAGCCGATAATCCGCGATCAGGTTCAACGCGTCGGCGTCGACCACCATCGGACCGCTGTAGATCTGCAGCAGCTCCTCGATGACCTGCCGCCCCTCGGGCCGCATTCCGAGCCCCGGGCCCACGACAATGCTCGAATAGGTATTGAGGCTCCGCTTGTACTGCTCGTACTCGGGACCGCTGAGATGGACCGGCAAGACCATCGTTTCGCTCGGGAGTTTGATGAGCAGCGGCTGGAAGCAGTCCTGCCACGAGGCCACCGTCACGAGGCCCGTACCCATCTTATGGCTCGCGCGAGCCGCCATGGCGATCGCCCCGATGCGGCCCGGACTGCCGCCGACGAGCAGCGTGTGGCCAAAAGCGTTCTTGTGCCCGTAACGATCGCGTTCCTTCAGCATCTCAGCGAGCGGCCGCTTCATCAGCAGGAACTTGTCCCCTTCCCGCCGGAACTTCGGCGGGAGCGAGATATCGACGTTGATCAGCTCGCCCCGCCTTCCCGCGCCGGGCGGCAGAAAATGACCGAGCTTCGGAAAGCCGAACGAGATCGTGAACGATGCCATTACCGAGGTACCACCCATGGCGCCGGTGTCACCACTCACCCCGGTGGGAATGTCGAGCGAGATCACCTCATCAGCCTTCGCTTTATTGATGAGCTCGACGATGTCGTAATAGATGCCTTCGAGATCCCCCTTGAAGCCAGTGCCCAGGATCCCATCCACGATAGTGAACGGGCCCGGAGAACTCTCGAAGAAGGCCTGAAGCTCGCCCGGAGACTCCAGGGAAACGAGCTTTGCCTTCATCTTTTTGAGGATCTGGAAATTCTTGAGCGCGGCGTCCTTGTACCCGCTTTCCGTGTGAAGATGGAAGACACGGACCTTGCGATCCAGGCAGATCAGCCGGCGCGCCACCACGAAGGCGTCCCCCGCGTTGTTGCCCTTGCCCGCGAAAACCAGGATCTCCGTGTCACGCCCGGCGCGCGGAAACCTTTCCAGGATGATCTGCGAAGCGGCCCGGCCCGCGTTCTCCATCAGGATCGCCGGACTGAGACCGAACTCACTGTCGGCGACCCGGTCCAGCTCCTGCATTTCCGCGCTACTGCAAATCCTCAGGTTCCACGTCATTTCTTGAGATCTCCTCTTTATGGCGCGAGAATCGCCGAAATCATTTCACGGACGGCGCGCTCCATGCCGACCAGAGCGGCACGGCAAACGATCGCGTGTCCGATATTGTACTCTTCGATGAGCGGAACCGGCTGACCGTGGGCGTCCTTCACCTCAAGCAGCGCGGCCCTGCGTACGTTTTCGTAGTCAAAACCATGGCCCGCATGGACATGAAGGCCCTGCTTCCGCGCCGCGAGCCCGGCTTTGCGAATGCGCTCGAGCTCCGTCTCCGATTTGCGCGGCGACCGGGCACCCAGCGCACCCTGGGCCGCGAGGCAAAAAAGCCCCGTGTGCAGCTCAACCGCATCGGCCTCGAGCTCGCTTGCCACTGCCATGGCCTCAAGCGAAGGCTCCACGAACAGGCTGACGCGGATGCCGGCCTTCTGCAGCTTCTTCACCGCGAGTTCGACCCGCTTCTTGTTTTTCACGACATCGAGGCCGCCTTCGGTCGTCACCTCGTTCCGCTTTTCGGGCACGAGACAGGCCCAGTCCGGCCGGATACGGCCCGCGATCCGGACCATCTCGTCGGTCGCGGCCATCTCGAGATTGAGGGGCACCCTGAGCTCGGCGCGCAAGCGCTTCACGTCCGCATCCTGAATATGGCGCCGGTCCTCGCGCAGGTGCACGGTGATCTGCTCGGCTCCCGCCGCTTCGCAGAGGCGGGCCGCCTCCAGAAGATCCGGATACGGCGTGTTCCGGAGCTGCCGGAGAGTCGCGATGTGATCGATATTGACGCCGAGGCGCGGCTGATAGGTCATGGTAGATGCCCCTGTCCCTATCCCAGATGTTTCTGAATGCTGCTGGCGATGCGCTCGCAGAGCTGCTGAATCTGCTCGGCGTCCTCGCCTTCGACGAGGACCCTGGCCAAAGGCTCCGTGCCGGAGTACCGGACGAAGACCCGACCGCGATTCTGAAGCGTGGACTGAGCCGTGGCGATCGCGTGAGCGATCTCCTCCTTGCTTTCGAACGGCTCCTTCCTGGTAACGCGGATATCCGAACGGGCCTGCGGCAGAAGCCGGATGGCCTTTTTCAGCTCCGACAGCGGCTTGCCGGTCCTTCGCATGGCCTCAAGGACCTTGAGCGCCGCCACGACGCCGTCCCCCGTCGTCGCGTGATCGAGGAAAACGATATGCCCCGACTGCTCGCCCCCGAGATTGAAGCCGTTCTTGCGCATGCTTTCGACGACATAACGATCCCCGACCTGCGCGCGCACCATGGCGATACCGTGCTCGCGCAGCGTCAGCTCCAGGCCGACGTTGGACATCGGCGTCGTCACGACGGTGTTCTTTTTCAGCTCGCCCTGGCGGGCCATCTCGATCGCGCAGAGCCCGATGATCTGGTCGCCATCCACGATCTCGCCGTTCTCGTCCGAAAGGATGCAGCGGTCGCCGTCTCCGTCGAGTGAGATCCCGATGTCCGCGCGGTATTCGATCGCCGCCCCGGCGATGCCCTCCGGGTGAAGCGCCCCGCACTTGTCATTGATGTTGAGACCGTTCGGGCTGACGCCCTTCTTGATCACCTCGGCCCCGAGCTCCTCGAACACGAGCGGAGCGACCTTGTAAGCGGCGCCATTCGCGCAGTCGAGGGCCACGCGATATCCGAGCAGGTCCATGTCCTTGGCAAAAAGGCTCTTGAGGAAGACCAGGTATCGCCCATGGACGTCATCGATGCGATACGCCTTGCCGACAAGATCGCCCGTCGGGCGGAACTTCTCGATCTCCCGCGTGGCGACCAGCCGCTCGATCTCGGCCTCCATGTCATCGGGCAGCTTGTACCCATCCGCGGAAAAAATCTTGATACCGTTGTCATAATACGGATTGTGCGAAGCCGAGATCATGACGCCGGCATCCGCCCGCATACTCTGGGTGACGAAGGCGACTCCCGGCGTGGGGAGCGGCCCGATCAGAATCACGTCGGCGCCCATCGAGCAGATCCCCGAGGCGATGGCCTGCTCGATCATGTAGCCCGATATCCGCGTGTCTTTGCCTACGACCACCTTGGCGCGCCGGACGGGCTTGGAGGACTCCAGCGGCTTGAGCCCCACCGGCAGCGAGTTTCGAACCCCCATCTGGTGATTCATCAGGACATGAGCGACCGCCCGGCCGACCGCCATGGCGATCTCGCCCGTCATGGGGTGCTCGTTTGCCATTCCGCGAATTCCATCGGTTCCAAAAAGCCTGGTCTTCATAACTCTCCCGATACTTTCCTCTGAAGCGGCCGCTTCGACCGTACCGCGCGCGCCTAGTACAGCGTCACGTTGACCTTGTCAGGGATGACCTTCACCAGGCCCAGCTCCTCAGGGAGCATGACCTTGACGGGACGGAGATAGCGCCCCTTGGGCATTCCTTTGAGGTCGACCACGGCGTACACCTTGCTGCGATCCAACGACTTCAGCTCGCCCTGGTCCGCGCGCACCAGTACGGTCACGGCCTTCTCATCCAAACGGACTTTATAAGAAGAGAGAACGCGAATGTCCACGTTCTTGATCCTGAAATTGGCGGACATCGCCTCCACATCGACAAAAAGATGCGGCATCGGGCTGTCGAGCTGGACACTGTACCTCGCGATATCGAGGGCTACCTCTTTCTCGAGGCTTTGCCGGATCCCGCTGATGTCCACCGGCGTGGTCTGCACCTCGGTAACGCCGTCAACGCGGCTTTCGGCACCTTTGATCCGCACGGTCTCGGGCTTCACGACGCTTCGAGCGACGCGATATCCTTCTGGCGGCGCCCCCCGCAAGACGGGACGGACCGGGACCTCGCGGCGTTTGAGATACTCGAGCTTGATCAGGATAGCCGTCGGGTTGATCGACAGCACCTTCACGCCGATGGGCAGACGGATATTGTCCGAAAAGAACCGGTAGGTCACCAAGCCTGGCTTCGCACCGGACAAGTTGACGCGGATCGGATCCTCGCGACGGTCGAGCACCGCGCGCAGGAAAGCCTTGGGGCCGGAGAGACGGAAGGCGATCTTCTCGGGAATCTCGTTCGCCGGAATGATGTCCGCCGGCGTGATCACCTCGAGCGGGATCTCCTTGGTCGCTTCGACGTTCCGTGACCCAAGGACCACGAACCAGAGCACCACGGCGATCGCGATCGAAATCAGCTTCGTGCCGACATTGGTGAGCAGCATTTGCCAGAGTTTTTCCATGGCGTCAGTCTTCTCTTCTCGTGCGGGCCTGGGCCGCGTGGATCCAGCCGCGCATCCGCCGGGGCAGGTTCATCTGCGTCCGCGAGAGGTCCAATAGCGCCGACAAGCTCTGGCGCAGCTCCTGCTCATTGAGGTTGGTGGTGATCTTCCCGTTCTTGACCAGGTGTGCCTCGCCAGCCTCTTCCGAAACCAGCACGACGATCGCGTCGGTATCCTCGGTCAAACCCAGAGCCGCCCGGTGTCGCGTGCCGTAGCGCTTGTCGATGTTGGGATCCTTGGAAAGCGGCAAAAAGCAACCGGCCGCGGCCAGGCGCCCTTCGCGCACGATCACGGCGCCATCATGGATCGGAGACGTCGGCGTGAAGATCGCGTACAGCAGCTCGGACTTTACCCGCGACTCGACCTTGGAGCCGGTATCGATGAAATTCTTCAAGCCGGTCTCGCGCTCGATCACGATCAGCGCGCCGATCCGCTCGCGCGCCAGGCGTGTGGCCCCGCGGGCGATCTCGTCCACCATCTCGCGTTCCTCTTCCGCCGAGGCGGCGGCGAAGAACGGGTTCTTGCCGACATGCGCGAGCGCGCGCCGCAGGTCGTCCTGGAAAAGCACGATCACAATGAGGATCAGGTAATCGAAGAAATACGAAAGGACCCAGTGAGTGGTGAAAAGCTCGAGAGTCGACGAAACGAAGAACGCGATCCCCAGGATACCGAGGCCGGTCAGCATCTGCATCGCACGGGTGCCCTTGATGAGCAAAAGCACGCGGTACACGATGAACCCGACAATCCCGATATCGATGAGATCGATGAATCTCACGCTGGACTGAAGGTTATTGAGCAGATCTCCCAATGTTCTTTACGGGCGTAGGCGGCGAATCCCCTCTTTCTGCAAACTACGCAGGCATCGGTGCCGGCGCGGGCCCCCCTCCTGTCTCGGTTCTGCCGTCGGGCGTGGCCACGGGAGTGGACGCCGGAGGCGTGTTGCCATTCACGCTCAATGGAGCGGGACGCTCGATCTTGAGGCCCTGGATGATCCGCTCGACCTCGTCACCATCGAGAGTCTCGTACTCGAGCAGGGCTTTCGCAAGCTCGTGCAGGATGGTGAGCCGGGTCACGAGGATTTCGCGGGCACGACGGTAGTTGCGCTCGACGATGTCGCGCACCTCGCGATCGATCGTCTGCGCGGTCTGCTCCGAGTAATCCCGGTGCTGCGCGATCTCACGGCCAAGGAAGATCGCCTCCTCCTTCTTGCCGAAGCTCACGGGCCCCAGGACGTCG